>NZ_NHSK01000111.1 GCF_016653355.1 Rhodoplanes elegans | reverse complement strand
CGCTCACCCCCGCCTGGGCGGGGGTGAGCGGAGCCCGGAGCCGCGCCGCCCCCGGCCGGCTCCAGGCGTTTCGCCACCGCCTCGATCGGGGCCTCGTCCCGCAGGAAGATCCGAAGGCCCTTCTGCTGCTTGGCGGCGGCCTCGTCCAACAGCTCGACGGTCTGGATGCGGGCCCGCACCTCCTCGCCCTCGGCATTGGCGGCGATGAACAGGAGCACGGCGCGGCCGGGCTCGAGCAGGTCGCGGTACTGCGCGAGCGCCTCGGCGAACAGGATCGCCTCGTAGTGGCCGGACGGGTCACTGAGGCCGATGATCCCCATCTTGTTTCCGGTCTTGGTGCGCCGCTCGGTGCGCGACACCACGGTGGCGCCGAGCCGCCCGGCCGTGGCCCCCGCCTTCACGCTGCGCGAAAACTCGGCCCAGGTCTGCAGGCGCAGACGCTTCAACAGATGCGCGTAGTCGTCGAGCGGATGGCCGGTGAGGAAGAAGCCGATGGCGTCGTATTCGCGCTGCAGCTTCTCGGCCGGCAGCCAGTGCTCGTAGGCCGGGATGCGCAAGGGCTCGGGCGCGGACGCGCCGCCGAAGAAGTCGTTCTGGCCGCTCGCGGCGGCCTCGTGGGTGCGCTGCGCGGTCGCGAGCACGGCCTCGACCGCCGCATGCGCGCGGGCGCGGTCCGGCTCGATGCAGTCGAAGGCGCCGGCGGCGGCGAGGCTTTCGAGCACGCGCTTGTTGACCTGGCGCGGGTCGATGCGGCGGGCGAAGTCGGCGAGATCGCGGAACGGCTTGCCGTCGCGGCCGGCGACGATCGCCTCGACGGCCTGGCGGCCGATGCCCTTGATGGCGGCGAGCGCGTAGAAGATCGTGTTGCCGTCGACGTCGAAGTCGACGCCGGACCGATTCACGGAGGGCGGCGCCACCGTGATGCCGAGCCGCTCGGCCTCCGAGCGGAAGTCGGAGAGCTTGTCGGTGTTGCCCATGTCGAGCGTCATCGACGCGGCCAGGAACTCGACCGGGTAGTTCGCCTTGAGATAGGCGGTCTGATAGGAGACGAGCGCATAGGCGGCCGCGTGGCTCTTGTTGAAGCCGTAGTCGGCGAACTTGGCCAACAGATCGAAGATCATGTCGGCCTGCGCCTTCTCGACGCCGCGCTCCATCGCGCCGTCGACGAAGCGGATGCGCTGCTTGTCCATCTCGGCGCGGATCTTCTTGCCCATGGCGCGGCGCAGAAGGTCGGCCTCGCCGAGCGAGTAGCCGGACAGCGCCTGCGCGATCTGCATCACCTGCTCCTGGTAGATGATGACCCCGAAGGTCTCGCGCAGATACGGCTCCAGCTTGGGATGGACGTATTCGGGCTGCTCGTGCCCGTGTTTTCGGGCGCAATACGTGGGAATGTTCGCCATCGGGCCCGGACGATAAAGCGCGACGAGCGCGATCAGATCCTCGAGCCGGTCGGGCCGCATGTCGACGAGCGCGCGCCGCATGCCCTGGCTTTCCACCTGGAACACGCCGACCGTCTCGCCGCGGGTCAGCATCTCGTAGGTCTTCTTGTCGTCGAGCGGGATGTGGGCGAGGTCGATGGTGATGCCGCGCCGGGCCAGGAGCTTGACGGCGGTGTCGAGCGTCGTGAGCGTCTTCAGGCCGAGGAAGTCGAACTTCACCAGCCCGGCCTGCTCCACCCATTTCATGTTGAACTGGGTGACTGGCATGTCGGATTTGGGGTCGCGATAGAGCGGCACCAGGTGGGAGAGATTGCGGTCGCCGATCACGATGCCGGCGGCGTGCGTCGAGGCGTGACGGTTGAGGCCTTCGAGCGTCTGGGCGATCGCGAAGGCGCGCGCCACGACGGGCTCGGTGTCGCGGGCGGCCTGCAGCTTGGCCTCGCCCTCGATCGCCTCCTTCAGCGTGACGGGCTTGGCCGGGTTCTGCGGGACGAGCTTGCACAGCTTGTCGACCTGGCCGTAGGGCATCTCCAGCACGCGCCCGACGTCGCGCAGCACGCCGCGGGCCTGCAGCGTGCCGAACGTGATGATCTGGGCGACGTGATCACGTCCGTAGCGCTTCTGGACGTAGTCGATCACCTCGCCGCGGCGGTCCTGGCAGAAGTCGATGTCGAAGTCCGGCATCGACACGCGATCCGGATTAAGGAAGCGCTCGAACAGGAGGCCGAAGCGGATCGGGTCGAGGTCCGTGATGGTGAGCGCCCAGGCGACCACCGAGCCGGCGCCCGAGCCGCGGCCCGGCCCGACCGGGATGCCCTGGCTCTTCGCCCACTGGATGAAGTCCGAGACGATCAGGAAGTAGCCGGGGAAGCCCATGCGGGCGATGACGCCGAGCTCGAAGGCGAGGCGCTCGCGATACTCCTCCTCGGTGTGGCCGGGGGCGACGCCGTGCGCCTTCAGCCGCGCCTCGAGCCCCTCGGCGGCACGCGCTCGCACGGTCGCCTCCTCGTCGAGATGCTCGCCCGTCTCGGTGCCGTAATGCGGCAGGATCGGTTTTCGCGTGCGCGGCCTGTACGCACACCTTTGAGCGATCTCGACCGTGGCGGCGAGCGCCTCCGGAAGATCGGCGAACAGCGCCGCCATCTCGGCCCGGGTCTTGAAGCGGTGCTCCGGCGTGAGGTGGCGGCGATCCTCCTCGGCCAGCAGCCGGCCCTCGGCGATGGCGAGCAGCGCGTCGTGCGCCTCGTAATCCTCTGCGCCGGCGAAGAACGGCTGATTGGTGGCGACGAGCGGCAGGCCGCGCGCATAGGCGAGGTCGACCAGCGCCGGCTCGACCAGGCGCTCCGCCGCGGTGCCGTGGCGCTGCAGCTCGACATAGAGGCGGTCGCCGAACAGGCGCTCCAGGGTGGCGAGCCGGCTCGCCGCGAGCGCCCCCTGCCCGGCCGCGATCGCCTTGTCGAGCGGCCCGTCCGGCCCGCCGGTGAGCAGGATCAGCCCGTCGCTGTGCCCCTCCAGCCAACCGATCTCGATGTGCGGCGCCTCGGTCGACGGGGTCTCCAGGAAGGCCCGCGAGTTGAGCCGCATCAGGTTGCCGTAGCCCTGCTCGCGCGCCGCCAGGAGCACGATGCGCGGCAGCGTCCGGGCATGCGGGCCGGCGCGGCCGATGGCACCGCCGGGCTGCTCCTGGTCGCAGAAGTCGACGGCGAGCGAGATCCCGGTGATCGGCTGGATGCCGGAGCCCGAGATCTTCTCGGAGAATTCGAGCGCGCCGAACAGGTTGTCGGTGTCGGTCAGGGCCAGCGCGGGCTGGCGGTCGGCCTTGGCGAGGCCGGCGAGCTTGCCGATCGGTAGCGCGCCTTCGAGCAGCGAATAGGCCGAGTGGACGTGCAGGTGGACGAAGCCCGGGTCCTTGGCGAGCGGCGGCACCGGTGGCGGCGCGGGTGCGATTACGGGCGCACCGCAGGCCGCAGACGCCGCCGCGGCATTCGGCGTCCCGGCATCCGGGACGGACGGGGTCGAGCTCGGTACGGTCACGGCGGCACTCGCAAGGGTCGGCCGGCCGCCCCGCGGCCGTGCGCACGGCCCGACTCGCCGGCCGGGCCCTCCGCCCCCACATTCGCGAACCGCGCGGGCTCCTGTCTACCGACCGCCCGTCGTCACCCACAGCCGCGACGCGGCAATGCCACGCGCCGCCCGACCGTCACCTTCGGCAGCGTCCTCAGATCACCGCGAACAGCTTCGCCCACACGACGAGGGTTCCGACCAGCAGGGTCATCGAGGTCAGGGCTCGCATCAGATCGCTGGCGGCGGCGCGCATGATCGTCTCCCTCGACACCGGAAAAGAACATGACGAGAACACTAGTTCCTTCTCCGTTCTTCTGTCAAGGACGAACGACATGTCGCGGACCGATCTGACGAGCATAAACCCGGCCTCCCTCCGGATGGTTTAACGGCCCCGACTTTTCGCGATTCAATTAATCGAAACGAAAACCGTGGCTGGCATGGTGCGGCCGATCACCCGGCGGTACCCGGAGAAGCGCGAGGAGGCGCAGGTGGAAGAGCGCCGTAGAGCAAGCCGTCTCCGGGTCCTGAAAACAGGCCGGATCGCCACCAGCGACAAGGCGCCCAAGATCGAGTGCGCCGTGCGCAATCTCTCCGACGCCGGCGCCTGCCTGCACGTCCATTCCGGCACCTTCGGCATCCCGCGCGAGTTCGAGCTGGTGATGGACGGCGGCCAGCGTCAGCCGTGCCGGGTGATCTGGCGCACCGAGAACCGGCTGGGTGTCAGCTTCGGTTGACGTCGGACGATCCGAAAAATCGAAGCGTTCCAAAAGTTTGACCGGGATCAATCGAACGTTCGCGATGCGTTCCGCCGGTGGGGGCGAGTAGCGAGTAGCGACCAGGTTTGCGAAGCGGCCGCCGCCGTGAATCCCTATTCGCCATTCGCTATTCGCCCACTCTCCTACTCCAGCTCGATGATCCGGCCGTCCTTCAGGGTGACGCGGCGGTCCATCCGGGCGGCGATGTCGAGATTGTGGGTGGCGATCACGGCCGCGAGGCGCGAGGCGCGCACCAGCTGGGTCAGCGCCCGGAACACGTGCTCCGAGGTCTTGGGATCGAGATTGCCGGTCGGCTCGTCGGCGAGCAGGAGGCGCGGCGCGTTGGCGACCGCGCGGGCGATGGCGACGCGCTGCTGCTCGCCGCCGGACAGCTCGGACGGCCGATGCGGCAGCCGGTCCTTCAGCCCGAGATAGGACAGGAGCTCCTCGGCCCGCGCCTCCGCCTGCTGGCGCGGCAGGCCGCGGATCATCTGCGGCAGCATCACGTTCTCGAGCGCCGTGAACTCGCCGAGCAGGTGGTGGGCCTGGTAGATGAAGCCGACGTCGTTGCGACGGATGCGGGTGCGCTCGCTGTCGGACAGGCCCGAGGTCGGCACGTCGTCGATGAACACCTCGCCGGCGTCCTGGTGCTCCAGGAGCCCGGCGATGTGCAGGAGCGTCGACTTGCCCGAGCCGGACGGCGCGATCAGCGCCACCATCTGGCCGGACCACACGGCGAGCTCGGCGCCTTTCAGCACGTCGAGGACGACGTCGCCCTGCCGGTACTGCCGCTCGACCTGATGCAGGAAGACGACGGGGCTTTCGGTCGCGGCCATGGGGTTGCTTTCGCCTACTCGTACCGGAGCGTGTCGACCGGATCGAGACGGGCCGCGCGCCAGGAGGGATAGAGGGTCGCCAGCAGCGACAGGCCGAGCGCCATCACGACGACCGCGATGGTCTCCGAAGCGTTCATCTCGGCCGGCAGCCTGGAGAGGAAGTAGAGCTCGCGCGGGAACAGGTCCGTCTGCGTCACCCAGGACAGGAACTGGCGGATCGAGTCGATGTTCACGCAGACCAGCGTGCCGACCACGAAGCCGGTGAGCGTGCCGACCACGCCGATCGAGGCGCCGGTGATCAGGAACACCCGCATGATCGCCCCTTGCGTCGCCCCCATGGTGCGCATGATGGCGATGTCCTGGCTCTTGTCCTTCACCAGCATGATCAGGCCCGACACGATGTTGAGCGCGGCGACCAGCACGATGAGGGTGAGGATCAGGAACATGACGTTGCGCTCGACCTGCAGGGCGTTGAAGAAGGTCGAGTTCCGCTGCCGCCAGTCGATCATGTAGATGGGCCGCTGGGCGGCGTCGGCGACCAGCTTGCGGTAGCGGTCGATCGCGTCGGGATCGTTGGTGTAGACCTCGATCGCCGTCACGTCGTTCGAGCGGTTGAAATAGGCCTGCGCCTCGGGCAGCGGCATGAATACGAAGGCGGCGTCGTACTCCGACATGCCGATCTCGAAGACCGCCACCACCTTGTAGGGCTTGATGCGCGGGGTGGTGCCCATCGGCGTGACGGCGCCGCGCGGCGCCACCAGCGTCAGATTGTCGCCGACCTGCAGCGAGAGCTGATCGGCGAGCCGGCGGCCGATGGCGATCCCCTGCCCCTGGTCGAAGCCCTCGAGGGTGCCCTTCTTGATGTTCTTCGACACCGAGGCGAGCTTGTCGAGGTCGGCAGCCCGCATGCCGCGCACCAGCACGCCGTTCGCCGCGAAGGGCGACGAGGCGAGCGCCTGGCCCTCGACGATCGGCGCCGCGAGCCGGATACCCGGCACGGCGGCGATGCGCTGCGCCACCGGATCGAAATCGGTGAGCGGCGATTCGAGCGGCTGGATCAGCAGATGGCCGTTGAGGCCGAGGATCTTGTCCAAGAGCTCGGTGCGGAAGCCGTTCATCACCGCCATCACGATGATCAGGGTCGCGACGCCCAGCATGATGCCGAGGAACGAGAACCCGGCGATCACCGAGATGAATCCCTCCTTCCGCCGGGCGCGCAGATAGCGCAGCGACAGCATCCATTCGAAGGGTGCGAAGGGTCTCGTCCCGGCAGCGTCGGTCATGGCGGCTCTTTCCACGCGGGATTACACCCGATTCTGCCGGATTCGCGAGCCCCGCGTGTGGGTCGCGCCGCGTTACCCGCAGGTTTGATCGGCCCTTCCGATTTCATTGAATTCGGGCGGAATCGGGCCGGGGTGCAAAAGGATGCTCGGGTTCTGAAAACGGCGCCCGTCTTCCCTCTCCCCCCTGCGCGGGGAGAGGTGAAGAGACAGGGCTCACCCCACCGGCGCCAGCCGCTCCAGCACGTCGGCCGGCGACAGGAGCTCGCGGTCGCCGCCGGCGCGGCGCTTCAGCTCGACCTTGCCCTCTTTCAGGCCCTTGGGGCCGACCAGGATCTGCCACGGCACCCCGATCAGATCGAGGGTCGCGAACTTGGAGCCGGGGCGCTCGTCGAGATCGTGATAGAGCACCTCGACGCCGCGCGCCGATAGCGCCTGGTACAGCTCGCCTGCGGCCGCGTCGGTCGCCGCGTCGCCCTGCTTCAGGTTGGCGATGCCGACCCGGAACGGCGCCACCGGCTCCGGCCACACGATGCCGGCCTCGTCGTGCGACGCCTCGATCAGGGCCGCCACCAGCCGGGTCGGGCCGATGCCGTAGGAGCCCATGTGGACCGGCTTCTCGCTGCCGTCCGGATGCGCCACCACGGCCTTCATCGGGGCCGAGTACTTGGTGCCGAAATAGAAGATGTGGCCGACCTCGATGCCGCGCGCCGATACCCGGTCGGCCTCGGGGATGGCCGCGAAGGCGGCCTCGTCGTGCTTCTCCGAGGTCGCGGCATAGTGCGACGTCCAGCGGTCGACGATCGCCTGGATTCGGGCGACATCGTCGAAGTCGACGCCCGCCTCCGGCACCGGCAGGTCGAGATAGTCGCGATGGCAGTAGACCTCGCTCTCGCCGGTCTGCGCCAGGATGATGAACTCGTGGGACAGATTGCCGCCGATCGGGCCGGTGTCGGCGACCATCGGGATCGCCCGCAGGCCGAGCCGCGTGAAGGTCCGCAGATAGGCGACGAACATCTTGTTGTAGGCGTGCTTGGCGCCCTCGTAGTCGAGGTCGAACGAGTAGGCGTCCTTCATCAGGAACTCGCGCCCGCGCATCAGCCCGAATCGCGGCCGCACCTCGTCGCGGAACTTCCACTGCAGGTGATAAAGATTCAGCGGCAAGTCCTTGTACGACCGCACATAAGCGCGGAAGACCTCGGTCACCATCTCCTCGTTGGTGGGACCGTAGAGCATCTCGCGCTCGTGCCGATCCTTGATGCGCAGCATCTCCTTGCCGTAGTCGTCGTAGCGGCCGCTCTCGCGCCACAGCTCGGCCGACTGGATGGTCGGCATCAGCATCTCGATGGCACCCGAGCGGTCCTGCTCCTCGCGGACGATTCGGCAGACCTTGTTCAGGACGCGCAGTCCGAGCGGCAGGAAGGCGTAGATGCCGGCCGATTCCTGCCGGATCATCCCGGCCCGCAGCAGCAGCCGGTGCGACACGATCTCCGCTTCTTTTGGCGTCTCGCGCAGAATCGGCAGGAAAAACCGGGACAGGCGCATGTCGAAACTCCTCGAGGAATGGTGCAGAGAAACCGGATTAGCGTCGAAAATACAAGGGCGATCGAAGACCGGCCGGGATGCCGGCGGCGTTGCTCTCCGGGCACTCGGTTTCGTTTACCAAGACAACTCCTGGGCATGTTGCAGCGCGAGACAACTGGGATGACAAGGCGGAATCCTTTAGCTATGAAACGAACGTCGTTCCTGACGTTCCGGGATTGAAATAATGTTGCGTCAGGAACGTGGTCCAGGTCTGTGGGAGGAAGAGCCAAACGGCGCGCTCGATCGCTGCCGCCCCTAGAACAACATAGCGGGGAAATGGCAAAAAACTCGGCGTAGAAGGCAGGACCGCGGTCCTGCTTTTTTTTTTGCCTGCCTGCCTGACTGCCTGCCTGCCTGCCTGCCGGGCCGGCGGGCCCGGTCGCCAAACCGAACCCTCCGGATTTCGGCTCGTCCCGTCGTCCTGAGGAGCGCCGAAGGCGCGTCTCGAAGGGCGCGGCCCGGGCGCTGCCGGCCGGTCACGCGCCGGGTGGCCTCATGGTTCGAGACGGCCGCTTCGCGGCTTCCTCACCATGAGGAGAAGAGCAAGCCTCCTCACCATGAGGGGGGAGAGAAAGCCTCCTCGCGACGACGGGCGACGGTTGTCCGGGGCGGCGTCAGTGCCGCGGGAACAGGCCCCACAGCGTCGCGAATCGCTCCATGTCGATGGCGCCGCCCGTCACGGCGCCCCAGAAGGCGCCGACCAGCGCCGTGGTGACGAGCGTAGTCCAGCCGGCCTTGGCGAGGAGCCGCGGCGCCGCTGGCGCGCCTGGATCGGTGCCGGGCGAGATGTCGCCGGTCTCGTGCTGCGAGCGCACGCCGAACGGCAGGATCGCGAACAGCACGATCCACCAGGTGACGAAGTAGATGGCCGCAAAGGTCGTCCAGGGCATGGGGGTGAGTGCCCGTCAGGTTCGTAGTGTCGATTCGTCTCGAAGCGATCGCCAAGGGCAGACAGCCACCCTCTCCCTGAGGGAGAGGGTCGGGCGCGAGCGCAGCTCGCGACCGAGGTGAGGGTTTACGGAGCAGTTGGAGAACTCGGCACCCCCTCACCCGGATCGCGCGCCGATGCGCGAGATCCGACCTCTCCCCGCTGGGGAGAGGTGTGAGCAACGTCCCTGCCTTCTACGCCTGCTCGAGCTCGACGAGCGTGCCGTTGAAGTCCTTCGGGTGGAGGAACAGCACCGGCTTGCCGTGGGCGCCGATCTTCGGGTTGCCGTCGCCGAGCACGCGGGCGCCGCCGGCCTTGAGCCGGTCGCGGGCCGCGAGGATGTCGTCGACCTCGTAGCAGATGTGGTGGATGCCGCCGTCCGGGCTCTTCTCCAGGAACTTGGCGATCGGCGAGTTCTCGCCGAGCGGATGCAAGAGCTCGACCTTGGTGTTGGGCAGCTCGATGAACACCACGGTGACGCCGTGGGCCGGCTGCGGCAGCGGCTCGGAGACCTTCGCCCCCATGGTCTCGCGGTAGAGCTTGCAGGCCTTCTCCAGATCGCCCACGGCGATCGCGACATGGTTGAGACGTCCGATCATGTCGGTCCCCTTTGGCTGGCGTCGCGGACCACCCGCGCGGCCGTTGCCCCTTTATGCCCGATCGCGGCCGGTCAGACTGTCAGTACGTGTACGAGGCAGAGCGGCTTCTTGCCCCAGGACGCCGCAATGCCGCCCCGCACCGCGCGCCGCACCGCCTCGGCGACCGTGTCCGGGTCGCGCCGGCGGGCGCGCGGCAGATGCTCGACCGTCTCCAGCGCGGTCTGTACGGCCTGCGCCGCGAAGCTCTTGCCGCGGCCGTCGTTCTCCGGGATGCCGATCAGCTCGACCTCCGGGTCGGAGCAGAGCGTGCCGGTCTCGTCGAGCGCGAGCGCGACCGACACGACCCCGACGAAGCCGAGCCGCCGGCGGTCCGCGACCGTGCGGGCCTCGGCCTCGACGATGAGATAACCGTCCTTGTAGAGGCGGCCCTGCGGCACCTCGTCGACGATGCCGGCCGGCCCCGGCGCGAGGCGCACGAGGTCGCCGTTGCGGCAGCCGACGACCTCGGGCACGCCGAGCGAGCGGGCGAGCTTCGCATGCGCCGCGAGGTGCAGGGGCTCGCCGTGGACCGGAATCATGATGCTCGGCTTCACCCAGCCGAGCAGCTCCTTCAGCTCGTCGCGGCGCGGATGGCCCGAGACATGGACGAGATGATCGCGCTCGGTGATCACCTCCACGCCCTGAGCGACCAGGCCGTTGATGATCTTGTTCACGGCCTTCTCGTTGCCGGGAATCGTGCGCGACGAGAAGATCACCTGGTCGCCCTTGGCGAGACCGATCTCGGGATGCGAGTCGGAGGCGATGCGGGCGAGCGCGGCGCGCGGCTCGCCCTGGCTGCCCGTGCACAACGCGACCACCTTGTCGCGGGGGAAGTAGCCGTAGTTCGAGGCGGAGCGGAACTCCGGCACGCCGTCGAGATGGCCGGTCTCGCGTGCCACCTGGACGACACGTTCCATGGCACGGCCGACCAGCACGACTTCGCGGCCGCAGTCGCGGGCGGCGAGCGCGATCGAGCGGATGCGCGCGACATGCGACGCGAAGGTGGTGATGGCGACGCGCTGGGGCGCCGCGGCGATCAGCTTCGCCAGCGTCGCGCCGACCTCGCTCTCGGAGGGCGAGCGGCCGTCGCGCACCGCGTTGGTCGAGTCGCCGACCAGGGCGAGGCACCCTTCCTCGCCGAGCCGGCGCAGCCGCGCCTCGTCGGTCGCCGGGCCGACCACGGGCGTCGGGTCGAGCTTCCAGTCGCCGGTGTGCAGGACCTTGCCGAGCGGCGTGCCGATGATCAGGGCGTTCGACTCGGGGATCGAATGCGACATCGAGCAGAGCTCGACCGTGAACGGGCCGAGCTTGATCGTGCCGCCGAGCGGCACGACGTTGACGGGAATCTCCGGCGCGCCGGGCTCCGCCTGGCGCTTCGCCTCGAACAGCGCGGCCGTGAAGGGCGTCGCGAAGATCGGCACCTTCAGGCGCGGCCACAGGTCGATGATGGCGCCGAAATGGTCCTCGTGGCCGTGGGTGAGGATCAGGCCGTGAAGGCTCTTGCGCTCCTCCAGCAGGAATCGGATGTCCGGCATCACGAGATCGACGCCCGGCAGATCCTCGCCGCCCCCGAAGGACACGCCGAGATCGACCGCGATCCAGGCTTTCTTCCGGCCGCTGCCGTAGCCGTAGACGGAGAGATTCATCCCGATCTCGCCGACCCCGCCGAGCGGGGCGTAGACGAGCTCGTCGGCCTTGGTGATCATGCGTCGCGCCGGTTCGAGGGGAGCGCGTCCGGCCGGTGAAGCGGAAACACGTCGCCGGCGGCGATCTTCTGGACGCCCTCGTCACCGGTGATTAGCAGATTCCCGTGGCCGTCGATGGTCTCGAATCGCCCGGCCGTCTCGGTCCCCTCGAATCGCACCATCAGCGGGGTCCCGGGCACCGGTCCGCGGGCGAGCCACGCGTCGCGAATCGAGGCGAAGCCGCGGCTGCGGTCCCATTCGGCGAGACGCGCCCGCATGGCGCCGGCGAGCGCCAGGAACACGGCGGCCGGGCTCGCCGCGGCGCCCTCGGCGGCGAGGTCGGTCGCCGGATAGAGCGTGTCGTCGGGATGATGGGCGCAGTTGATCCCGATGCCGACCACCACCACGAGGCCGTGCCGGGTCTCGCCTTCGACCAGAATGCCGGAGAGCTTCCTGCCGCCGCACAGGAGGTCGTTCGGCCACTTCAGCGTCAGCCGGGGCGCGAGCGACGGCGCGACGGCGCAGACCGCGTCGTGCACGGCGAGCGCCGTGACGAAAGAGATCTGCGAGGCTTCCGGGATCGGCGCCGGATCGGCCAGCAACAGGCTCGCGAACAGGTTACCCGACGCCGACGTCCAGGCACGGCCACGCCGCCCCCGCCCCGCGCTCTGGCGTTCGGCCGTGATCCACACCGGCCCGGTCTCGCCATCGCGGGCGCGCCGCAGCGCCTCGGCGTTGGTGGAGTCGATCGCCTGGAAGGCGAGGTGCGGGATGTCGGCGGCGCCGAGTCCGAGCGTCGTGCCGGTGATGAAAGCGTCTGGCAAGCCGCCCGCCCTCTCTCCGTCATCCTGAGGCGCCCGGCGAAGCCGGGCCTCGAAGGATGCGGCCGCAGCGCTTCGGCCGTCGCCCTTCGAGGCTCGCCTGCGGCGAGCACCTCAGGGTGACGGTTCGGCGCTCAGTTCATCAGAACAGCGACTTCGCCGCCGCCGAGGCGGCGTCGACCAGCGGGGCCGGCCAGACGAAGAACAGGAGGACGAACAGCCCGGTCACGGTGAGCACCACGCCGAGCTCGCCGCGCATCGGCGAGAGCGCCGGCGCCGGCTCGTCGAAATACATCACCTTGACGATGGCGAGATAGTAGTAGGCGCCCACGACGCTCGTCACCACGCCGATGACGGCGAGCGCATAGAGGCCGGCGTTCACGGCGGCGAGGAACACGTAGAACTTGGCGAAGAAACCGGCGAGCGGCGGGACGCCGGCGAGCGAGAACATCATCATGCCGAGCAGGAAGGCGACTCCGGGCTTGGTGCGCGCGAGGCCCGCGAGATCGGAAATGTTCTCGACCGGCCCCTCCTCCCGCTTCATCGCGATGATGCAGGCGAAGGTGCCGAGCGTCATGGCGACATAGATGGCCATGTAGATCAGCACGCCCTGGACGCCTTCGGCCGTGCCGGCGGCGAGCCCGATCAGCGCGAAGCCCATATGGCCGATCGACGAGTAGGCCATCAGCCGCTTGATGTTGGTCTGGCCGATCGCCGCGAAGGAGCCGAGCGCCATCGAGGCGATCGAGACGAACACGACGATCTGCTGCCACTGCGGCACCACGGTCGGGAACGCCGTGGTGGCGAGCCGGACGAACACGGCCATGGCGGCGACCTTCGGCGCGGCGGCGAAGAACGCCGTGATCGGCGTCGGCGCGCCCTCGTAGACGTCGGGCGTCCACATGTGGAACGGCACCGCCGAGATCTTGAAGCACAGGCCGGCGAGCAGGAAGACGAGCCCGAAGGTGAGCCCCACCCCGCCCGCGGCCGCGCCCTGCGCGATCCCGGCGAAGGTGACGCTGCCGGTCGAGCCGTAGACCAGCGAGGCGCCGTAAAGCAGCATGCCCGACGACAGCGCGCCGAGGACGAAGTACTTCAGCCCGGCCTCGGTCGACTTCAGCTTGTCACGATCGATCGCGGCGACGACGTAGAGCGACAGGCTCATCAGCTCGAGCCCGAGATAGAGCGCGATCAGGTCGCCGGCCGAGATCAGCATCAGCATGCCGGTGGTGGCGAGCACGATCAGCACCGGATACTCGAAGCGCGCCCGGTCCGGCGACGACAGGAACTCGCCCGACATCACGATCGCGACGGCCGAGCCGATCAGCGCCAGCAGCTTGAAGAACTTCGCATACGGGTCGAGCACGAAGCTGCCGCCGAAGGTGGTCTGTGTCTCGGCCGGCATCAGCGCGACGACGACGCCCGCCGCGATCAGCAGCATGACGGCGAAGCCCGAGACGGCGCCGGTCGACTGATTTCCCCGGAAGGCGCCCATCAGGATCAGCACCATGGCGCCGGCCGCGAGCACGATCTCGGGCATGGCCGGGTAGAGGGCGGGAAGCTCGGCGAGGTTGTTCATCGGGATGCCGTTCTTGTCCGGTCAGCGGCCGAGGGCGGCGGCGGTCTTGGTGGCGATCTCGGAGGCGGTCGAGGCAGCGGACTTGCCGGCGATCTCGGGCGCCGCGCCGGCGGCGGTCTTGATCGCGTCCTGATAGTCCTGCACGAGCGCCTGGATCGAGGCCGCCGACATGTCTATGACGGGCTTCGGGTAGACGCCGAACCAGATCGTCAGGACGATGAGCGGCGCGAAGATCGCGATCTCGCGCGGCTCGACGTCGCGGATATGCGCGAGCGACGGCTTCTCCAGCGCCCCGAACACCACCTTGCGGTAGAGCCACAGCGCGTAGCAGGCCGACAGGATGATGCCGAAGCTGGCGAAGAACGCGACCCAGGTGTTGACCTGGAAGGCGCCCATCAGGGTGAGGAACTCGCCAATGAAGCCCGACGTGCCCGGCAGGCCGACATTGGCCAGCGTGAAGATCATGAAGATCGTCGCGTAGACGGGCATGCGGTTGACGAGGCCGCCATAGGCGGCGATCTCGCGGGTGTGCATGCGGTCGTAGATGACGCCGACGCAGAGGAACAGCGCGCCCGACACGATGCCGTGCGAGATCATCTGGAAGACGCTGCCGGCGATGCCCTGCTGGTTGCCGGCGAAGATGCCCATCGTGACGAAGCCCATATGGGCGACCGACGAGTAGGCGATCAGCTTCTTGACGTCCTCCTGCATGAGGGCGACGAGCGACGTGTAGACGATCGCCACCACCGAGAGGACGAACACCATCGGCGCGAAGAACTCCGACGCCTCCGGGAACATCGGCAGCGAGAAGCGCAGGAAGCCGTAGCCGCCCATCTTCAGGAGCACGGCGGCCAGCACCACGGAGCCGGCCGTCGGGGCCTCGACGTGGGCGTCCGGCAGCCAGGTGTGCACCGGCCACATCGGCATCTTCACCGCGAAGGAGGCGAAGAAGGCGAGCCACGCCCAGGTCTGCAGATTGCGCGGGAAGTCGTGCGCGAGCAGCGTCGGGATGTCGGTCGTGCCGGCGTTGCCGTACATCGCCATGATGGCGAGCAGCATCAGCACCGAGCCGAGCAACGTGTAGAGGAAGAACTTGAAGCTCGCATAGACGCGGCGCGGACCGCCCCACACCCCGATGATCAGGAACATCGGGATCAGGCCGCCTTCGAAGAACAGGTAGAAGACGACGACGTCGAGAGCCGCGAAGGTGCCGGTCATCATGGTCTCGAGCACCAGGAACGCGACCATGTACTCCTTCACGCGCTTCTGGATCGGCTTCCAGCTGGCGACGATGCACAAGGGCATCAGCGCCGTGGTGAGGATCACGAAGGGCAGCGAGATGCCGTCGACGCCGACGTGGTAGCTGATGGTGCCGGCGAGCCAGGGAGCCTTCTCGGCGAACTGGAACTCGGTCGAGCCGGCGTCGAAGCGCCAGACCATGACGAGCGACACCGCGAAGGTGATCACGGTCGTCCACAGCGCGATCCAGCGCGCGTTGGTCTTCACCGAGTCGTCCTCGGCGCGCAGCATCATAATCAGCAGCGCGCCGAGGAGCGGCAGGAAGATGGTGACGGAAAGGACGGGCCAGCTGGCCATCACCGGGCTCCCCAGATCATGAACCACGTCACGAAGGCCGACACGCCGATCAGCATCGCGAAGGCGTAGTGGTAGAGATAGCCGGTCTGCAGCCGGATCACGTTGCGGGTGACGTCGATCACCCGGGCCGAGACGCCGTCCGGCCCGAGCCCGTCGATGATCGCCCCGTCACCCTGCTTCCACAGGGTGCGGCCGAGCCACATCGCGGGCCGCACGAAGATCAGGTCGTAGAGCTCGTCGAAGTACCACTTGTTCAGGAGGAACAGGTAGATCGGCTTGAGCCCCTTGGCGAGCGCGCGCGGGATCGACGGCGCCTTGATGTAAAACAGCCAGGCGATCGCGAAGCCGGCGACCATCATCACGGTCGGCAGATAGACGACCCAAGTGGGCACGTGGTGCATCTCGCCCAGGATGTCGCCGACGACGATCGAGTTGCGGAAGAACTCCTTCACGCCGTCGCCCGCGAAGGCCTCCTTGAACGGCACCCCGGCGAGGATCGAGCCGGCGGCGAGCACGCCGAGCGGGATCAGCATCGGCAGCGGGCTCTCGTGCGCCTTGTCGTAGTGGTGCCGGTCGTGCGGCGCGCCGTGGAAGGTCTTGAACACCAGGCGCCAGGAGTAGAACGAGGTGAGCGCCGCCGCCGCCACGGTGCACACGAAGGCGTAGAGCGCCATCGGGTTGTGATGGCCGTGCTCGCTCGCGAAGGCCGCCTCGATGATGGCGTCCTTGGAGAAGTAGCCGGCGGTGAGCGGGAAGCCGGTGAGCGCCAGCGTGCCGACCAGCATCATGCAGTAGGTGAACGGGATCTTCAGGCGCAGCCCGCCCATCCGGCGGATGTCCTGCTCGTGATGCATCGCGACGATCACCGAGCCCGAACCCAAGAACAGGAGCGCCTTGAAGAAGGCATGCGTGAACAGGTGGTACATGCCGACCGAGTAGGCGCCGACGCCCATGGCGACGAACATGTAGCCGAGCTGCGAGCAGGTCGAGTAGGCGACGATGCGCTTGATGTCGTTCTGCACGAGGCCGATCGTCGCCGCGAACAGCGCCGTGGTGGCGCCGATGAAGGTGACGACGGCGAGCGCCACGGGTGCGAGCTCGAACAGCGGCGACAGGCGCGCCACCATGAACACGCCGGCCGTCACCATGGTGGCGGCGTGGATCAGGGCCGAGACCGGGGTCGGGCCCTCCATGGCGTCGGGCAGCCAGGTGTGCAGCAGGAACTGCGCCGACTTGCCCATCGCGCCCATGAACAAGAGGAGGCAGATCACGGTGAGCGCGTCGAGATCCCAGCTCAGGAAGTGGATCGTCTTGCCGACCAGCGACGGCGCCTGGGCGAAGACGGTGTCGAAGTCGACCGCCGCCGTCATCACGAACACGGCGAAGATGCCGAGCATGAAGCCGAAGTCGCCGACCCGGTTGACCACGAAGGCCTTGATGGCGGCCGCGCAGGCCGACGGCTTCTTGTACCAGAAGCCGATCAGCAGATAGCTCGCGAGGCCGACGCCCTCCCAGCCGAAGAACAGCTGGACCAGGTTGTCGGCCGTCACCAGCATCAGCATCGCGAAGGTGAACAGCGACAGGTAGCCGAAGAAGCGCGGCCGGTCCGGATCGTCGACCATGTAGCCGATCGAATAGAGATGGACGAGCGCCGACACGGTGGTGACGACCACCAGCATCACGGCGGTCAGGCTGTCGACGCGCAGCGCCCACTCGACCTTGAGGTCGCCGGAGAGGATCCACGGGGCGATCGCCTCGCGCACCTCCGCGCCGCCGAAGCCGACGCGGGCGAAGGCGATCCACGACAGCGCCATGGAGACGAACAACAGGACGGTCGTCACCACCTCGGCGGCGCGCGAACCGGGCGCCGCAGGCTCGGCGTGGTGATGGTCGTCGTGGCCGCCATGCGCGGCGCCGTGCGCACCGTGCGAATGCTCGTCGTGCGACACGTGGACGGCGGTGTGGCTGCCGTGCGGATCGGGGGCGCCCGAGCCGTGCGGCACCGCGTGCGCGTGCTCCTCGTCCGGCGCGGGATACCCGCCCGGATGGAGCGTGCGGGCGCCGACGATGGCGATCGCGGCGGCGATCAGGAAGCCCAGCAGGGGCAGGAAGACGATGGCCTGGTACATCGCGCCGCTCAGCCCTTCATGAGGTTGATGTCCTCGACCGCGATCGAGCCTCGATTGCGGAAGAAGACGACCAGGATCGCGAGCCCGATGGCCGCCTCGGCGGCCGCCACGGTGAGAATGATCAGGGCGAACACCTGCCCGACCAGGTCACCCATGTGGGTCGAGAAGGCCACCATGTTGATGTTGACGGCGAGCAGGATCAGCTCGACCGACATCAGGATGATGATGACGTTCCGCCGGTTGAGGAAGATGCCGAAGATCCCGATCGTGAACAGGATCGCGGCGACCGCGAGATAATGGCCGAGGCCGATGGTCATCCTTGCGTCCCCCTCACAGCCCCTGCCCCGGCCGGACGTTCCGGAGCTCGATGATCGCCTCTTTCCGGCGCATCAGCTGGTCCGGGATCGACTGCCGCTTGACGCCGGGCTTGTGGCGCAGCGTCAGCACGATCGCCCCGATCATCGCGACCAGCAGCACGAGGCCCGCCGCCTGGAAGAAGTAGACGTAGCGCGTGTAGAGCACGAGGCCGAGCGCCTCGGCGTTGCTCACTCCGGTCGGGATCGGCAGCGCGACGGTCTTCGGCACGCCGGGCCCGATCGCCCAGGCGCCGGCGATCAGCAGGAGCTCGACCAGGAGCACGATGCCGATCAGGGCGCCGATCGGGAGATAGTTGTCGAAGCCGCGCCTGAGCTCGGCGAAGTCGACGTCGAGCATCATCACGACGAACAGGAACAGCACCGCGACGGCGCCGACATAGACGACGATCAGGATCAGGGCCAGGAACTCGGCGCCCATCATCACGAACAGGCCGGCCGCGTTGACGAAGGCCAGGATCAGGAACATCACCGAGTGCACCGGGTTGCGCGAGGCCACCACCATCACGGCGGAGGCGACGCAGACGCCGGCGAACAGATAGAAGAACAGCGCGGGGATCATGACTTCGTCCTCGGCGGGGCGAACGGAACGAGGCGCGGCGCCAGACTTCCTTCTCCCCGCGCGCGGGGAGAAGGTGTCTCGCCGCGGCGCGGCGAGACGGATGAGGGGACGTCTCCGCAGAGCAGAGACCACGAGATTCGCATAGACGAGATTCGCGGCGACGCCCCCTCACCCGGATGTCGCGCGGATCGCGCGACATCCGACCTCTCCCCGCACGCGGGGAGAGGTGTCCGGGGCGCGGCGTTCGTGGGGTGGGAAGACGCGATCATCCCGCTCACCGGTACGGCGCGTCGAGCGCGATGTTCTGGGCGATCTCGCGCTCCCAGCGGTCGCCGTTCCCGAGCAGGCGGGCCTTGTCGTAGTAGAGCTCCTCGCGCGTCTCGGTGGCGAACTCGAAGTTCGGACCCTCGACGATCGCGTCCACCGGGCACGCCTCTTGGCAGTAGCCGCAGTAGATGCACTTCACCATGTCGATATCGTAGCGCGTGGTGCGCCGCGTGCCGTCGTTGCGGCGCGGCCCCGCCTCGATGGTGATGGCCTGGGCCGGGCAGATCGCCTCGCACAGCTTGCAGGCGATGCAGCGCTCCTCGCCGTTCGGATAGCGGCGCAGCGCGTGCTCGCCGCGAAAGCGCGGCGACAGCGGGTTCTTCTCGAACGGATAGTTGATGGTGGGCTTCGGCTTGAAGAAATAGCGCATCGACAGGCCGATGGCCTGCACGAACTCCCACAGGAAGAGCTGCTTGGCGGCGAGGTCGAGTCTCATCGGGGGTCCCTCACTTCGGCGCGAGCCCGGTGTACTGCAGCACCCCGGCGACGACGACGACCATCACCAGCGAGATGGGCAGAAACACCTTCCAGCCCAGCCGCATGAGCTGATCGTAGCGGTAGCGCGGCACGAACGCCTTCACCAAGGCGAACATGAAGAAGACGAACAGCACCTTGAGGCTGAACCAGATCACCCCGGGCACCCAGGTGAACGGCGCGAACGGGATCGGCGAGAGCCAGCCGCCCATGAACAGGATGACGCACATGGCGCACATGGTGGTGATCGCCACGTACTCGCCCAGCATGAACAGGACGTAGGGCGTCGAGCCGTACTCGACCATGAAGCCGGCGACGAGCTCGGACTCGGCTTCGACCAGATCGAAGGGCGGCCGGTTCGTCTCGGCCAGCGCCGAGACGAAGAAGATGATGAACATCGGGAACAGCGGCAGCCAGTACCAGCCGAGCAGGCCGTACTGGGTGTCCTGCGCCTTGACGATGTCACCGAGGTTCAGCGAGCCGACGCAGAGCAGCACCGTGATGATCACGAAGCCGATCGAGACCTCGTAGGACACCATCTGGGCGGCGGAGCGCAGCGACGACAGGAAGGCGTATTTCGAGTTCGACGCCCAGCCGGCCATGATGATGCCGTACACGCCGAGCGACGAGATCGCGAAGATGTAGAGGATGCCGACATTGATGTCGGCGACGGCCCATCCGTCGGCCACCGGGATCACGGCCCAGGCCGACAACGCCAGCACGCAGGTGACGATCGGCGCCAGAAGGAACAGGCCCTTGTTGGCCCCGTCCGGGATGATCGGCTCCTTGATGGCGAACTTCAGCATGTCGGCGAAGGACTGCAGCAGTCCCCACGGGCCGACCACGTTGGGGCCGCGCCGGATCTGCACGGCCGCCCAGATTTTCCGGTCGGCGTACAGGATGTAGGCGATCGCCGTCATTAGGATCAGCAGCACGGCGACGCTGTGGATCACGATGAGCAGGAGCGGCCAGAGGGTGTTGGTCCAAAGCTCGGCCATCGGGGGCTACTCCGCGGCGCGCAGCGCGGCGCCGCCTTGCGCGAGTGCGGAGCACTCGGCCATGACGGCGGACGCGCGGGCGATCGGGTTGGTCAGGTAGAAGTCCGTGATCGTCTCGCCGAAGGGCGCCGGGTCGATCTGCCCGGCCGTGCCGGCCCGCGAGGCGAGCCGCTGCACGTCGTCGCCGCTCGCCGGCGTGATGCGGTCGAGCCGCTGCAGGTGCGGGTGGGTCTTGAACAGCGCGGCGCGGAGCTGGGCCAGCGAGTCCCACGGCAGCTTGCGACCCAGCACGTCGGAGAGCGCGCGAAGAATCGCCCAGTCCTCGCGGGCGTCGCCCGGCGGGAACGCAGCGCGCAGACCCATCTGCGGCCGCCCCTCGGTGTTGACCCAGAGGCCGGACTTCTCGGTGTAGGCGGCACCCGGCAGGATCACGTCGGCGCGGTGGGCGCCGCGGTCGCCGTGGGTGCCGATGTAGACGACGAAGGTCTCGGGGGCGACCTCGATCTCGTCAGCGCCGAGCAGGACCAGCACGTCGAGCGTGCCGAAGGCGGCCATCTTGGTCGCGTCGAGGCCGCCCTGCCCCGGCACGAAGCCGACGTCGAGACCGCCGACCCGCGAGGCCGCCGTGTGCAGCACGCCGAAGCCGTTCCAGGTGTCCGTCACGGCACCGGCCGCCACGGCCGCCTTGGCGGCGAGCGCCGCGATCGCGGCGCCGTCGGGCCGCGCCGTCGCGCCGGCCCCGAGCAGCACCAGCGGCCGCTCGGCGGCCGAGAGGATAGGGGCGAAGTCGCCCTTGCCGGCGGCGAGGTCGGCGAGCGTCTCCGGACCGGCGCCGAGATAGTGGTACGGATAGGTGAGATCGACCCGCGGGCCGATCACGCCGACCGCGAACGGCCCCATGCGCCAGCGCTTGCGGATGCGGGCGTTGAGGATCGCCGCCTCGCGACGCGGATCGGCGCCGACGATCACCAGTGCGTCGGCCTGCTCGATCCCGGCGATGGTCGGGTTGAACAGATAGGTGCCGCGGCCGAGCGCCGGATCGAGCGCCGCGCCATCCTGGCGGCAGTCGATGCTCTTGGAGCCGAGGCCGGACAGCAGCTCCTTGAGCGCGAACATCTCCTCGACGCTGGCGAGATCACCCGCGATGGCGCCGATGCGGCCCGGCCCGGTGGTGTCGATCTTCGCGGCGATCGCCTTGAACGCCTCGCCCCACGACGCCGGCCGCAGCTTGCCGTTCTCGCGCACATAGGGACGATCGAGGCGCTGGACCCGCAGCCCGTCGACGACGTGGCGGGTCTTGTCGGAGATCCACTCCTCGTTCACGTCCTCGTTGAGACGAGGCAGGATGCGCAGCACCTCGCGACCGCGGCTGTCCACCCGGATCGCCGAGCCGACCGCGTCCATCACGTCGACCGACTGGGTCTTCGAGAGCTCCCAGGGGCGCGCCGTGAAGGCGTAGGGCTTCGAGGTGAGCGCGCCGACCGGGCAGAGATCGACGACGTTGCCCTGCAGCTCGGAGGTCAGCGCGTGCTCGAGATAGCTGGTGATCTCCATGTCCTCGCCGCGCCCGATGGCGCCGAGCTCCGGCACGCCGGCGACCTCGGTGACGAAGCGCACGCAGCGGGTGCACTGGATGCAGCGATTCATCGAGGTCTTGACGAGGGCGCCGAGATACTTGTCCTCGACGGCGCGCTTGTTCTCCTGGAAACGCGAGGAGTCGACGCCGTAGGCCATCGCCTGGTCCTGCAGATCGCACTCGCCGCCCTGATCGCAGATCGGGCAGTCGAGCGGATGGTTGATCAGCAGGAATTCCATCACGCCTTCGCGCGCCTTCTTCACCATCGGCGACTTGGTGAGCATCACGGGCGGCTCGCCGTTCGGACCGGGGCGCAGGTCGCGCACGTTCATGGCGCAGGAGGCGACCGGCTTGGGCGGGCCGCCCTTCACCTCGACCAGGCACATGCGGCAATTGCCGGCGATCGACAGGCGCTCGTGGAAGCAGAAGCGCGGAATCTCGGCGCCCGCCGCCTCGCACGCCTGCAGGAGCGTGTACTCGGCCGGGACGTCCACTTCGATGCCGTCGACGACGATCTTGGTCATCGCGCTTCCCTTGTCCTCTCCGTCGTCACGTTCGGCTTCGCGCCGGGCATCCGAGCGCCCGAAGGCCCGGATGGCCGGGACGCGCCCGGCCATGACGTCAATCTTCGTTCTAGGCGTCCGACAGCTCGAGCCGCCGCTCGATCCTGGTCAGTCGATCCTCGAGCCGGTCGATCCGGCGGTTGACGCCGGCCAACCCTTCCACGACTCCGGTCATCCGCACTTTCAGCTCGCGCACATCGTCCGTCAGATCGTTGAGCTTGCGATCGAACCGCCGCATGAACTCCAACAAGATGCTGTCGATCTGCTCGGCCATCGTTCGGTCCGCCCTACTCCGCCGCCTCGGCGACCGTATTGGGATCGCGCACGCCCTCGTCGTCGGGGCGACCCGCGTACTCGTCGATGCGCTTCTCGATCTCGTGGCGGAAATGCGTGATCAGGCCCTGGATCGGCCACGCCGCCGCGTCGCCCAGCGCGCAGATGGTGTGACCCTCGACCTGCTTCGAGACCTCGAGCAGCATGTCGATCTCGCGCTTCTGCGCCCGCCCCTCGGCCATGCGCGAGACGACGCGCCACATCCACCCGGTGCCCTCGCGGCACGGCGTGCACTGGCCGCAGCTCTCGTGGCGATAGAAGTACGAGATGCGCGCGATCGCCCGGACGATGTCGGTCGACTTGTCCATCACGATCACGGCGGCGGTGCCGAGACCCGACTTCAGCTTCATCAGCGAGTCGAAGTCCATCGGCAGGTCGTTGCAGAGATCGGCCGGCAGGCAGCGCACCGACGAGCCGCCCGGAATCACGGCGAGCAGATTGTCCCAGCCGCCGCGCACACCGCCGGCATGCCGGTCGATCAGCTCGCGCAGCGGGATGCCCATCTCCTCCTCGACATTGCACGGCTTGTTCACGTGCCCGGAGATGCAGAACAGCTTCGTCCCGGTGTTGTTGGGCCGGCCGATCGAGGAGAACCACGAGGAGCCGCGGCGCAGGATGGTCGGGCCGACCGCGATGCTCTCGACGTTGTTGACCGTGGTCGGGCAGCCGTAGAGGCCGACATTGGCAGGGAACGGCGGCTTCAGCCGCGGCATGCCCTTCTTGCCCTCGAGGCTCTCCAGCAGCGCCGTCTCCTCGCCGCAGATATAGGCGCCGGCGCCGTGATGGACGTAGAGGTCGAAGTCGAAGCCGTGGATGTTGTTCTTGCCGATCAGCCGGGCCTCGTAGGCCTGGTCGATCGCCGCCTGCAGGCGCTCGCGCTCGCGGACGAACTCGCCGCGCACGTAGATCCAGCCGACCGAGGCGCCCATGGCGAAGCCGGCGACCAGGCAGCCCTCGATCAGCAGATGCGGATCGTGGCGCAGGATCTCGCGGTCCTTGCAGGTGCCGGGCTCGGACTCGTCGGCGTTCACGACCAGATAGCTCGGCCGTCCGTCCGCCGAGGTCTTCGGCATGAACGACCACTTGAGGCCGGTCGGGAAGCCGGCGCCGCCGCGGCCGCGCAGGCCCGAGGCCTTGATCTCGTTGATGATGCCATCGCGGCCTTTCTCCAGCAGCGCCTTGGTGCCGTCCCAGGCGCCGCGCCGGCGCGCGCCCGCGAGGCCCCAGTCGTCGAGGCCGTACAGATTGGTGAAGATGCGATCGCGATCGTGCAGCATCATTCGCGCCTGGTGGTTCTGCCGCCGCGGGGACCGACCCCGACCGGCGGCTTGGGAACGGCCTCTTCACGCACGTTCGCGGCCTCGCCGGGCCGCTTGGCGTCGCTGTCGGCGAGCGCCGGCTCCTTCTCGGTGGCGGGCGCACCCGTCCCGGCGTCGCCGGTGAGCGTGGTCGGCCCGCCGACCGGCGCCGAGAACTGCCGGTCGATCTGCGGTCCGGTCTTCACCTCGCGGCCCGCCGCGAGATCGTCGAGCAGCTTCGCGAAGTTTTCGGGCGTCAGATCCTCGTAATAGTCATAGTTGATCTGGGCCATCGGCGCGTTGACGCAGGCGCCCAGGCACTCGACCTCGACCCAGGAGAAGGTGCCGTCGGCCGTCACGTGATGCTCGTGGCCGATCTTCTCCTTGCAGACCTTCTTCAGCGCGTCGGCGCCGCGCAGCACGCACGGCGTCGTGCCGCAGAGCTGGACGTGGTGCTTCCCGACCGGCTCGAGGTTGAACATCGTGTAGAACGTCGCGACCTCGAGCACCCGGATCACCGGCATGCCGAGCAGGACCGCGACGTGCTCGATCGCCTTCTGCGGCACCCAGCCGCCGGCCTGCTCCTGCGCCCGCCACAACAGCGGGATCACGGCGGAGGCCTGGCGTCCCTCCGGATACTTGGCGATCTGGCCCTTGGCCCATTCGAGATTCTCGGCCGTGAAGGCGAACGCCTCCGGCTGCTTCTCGGCGGGAGCGAGACGACGGACGGCCATTAGCGGTCAACCTCCCCGAACACCAGGTCGAGCGAGCCGATGATGGCGGTCATGTCGGCCAGCATGTGCCCCTTGCTGATGTGATCGATCGAGCTCAGATGCGCGAAGCCGGTCGCCCGGATCTTGCACTTGTAGGGCTTGTTGGTGCCGTCGGCGACCAGATAGACGCCGAGTTCGCCCTTCGGCGTCTCGGCCGCGGCGTAGACCTCGCCGGCCGGCACGTGGAAGCCCTCGGTATAGAGCTTGAAGTGGTGGATGAGCGACTCCATCGAGCGCTTCATCTCGCCCCGGCGCGGCGGCGTCACCTTGTTGTCGGTGGCGAGCACGGGCCCCTGCCCGTCCGGTTGCTTCAGCTTGGCGAGGCACTGCTTCATGATGCGGATCGACTGCCGCATCTCCTCCATGCGCACAAGATAACGGTCGTAGCAGTCGCCGTGCTTGCCGACCGGGATGTCGAACTCCATCTCGTCGTAGCACTCGTAGGGCTGGGCGCGGCGCAGGTCCCAGGCGCCGCCCGCGGCGCGCACGAGCGGGCCCGAATAGCCCCAGCCCCAGCACTCGTCGAGCGTCATGATCCCGATGTCGACCATGCGCTGCTTGAAGATGCGGTTCTCGGTGAGGAGCGCGTCGAGATCCGCGATCATGCCGAGGCAGGGGTCGCAGAACGCCTCGATGTCGTCGAGCAGCGCCTGCGGCACGTCCTGATGCACGCCGCCCGGGCGGAAGTAGTTGGCGTGCATGCGGGCTCCCGAGGCGCGCTCGTAGAAGCCCATGATCTGCTCGCGGAACTCGAAGCCCCACAGCGGCGGGGTCAGCGCGCCGATGTCGAGCGCGCCGGTCGTGATGTTGAGGATGTGGTTCTTGATGCGGGTCAGCTCGAGGAACAGGACGCGCAGGAGCTGGCCGCGACGCGGCACCGTGATGCCGAGCATCCTCTCGATCGCCATGCAGAAGACGTGCTCCTGCGACATCGGCGAGGAGTAGTCGAGGCGATCGAAATACGGGATCGCCTGCATGTAGGTCTTGTACTCGATCAGCTTCTCGGTGCCGCGATGGAGGAGCCCGACATGCGGGTCGGCCCGCTCCACCACCTCGCCGTCGAGGTCGAGCAGCAGCCGCAGCACGCCGTGCGCCGACGGATGCTGCGGCCCGAAGTTGATCGTGAAGCTGCGGACGGACGTTTCGGCCATGCTCAGGTCGCCTGTGAGACGCGAGTAGCGGGTAGCGAGTGGCGAATGGCGAGTAGCGAACGGCGGCGCGTGCTCATGTGGGCGCTCACTTCGCCTTCTCGTCGCCCGGCAGCACGTAGTCGGTTCCCTCCCAGGGCGAGAGGAAGTCGAAGTTGCGGAACTCCTGACCGAGCTGCACCTTCTCGTAGACGACGCGCTTCTGCTCGTCGTCCCAGCGCACCTCGAGGAACCCGGTGAGCGGGAAGTCCTTGCGCAGCGGGTGCCCCTCGAAGCCGTAGTCGGTGAGGATGCGGCGCAGGTCCGGATGGCCGGTGAACACCACGCCGTAGAGATCGAACACCTCGCGCTCGAACCAGTCGGCGCCCGGATAGACCGAGATGATCGACGGCACCGGCGTCGTCTCGTCGGTCTGCGTCTTGATCCTGATGCGCCAGTTCTTGGTGGGCGACAGCAGGTGGTAGACCACGTCGAAGCGCTTCGACCGCTGCGGCCAGTCCACCGCCGTCACGTCGACGAAGCCGACGAAGGCGAAGTCGGGATCGTCGCGCAGCCGCTTGGTGACCGCGACGATCTCGGCCGCCACGGCCGTGATCGTCAGCTCGCCGACGGCCACGCTGTACCCCGTCACGGCGCCCGGCAGCGCGCGCAGGACGGCCTGTCCGAGCTCGTCGAGCCTGTCCACGACGACCTTGTCGTCCATGCGATCCTCGCGCCTATCGTTCGATGGTACCGGTACGGCGGATCTTCTTCTGGAGCAGCAGAACGCCGTAGAGCAGCGCCTCCGCGCTCGGCGGGCAGCCCGGGACGTAGACGTCGACCGGGACGATGCGGTCGCAACCGCGCACCACCGAGTAGGAGTAATAGTAGTATCCGCCGCCGTTGGCGCACGAGCCCATGGAGATGACGTAGCGCGGCTCCGGCATCTGGTCGTAGACCTTGCGCATCGCCGGCGCCATCTTGTTGGTCAGCGTGCCGGCGACGATCATCACGTCGGACTGGCGCGGCGAGGCGCGCGGCGCGAAGCCGAAGCGCTCGAGGTCGTAGCGTGGCATCGCCGCGTGGATCATCTCGATGGCGCAGCAGGCCAGCCCGAACTGCATCCACATCAACGAGCCGGTGCGCGCCCAGTTGATGATCTCGTCGGTCGCCGTGACGATGAAGCCCTTATCGGCCAGCTCGTCGTTCAGGCCGACGAAGAAGGGGTCGTCGGCCCCGACCGGCTTGCCGGTGCGCGGGTCGAGGACGCCGGTCGGGGCGGGAGCCACCAGAGTCCGGTCGGATTGGGTCCGGTCGGTCAATCCCATTCGAGGGCTCCCTTCTTCCATTCGTAGACGAAGCCGATGGTCAGGACGCCGAGGAAGACCATCATCGACCAGAAACCGAACAAGCCGATCTCGCCGAACGCCGCCGCCCAGGGAAACAGGAACGCAACCTCGAGGTCGAAAATGATGAACAGGATGGAGATGAGATAGAATCGGACGTCGAACTTCATGCGGGCGTCGTCGAATGCGTTGAACCCGCATTCATAGGCCGAGAGCTTTTCCGCGTCGGGATTCTTGTAGGCGATGAGGAACGGCGCGACCATCAGGCCGAGCACGATCACGAGGGCGATGGCGACGAACACCACGATCGGCAGATAGTCGAGCAGCAAGCCGTTCATTCGAGACCCCTGATCGCGATCGACATTCCGACGGGAGGGAGGTCCCTGCCGGCGGCCGTTCTCGTGCTTCTCGGTCCCGGACGGTTCCGGTCCGGGCTACCCCGCTGCGCCCGTGCCGCGGCATCCCAGGGCGATCGATTGGAGCGTTTCCAGGGCGGCGACGCGAGACGCTTACCGCAGTGCCCCACAGCCCGCAAGCGGCGCGGATGCCGGAAGAAGGGGCAGCGGCTCTGCATCGCCAGAGCATCCGCGCGCCATGGCCGAAGCGGCCGGGGCCGCACTGTGCAGGCTCCCTAAATAGGCACATCCCAAAGCATTTCCACCCGAGCACGACACCTCCGCTGGTTGTTCTGGGGGCGCCGGCGACGCGCCGCGTTCGGTGCCGTTCCCGGTATCATGCGGAGGATGACTCCGTGCCGCAAGGCAAGATGTAGCGAATCAGCATTCCGCCCTGTGGCCGGCGCCTTCGGCGCCGACGGGAGCGCCCGGGGCCGGCCGTGCGCCCAGCCCGGTGAGCGGAGCGCCCGTGCGCGCGAGACAGCGCGGCGGCGGGCCCGTCCGCCTCACTCCGCGGCGCTCGCGACCGGCCCCTCGGCGCTGAGGTCGAGCACCACCTTGCACAGGCCCGGATCCTCCGGGTCGTGCTCGATGCGGAAGCCGAGCTCCGTGCACATGCGCAGCATCGTGGTGTTGTCGCGCAGGACCTGGCCCTCGACCTCGGAAAGTCCCTCGGCCCGGGCGTAGTCGATCATCCGCTGCATCAGCACCCAGCCGAGGCCCCTGCCCTTGAGGTCGGAGCGCACCAGCACGGCATACTCGCCCTTCTCGTAGTTCGCGTCCGAGTGGATACGCACGCCGCCCAGCATCTCGCCGGTGCGCTCCTCGATGGCGACGAACGCCATGGCGCGGGCGTAGTCGATCTGCGTCATACGGGCGATGAAGGTATGACTGAACTCCTTCACGGGTGCGAAGAAGCGCAGCCGCAGGTCGTGCTCGCTGACGTGCTTGAAGAAGTCGAGGTAGAGGTGCTCGTCCTCCGGGCGCACCGGGCGCAGCAGCACCGGGTGGTCGTCCCAGCCCGGCACGTGCATCTCGAGCTCCTTGGGATAGGGCCGCACGGCGAAGCGGCTGCGGGCGCCGGCCGCGACGGGCGCGATGGTGATGCGGCCGTCCACCGCGATCACGCCGCTCTCGTCGGCCAGGACGGGATTGAGGTCGATCTCGCGGATCTCCGGCATGTCGGCGAGGAGCTGCGAGATCTTCACCAGCACCAGCTCGATCGCCTGGCGGTCGGCCGGCGGCACGTTGCGATAGGCGCCGAGCAGCGGGCCGGCGCCGGTGCGGTCGACGAGGTCGCGGGCGAGCTTCATGTCGAGCGGCGGCAGCGCCAGTGCCTTGTCGTTGAGCACCTCGACCGCCATGCCGCCGCGGCCGAACACCACCACGGGGCCGAAGATCGGGTCCTCGGCGGCGCCGACGATCAGCTCGCGTGCCTTCGGCTTGACCACCATGGGATGGACCGTCACGCCGATCAGCCGCGCCGTCGGCATCGCCGCGCGGGCGCGGGCCAGGATGTCCTCGGTCTCGCGGCGGACCGCCTCCTCGCTCAGGATGTTGAGGCGGACGCCGTCGATCTCCGACTTGTGGACGATGTCGGGCGACAGGATCTTCAGCACCACGGCCTGGCCCTTGGCCAGATACGGCCGCGCCGCGCGCGCCGCCTCGAAGCCGTTGCGGGCGAGATGGCTCGGTGCGACCGGGATGCCGTAGGCGCCGAGCAGCGCCTCGATCTCGATCGGGTCGAGCCAGGTCTTGCCGGCGGCGAGCGCCTTGGTGATCACGCCGCGTGCGGTCTCGGTGTCGGAGACGAACTGGGTCGGCACGCTCGGCGGCGTCTCCATCAGCGAGTCGTTGGCCTCGCGATAGCGGACCAGATGCATGAACCCGCGGATCGCCTCGGTCTCGCTGTCGTAATGCGGAATGCCGGCCTGGTCGAAGATGCGGGTCGCCTCGCCGCGGTCGCCGACCCAGACGCACAGCACGGGCTTGCGCATCATGCTCCGCGCGCGCTCGCGCTGGATCACCTCGACGACGGCGGCGGCCGACTCGGCCGGCGAGGCGAGTGCGGTCGGGCAGTTCATCACCAGCACGGCGTCGTTGTCGCGGTCCGAGATCAACTGCGCCAGCACGGCGCGGTAGCGCTTGGCGTCGGCGTCGCCGATCAGGTCGACGGGGTTGGAGCGCGACCAGGACTTCGGCAGCACGGCGTCGAGCTCGGCGACGCGCTTCTCCGAGAGAGTCGCGAGCGTGCCGCCGAAGTCGATCAGCCGGTCGACCGCCAGGACCCCGATGCCGCCGCCATTCGTCATGATGGCGAGGCGCTTGCCCTCGAACGGGCTGAGATGGCCGAGCGTCTCGGCGGCGGCGAACAGCTCGTCGAGGTCGAGCACGCGCAGCAGGCCGGCGCGCCGGAACGCCGCGTCGTAGACGGCGTCGGCGCCGGCGAGTGCGCCCGTGTGGGTCGCGGCGGCGCGCGCCGCCTCGGTGTGCCGGCCGGACTTGACCACGATCACGGGCTTCACGCGGGCCGCGCCGCGGGCCGCGGACATGAACTTGCGCACGTCGGTGATCGACTCGACATACATCAGGATCGCACGCGTCTTCCGGTCGAGGGCGAAGTAGTCGAGCAGGTCGCCGAAGTCGACGTCGACGGCGTCGCCCATCGAGGCGACGGCCGAGAACCCGATCGAGCGGCTCGCCGCCCACTCGACGAGGCTCGACGCGATGGCGCCCGACTGCGAGATCAGCGCGAGGTCGCCGACCTTCGGCATGCGGGTGGCGAAGCTGGCGTTGAGCGCGAGGCTCGGCACCAGGACGCCGAGGCAGTTCGGCCCGAGCACCCGCAGGCCATGCGGCCGCGCCGCCTGGGCCGTCGCCTCGGCGAGCGAGCCGGGCCCGTGACCGAGCCCCGAGGTGATGATCACGGCGGTCGGTATCTTCAGGGCGCCGGCCTTCGCCACCAGGCCCGGCACCTCGGCCGGCGGCGCCGTGATGACGAGCACGTCCGGCGTCCCCTCGAGCTGGTCGAGGCTCGCCACCGCCGGCACGCCGTCGATCTCGGCGTGGTGCGGATTGACGAGCTGCAGCTTGCCCTTGAAGCCGGCCTCGCGAATGTTTCGAAGAACGATACGCCCGAGGGAGAGATCGCGCGGACTCGCTCCGGCGAGCGCCAGCGACTTCGGGGCGAAGAGCGACTGCAGTCGGTAGGTGCTCATGGATTCGCCTCGTCTGGCGCCGAGGGCCCGCTGCGGACAGATCCCCGGCAGAATGGTCGGCCTGATGCGGCAATTCTCGCCGCTTGCGAATACGCAGCATTGCTGCAACGCAAACTACGAAGGCGGCGGACAAACGAAAAGACGACGAACGGCGCAGACGGCGGATGGAAAAGACCGGGCGGGAGACCGGGCGACCCCCGAACTAATACAAAAAACGTCGACTATGCCGGGAGATAGGGACCAGCCCGGGGGCTCTGTAGCCCGACTCGCGCAGGCACCGCATGCGCAGTTTACCGAAGGCGCGACCCAGCGACGCGGCGGGGTGGATTCCGTCATTCCGGGGCGCGGGCGCGGCCCGCGAGCCCGGAATCCATAACCCCAGTCTCAATGGCTCACGACATTCAGGGCGTATGGGGGTTCCGGGCTCGGCGCTACGCGCCGCCCCGGAACGACTGAGGGCGGGCGCAGGTAGCCCGCCCGCAATATCCGTCGCTACCGCTTGATCGGCTCGAACGGCACCTTGAGGTCGCCCGACTTGTACTTGGCCGGGTGCAGGATCACCTGCTTGCCCTGCTTCTTGAACTGCTCGAGATCGTTGCCCTCGATGCCGCGGTACTGGATCAGCAGGATGCGCGGCTCTGCCCATTCGCCGCGGTCGCCGAACGCGATATCGCCGACGATCGTCGTGAATTTGGTCTTGCGGATGTGATCGGCCAGCGCCTTGTCGTCGAGCGAGCCGACCGCCTGCACGGCGGCGCCGAGGATCTGCATCTCCGAATAGGCGAAGGGCGGGATGTAGAGGCCGAGCGGATCGACGCCGGCCGGCGCGGCGCGCTCGCGATACTTCACCAAAAACTGCTCGATGCCGGGGAAGTTCATGGTCGGCTCGGGGACGTAGAGATCGTAGGCGACGATGTTCTCCAGCATCGGCCCGAGCTGCTGCTTCAGCGCCGCGAACTGAAGGCCGATCATGCCGCCGCCGACCATCCGGGCGCCGAGCCCGACCTCGTGGACAGTGCGGATCATGCCGGCCGAGTCCGGCGGATAGGATGCGATGAACAGGAGGTCCGGATTGGCCGCCTTGATGGCCCGCACGATCGGCGTGAAGTCGACCGTGGAGGGCGGATAGGTGCGGTCGTAGACGATGCGGAAGCCGGCCTTCTTGGCGTTCTCGCGCGCACCTTCGAGCGCCAGGATCGAGAACTCGGCGTCGGCGCCGACCAGCGCGACCGTGCGCGGCTTCGGGTCGAGCTTGCCGGCGAGCTCGAAATAGCCCTTCGAGAACTCGAACTTCGCCTCCGGCCCGTTGGGCTGGATCTGGAAGTAGCGGTCGTAGCGGAACTGGTCGTTGGCGGCGAGCGCGAACAGCGACATGAACAGCTTGCCGCGCTGGATCACGACCGGCATGGCGGCGGCGGTCGGCACCGTGGCGTAGCCGGAGATCACCAGGTCGACCTTGTCGACGTCGAGGAGCTTCGTGTAGATGCCCGGCACGGTCGCCGGATTGGACTGGTCGTCGTAATAGACGAGCTCGACCTTGCGGCCGAGCAGGCCCCCCTTCTGGTTCACCTCCTCGGCCCAGATCTGATAGGCGAGCAGCGCCGCGCGGCCGCCGCCGGCGAGCCCGCCGGTCAGCGCCATGCTGAACCCGATTTTTATCGGCGCGCCCTGCCCGGCTGCCGGTCCCGGCACCGAGAAGGCGGCGAGCGTGCCGGCGAGCGCCGTGCCGCCGCGGACGAGCGTCTCGCGTCGCGTGAAGTCGGTCACTGTGTTTCTCTCCCTTGGCCGCTCCCGTCCCGGCCCGTTCTGGTCCGCGAGACGAGGCTCGGGGATCGACGGTGCCGGCGAAGCGGTCCTGTTCGTTGGTCGCCTGTCGACGATAGGTCGCCGGGCGCGCCGGGGCAACGGCGGTGGTGGGCGCCGGGATCAGAGGCACGCGGCGCGACGCGTATAGGCGTCGAGCCGGTCGGGGCCGAGCATCTCGGTCGCCTGCAAGGCGAGGGCCGGCCCGGCGGTCAGCGCGGCCAGCGGAAGCCCCTCCAACGGATCGACGCCGTCCGGGCCGATGACCAGCGGCCCGTGCAGCAGCACCGCCGCGTCGATCAGGTCGACGCGTGAGAGCGCGGCCGCGACGGTCGGGCCGCCCTCGATCAGCAGCCGGGTGATGCCGAGGCCGCCGAGCGCCCGCAGCGCCGCGGCCGGGTCGACCCCGGGGCCGGTCTCGGCGGGCGCGACATGGATCAGATGAGCGCCGGCCTCGCGCAGCCGCGCCACCGCGTCGGCCGGCGCGTCGGGCCGCGTCACGATCCACAGCGGCGTCTCGCGTGCCGTCGCCACCAGGCGGGACGTCGGCGGCAAGCGAAGCGTCGCGTCCATCACCACCCGCACCGGCGAGCGCGGAAAAAGCCCCGGCAGCCGGCAGGTGAGCAGCGGGTCGTCGGCCAGCGCCGTGCCGATGCCGATCAGGATCGCGTCGTGCATGGCGCGCATCAGGTGGACGCGGGCATTCGCCGCCGCGCCCGTGATGGCTACCGGACGCCGTCCGGCGAGCGCCACCTTGCCGTCGGCCGAGAGCGCCATCTTCAGCGTGACGTGCGGTCGCCCCTCCAGCACGCGGCGGATGTGGCCGGCATGCGCCGCGAACGCCTCGGCGGCGCCGACCCCGATGTCCACGACGATGCCGGCGTCGCGCAGGATCGTGTGGCCGCGCCCCGCCACCCGGGTGTCGGGATCCTCGATCGCCGAGACCACGCGGGCGATCCCGGCCGCCCGGATCGCGTCGACGCAGGGCGGCGTCTTGCCGTGATGCGAGCACGGCTCGAGCGTCACATAGAGGGTTGCGCCGCGGGAAAAATCGCCGGCGCGCTTCAGCGCCTCGGTCTCGGCATGCGGGCGGCCGCCCGGCTGGGTCCAGCCGCGGCCGACGATGCGGGGCGTGCCGCCGTCGAACCGCACGACGACGGCGCCGACCGCCGGATTCGGCCAGGTGTTGCCGAGTCCACGCCGGCCGAGCGCCAGCGCCAGCGCCATGAAGCGGGCGTCGAGAGCGGGATCGGCGGAGTTTTCGGGGGACGCGGCCACGATCGGTCTGCACGGTTCGGACGAAGGGCCGCGACCATGCCGGTCCGGCCGTCGCGTCGCAAGCGCGTCGCGCGAATTCCGCATCTCCGCTCCGAAGCCGGCGCCATGGACGCCCGCCCGGGCCGGGTATCTAATCCGCCTGCCCCCGCCTCTCGGCCGCGCCGGTCTCTGCGCGCGGCGATCCGGAGAACATCGATGAAAACCTTCGTGCTGGTGCACGGGGCGTGGCACGGCGGCTGGTGCTGGCGCCGCGTCTCCGACCTGCTCGTCGAACAAGGACATCGCGTGTTCGCCCCGACCCTGACCGGGCTCGGCGAGCGCAGCCACCTGCTCGGCCCGGCGGTCGGGCTCGACACCCACGTCGCCGACGTCGTCAACGTGATCAAATGGGAGCGGCTCGAGGACGTGATCCTGGTCGGCCACTCCTATGCGGGCTTCATCCTGACGGGCGTCGCCGAGCAGGTCGCCGACAGGATCGGCGCGCTCGTCTTCCTCGACGCCTTCATGCCGGAGAACGGCTCGGCCATGATCGACGGCACGTCGCAGGGCGTGCGCGACGCCATCGCGGCCGCGCCACAGACCGGCGAGATCGCGCTGAAGCCCTACCCGGCCGCGGCGCTCGGCGTCGCCGAGCCGGACCGGCCGTGGGTCGACGGCCTGTGCACGCCGCATCCGATGAAGACCTACACGGACCGCATGGTGCTGACGGGTGCGCGGGACAGGATCGCCAAGAAGGTGTTCATCCGCGCCAAAGGCTTCCCCAACGCCGCCTTCGACGCCGTGACGGCGAAGCTCGCTGCCGATCCGTCGTGGCGGATGGAGGCGCTCGCCTGCGGCCACGACGCCATGGTGGCCGACCCGCAGGGCGTCGCCCGCATTCTGCTGGCGGTGTGAGTTCGTTCCCACCCATCGGCGCCGTCATTCCGGGCCGGCGCCATCGGGTCCGACCTTCGGCCGGCCCGACGACAGGCTCCGCGCCGGACCCGGAATCCAGCCAGAAACGCGCTCGTCGTCGCTGGATTCCGGGTTCTCGCGTTCCGCGCGCCGCGGAATGCCGACAGGTCATATATAGTCGGAGCGACGGCGCCCGCGACTCGGGAGAGGGGTGCCGGCGCGTCGTGCCGTTCACGGCCTATCGCCGGACCAGCTTCGAGCTTTGCCGGCACGCGCACGCTGCAGAGTCTCTCTCGGTAGCTCGCCGTAACGTTGCCGATACAGCCGCGAGAACTCGCCGAGATGGCTGAAGCCGGTCGCGACGGCGATTCCCGTAACGGTCGCCTCCGGGTCCGCCCGCTCCAGCCGGTCTCGCGCAAGCGCCAGGCGGTGGTCGCGCACATACTGCACGATGGTCTTGTCGAACTCACTTCGGAAGCGGAACTGCAGCGTCCGCAAAGACACACCAGCGAAACGTGCTAGAGCGGCGAGATCGACATCGCCCTCGGCATGGGCGTGAATGAACTCCATGGCACGAGGCAGCGCGACGCCGCCACGCGAGGGGCCGCGCTGTCGCGAGTGGCGCGCCGCCGCCGCGATGACGCGCGCGAGGCGAAGAACGAGGATCTGCTCGTGCGCGCTCCGGAAGCGGTCGAAGTCGACCAGCGCGGCCGGCTCCTGATCGATGCTGGCGACCAAGTGATGAACGTGCTCGGCGAAAAGCCGCAGTCCGTCGAGGCGCGGATCGCAGCCGAACCGATCGAGCACGGCGCCGATCTCGGCATTGCACTCCAGCAGATCCATCGCCCCGGCGAGGCGCGACCTCGGCATCCGCACCTCCAGGAAATGCCCGGCTCCGGCTTGGCCGTCCAAGCCGCGTGCCGGCATCAGCGCCGCCCGGCCGAAACCGGCGAACTCGCGGGTCCAGCGCCCGCCCTGGATGCGGAACGCGGCCGAGGTCGGCAGCAGCACTCGCACGGTCTCGATCGGCTCCATTCGCGCCAGCACACCGACCGAGGTGACGGCCGAGCCGAGGATGACCGAATCGGAAGCCTTTCCAAACGTGAAGGCGGCAATCTGACCCTTGAAGGCCTCTCGCGCCGCGGGCTCGAATCTGGAGACCTCCGGAGTGAACACGCGTCCGCCCACGCGAAACTCGTCGAAGCTGCTGGATCGGACGATCACGAAGCGGTCGAGCATGCCGTCCCCTCCGTCGATTTTTCTCTTCTTGCCCGCTCCGGCCGGCCACTGGACCGGCCGGAGCGAGTCGGGGTGGTTCGTCGGGAGCCAGTCAGCGGCGGCCGCTGTCCTTGCCTCCTGTGAGCATTGTCGCATTCCCGTCGGGCATCATCACGACCCCGTCCACGGCGAGGATGCTGGTCATGATGACGGAGCGGAGCCGCGCGCGGGCGCTCGCCATCACGGCCTTCGACTCGGCGATCCGGTTCTGATGATCGTTAGCGTCCGGGAGATCGGCCGCCGCCCGGTCCAGCGCGTCGAGGATCGCCATCAACGGCTGCGTGCAGTCGAGCAGCGAGCCCAGCAGTCGGTGAGCGTCGGCCGGACCGGCCTCGGGAGCGTTCTCGGCCAGCGGCACCTTGGGGAAGTCGACGATGTTCGACATTGGATCACTCCTGTGAGGACGATGCGCGTCATGCCGAACGGACGTTCGCCAGGAACCGGTCGACCTCGAGCTTGAGGCGGTTGCTTTCGCCGGCCAGCGACTGGGCCGAGGACAACACCTGGGAGGAGGCCGACCCCGTCTCGCCGGCGCCGCGGTTGACCTCGGTGATGTTGCTGGCGACCTCGGTGGTGCCGGCCGCCGCCTGCTGGACGTTCCGGGCGATCTCCGAGGTCGCCGCACCCTGCTCCTCGACGGCGGCCGCGATGGTGGCGGAGATCTCCGAGACCCGCGCGATCGTCCCGCCGATCGCCTTGATTGCGACGACCGAAGCCTGGGTGGCCGATTGCATCCCGGCGATCTGGGACGAGATCTCGCCCGTGGCCTTCGCGGTTTGCGCCGCCAGCGCCTTCACCTCCTGAGCGACGACGGCGAACCCCTTGCCGGCCTCACCTGCCCGTGCCGCCTCGATGGTGGCGTTGAGCGCCAGCAGGTTGGTCTGCTCGGCGATCGCCGTGATCAGCTTCACGACGTCGCCGATGCGGCCAGCGGCGATCGAGAGGTGGCCGATCTGGGCGTCGGTCTCCTGCGCCTCCCGCACGGCCTCGCCGGTGATTCGCGTCGATTCCTGGACCTGGCGGCTGATCTCGTTGACTGACGCGGCCATCTCGTTGGTGGCGGACGCGACGGACTGGACGTTGGTGGAGGCCTGCTCGGAGGCGGCCGCGACGGTCGCCGAGAGGTGCTGCGTGGTCTCGGCCGTGCGGGTGAGCGTGCCAGCCGCCGCCTCGAGCTCGGTCGCCGCGGCCGACACCGTGTCGACGATGCCGCCGACCGCCCGCTCGAAGCCGTCAGCGAGCCGGACCATCTCGGCCTTGCGTTCGGCGCTCGCGCGCCGGTCCTGCTCGGCTCTCTCCTCGGTCTCGCGCCGGGCCCGCTCGGCCGCCTTGACCTTGAACGCCTCGACGGCGGCCGCCATGGCGCCGACCTCGTCGCCGCGGCCGAGACCCGGCAGCACCACCGAGAAGTCACCTTCGCCGAGCCGCTTCATCGCGGCAACCAGGCCGACCAGCGGTCGCGTGATGCCGCGGCCGATCACCACGGCGAGCCCGAGCCCGAGCACCACGGCGGCGATGCCGAGGCCGATCATCAGGACGTTCGCCTGGGCGACGACCTGATGTGTCTCGGACTGGATCTGGGCGAGGCCGGCGCGCTGCGCCTGGCTGTACGCGCCGAGTGCCGTGTTGATACGGTCGGCGAGCTCGACGAAGGTTCGGTTGAGCAGCGCGTCCAGCTCGGCGGTCTCCTTCACCACCGCCTCGAACGCCTGAGCGTACGCATGCATCGTCTGGGTCGTCTCGGTTGCGAGGCGGCGGTGCTCGGGATTGCTCAGACGCCGGTCGAGCCCGGTTGCGGCCGTGTCGAACGCGGCAAGGCTGGTGCGGAACCGGGACACCGTCGCCTGACCGGGCTTGCCGAGAAACCGCAGGGCGTCGAGGCGCGCCAGCATCAGCGCCTCGCGCACCAGCGCCGCGGCGGCCACGGCTTCGGCCTCCCCGTCGGCCGTCAGCTGGCGCACCAGCTCGGCCACCGCCGCGCGCGCTTTCGTTCCGAGCGGATCCATGCGCTCGGCGACCGTCTTTTCGCGCGCCGTGCGCAGTGTCACGGCCGTGCCGATCTCCCCGACATACTGGTCGACGAGCGGCCTGACCGCCTGCAGGGCCGCCTTCCGCTCGGCGACGATCAGGGCGTCGGTCAACGCGGCGATGTCCTTCGGCAGGGCAGCCGCCAACCCACGCACCCGCTCCAACGCCTCGGGGCTGCCCGTCGTCGTGTAGGCCAGTACGTTTCGCCGCAAGCCGACGAAGTTGCGCTCGATGGCGAGGCCCGCGACCGTGTTGGTGCTGATCGTCCCGTAAGTGTCGAAGGACTGCCCGATGGAATTGATGCTGCGCACGGCCAAGAGGGCGAGCGCGACCAGCAGGACCAGGGTGACGCCAAATGCGGCATAGATTCGCGTCCCGATCGGGAGCCGACTGACAAGGAGGCTCAGGCGGCTCGATCTCCACACCGGAACCGGCGGGCTCGACATGGACATGGACATGGGGCCTTGTTCCTCGACGGTGCATCCGCCGGAGCACACGTCGCCTGAGGCCGCGCGCAGGGGTTCACCTGCACCGAGCCGAATGACGTGTCGCTCCGTTGTGCGGAGATTTCAGCGAACGATCTGAACTGACTGGCACCGACCGGATGATGACACACGGTCGCGGCGATACGCCGTTATTACGGATTTGACTGTTTGCGGATTAAATTTTAGTAAAAAAGTAAAATAACTTCAAGCAGTCAACCTGTGTGTTCTTTGAGATACAGTTTGGATGGAAGTAATTACTGTTTCTTTCTGTGATAAGTAGCGTATTCGCCGGATTTAGATTGTCGGATTCGCGCAGGAATGTCGGATTTCCGCGAAGGAGGTATGAAGATCGGGGGCACTTCGGATGGCAAAATGAATCGGCCTCGCGCGAAAGCTGCGGCTTTCCGGGTCAGCTTCGTAGAGTCGCCATTGCACGCCAAGCGTGCGCCACCATTGTTCTGGTCCGCGCAGATAAAGGAGGCGCTGCGTTCTGTCGGGCAAGGAGCCCCCCAGCGACGTAGCGATCCGTGCCGACGCGGGTGCGGCACGCCGAGCTGGTCGCCGGCGACATGCCCCAGTGGTCACCCTCGATCCGCGATGCGCTGTCGCCGGGACGCCGTGGCGGGAGTTCATGGCCCGACCTGCGCGACCATCAGCTCCGTCGATCCGCGCCGCGTCGACCGGCACCGAGAGGCCGCCGTCGCCGTCCCGGTGCTCGGCCTTCCCTGCTCGCGCTGCGACCCGCACGCGCCGATGTCACGACCAACGATCAGTCCCTCACGCCCGCGAAATACGCGCCGGCAGGCCTTGGCGGACCGAGGTGCCGGAGACCGGGTCGAGCCAGACCGACAAGTCCTTGCGGGTCGGATCCGACAGGCCGAGATCGTTGAGGTTGATGCCGGCGCCGAGCGCCTTTCCATCGGCCTGGCGGGTGCCGCCGATCTGGTGCGCGCGCGCCCCGAACTCGGTGTGGCCGAAGCCGTGCTCGACGGCGATGACGCCCCGCATCACGCCCTTGCGGACCAGCGCCGTGCCGACCACCGTGCCGCCCGGCGTCGCGATCCGCACCGGGTCGCCGTTGGCGATGCCGAGCCGCGCCGCGTCGTCGGCATGCAGGGCCACCGGGTTCTCCGGATGGATGCCGCGCAGCCGGTCGAGGCCGATCGTGTAGGCGCTCATCAGCACCGACTTCTGGCTGATCAGCAGCATCGGCCACTCCGCCTCCGAATAGACCGTGCGCATCGGCGTGCCGTCGCAGAAGGACGGCGGCGTCCATTGCGGCACGCCGGAGTGGCGCCTGCCGGTCATCGAGCTCTTGGCCGTGCCGACCTGCTCGTTGTAGAGCGTCAGGGCCGGCGCGAATTTTTGGGCCATGCGGTCGCCCTCGTAGGCCTGGCCGTAGGGCTGATAGCGCCCACCGCGCGTGAACACGTGGGCGGCCTTGCGCCACTCCTCGGGCTTCAGCGTCGCCTGCAGGGCCGGCACGTGGCGGCCGAAGCCGGTCAGCGCGACGTCCTCGTCGGTCGCATCGTTCACCGGCTTCTGGCCCGCGAAGCCGACATTGGCGGCGGCGCGGAAGAACCAGTCGGTCGGCTTGTCGAGTGACAGCAGCGTGCCGGCGGCGTCCGCCATGGCGTTCGGCCCGAAGCCCGGCAGGCCGAGCGTCTTGCCGAGCGCGATGAAGAACGCCTCCATCGAGATCGGCTCGCCGTCCGCCGTCTTGGCGTTCTTGGACTCGACCACGGGCCAGCGCGCCGTCGAGGTGCGGCTCGGCACCGCATGCCAGGGCGCCGCGAAGCCCCAGGTCTCGAACAGCAGCGTGTCGGGCAGGATGTAGTCGGCGAACGCGCCGGTCTCGTTGATGAACGGGTCGATCGAGACGATCAGCGGCAGCTTCTTCGGATCCTTCAACGCGGTCGAGATCGCGCTCTTCAGCCCCGGGATGCCGTAGATCGGGTTGGCGTTCCAGACGAACAGCGCCTTCAGCGGATACGGATAGCCGTTGAGCGCGCTGGTCAGCCACTCCGAGCCGAGCTGCGGGGCGGCCGGATACCACGGCGCCTGCGACGGATACGGCTTGCCGGCCGCCGCCTTGCGCTTGAACTCGCTCGACCGCTCGTAAGGCACGTTGCGCGACAGCGGCGTCCCCTTCGGCGTCACCTGACCCGGGAAGCCGTCGAGGTCGTAGCGCGGCCCCTTGCCTTCCGCCGGGAAGGCGCCGCCCGGCACCATCGTGCCGCCCTTCACGTTGATGTTGCCGATCAGCGTGTTGAGGGTGACGAGCGCGAAGGCGCTGTAGAAGCCGTTGCCCGCCATGGTGCCGCCATGGGTGTTCACGGCCGCCTTCTTGCCGTGGCTGGTGAACTCCTCGGCGAGCCCGGCCAGCGTCTCGGCCGGGATGCCGCAGACCGCCGCATACTCCTCGAGCGAGAAGCGCCGCGCGCTCTGCGCATACAGATCGAACGAGGAGCGCAGGCGGATCGGCGTGTCGCCGACCGTGAAGGCGTCGTTCACGAGCAGCGCGGCCGGGCCGGCGAGCGCCGTGTGCGGCGCGAGCGCCCCGGTGCCGGGCTCGACCACGACGAACGGGTCCTTGTCGGCGTACCTCTCCCCCTCGATCGTCAGCCCCAGGTCGGACCCGCGCAGCATGAAGCCGTCGCGCGGATGGCCGGGCTCGGCGACGACGAGATGGGTCGCGTTGCTCCAGCCGGCCTCGCCGGCGGCGGCCGCCGCCTTGGGGTTCGGCTGCGTCAGGAAGTTTCGATCGTAACGCTCGTTGTCGATGATCCAGCGGGCGAGCGCCATGGCGAAGGCTCCGTCGGTCGCCGGCTTGATCGGGATCCAGCGGCCGCGATGCTTGGCCGCGAGGCTGTCGGAGTGGCCGATCACCGGATCGACGACGACATAGCTCAGCTTGCCGTCGGTGCGGCCCTTGGCGACCATCGCGGCCTGCCGCTTGAACGGGTTGCCGGCGTTGGCCGGCGCCGTGCCGCAGAAGATGATGAACTCGCAATTGGCGAAGTCGGGCTTGGCGTGCGGCAGCGTCTTGACGTTGCCCATCGCGGCGGCGGAGCCGGACCGATAGGAGCCGCCGCAATAGCCGCCGTGGCCGATGAAGTTGAGCGAGCCGAACGCCTTCTGGACGAAGCGTCGGGCGAAGTTCTCACGACCCTCGTTGGTCGACGAGAGAAGCCCGACCTGATTGACCTTCGGCCCGAGCTCGGGCGCCTTCGGGTCGATCGGATCGAAGCTGCGCAGCGCGCGCAGGCCCTCGACGTGGCCCTCGCCGAACAGGTCGCCGCCCTCGGCGACCTCGCGCACCATCTGCTCGAACGAGATCGGCTGCCAACGCCCCTCGCCGCGCGGGCCGACGCGCTTCAAAGGCTGCGTGATGCGATACGGGCTCGACATCCAGCCGAGCATCGCCGAGCCGCGCCCGCAGGTGGTCGAGCGCCCGTCGAGCCCCTTCTCGCCGGCCCGCGACACCGCGACGAACGAGTCCCGGACCGACATGTCGGGCGGCAGCGGCGGATCGGCGGAGAGCGGGTGGAAGGGATTGCCGGCGACGCGCAGCACCGCGCCGCTCGTCTTGTCGACCCGGACCCGGACGCCGCAATAGGTCGTGCAGCCCATGCACATCACATAGGAGACCTGCTGGTCCGGGTTCGGCGTCAGCTGGCCGGTCGCGGGATCGACCGTGAACTCGGGCTTCAGCGAAGCGCCGTGGATGTCGGCGGCCTTCGCCTTGGGAGCGAGCGAGTCGACGACGCCCTCGACCACCTTGCGGCCGGTCTCGGCATAGCCGGCCGCGAAGGCGCCGAGCCCGCCGACGGCGACGCCGGTCTTCAGAAGGGTTCTGCGGTCCATGGCGGGTCTCCTACTCGGCGGGCGCCAGCGCGGCGCGCGACCGTGCAGCGGTGGCGTCGGGCAGCAGCGTGGTGATCAGGACGAAGACGAACAGCCACAGGCCGAGCGAGCCGGCGATGCCGAGCAGGCCGTCGTGGCCGAGCGGGAGCTGGTAGACGTAGAGGCCGGCGCCAGTCTTCGGCACGGTCTGGCCGCCGATGAACACGGTCCAGCGGAACATCCAGGCGGCGTGCAGGCCGAGGAGGCCGACGAGCCAGGCCCAGCCGGGCGGCCGCAGCCACAGCAGCAGAAGCGGCAGCATGGTCGCGGCGGCGGCCCACACGGCCGTCACCTGCCAGGCGCGATGGCCGGCGACGCTGTCGAGCGCACGGGCATGCGTCTCGCTGAGCCCGAAGGCGCCGAGCCCGAACCAGACGAGGCCGAGCGCGACGGTGGCGAGAAGGGCCGCCGTCATCCAGCGCGCCGCGACCGCGTCGCCGGCGCGCGTCGCGTCGCCGCGCAGCCTTGCGATCAGCAGGGTCAGGCCGGCCGCGCCCGTGACCGCGGTGGCGGCGAACTGCAGCGGCAGCACCGGCGTGTTCCACAAGGGCCGCGCCTTCACCACCATGGTCTCCATGCCGGTGTAGAGCAGGATCAAGAGCCCGAACACGACGGTCCAGCCGGCGAAGATCTTCGTCAGCCGCGGGCTCGGCGTGCCGCCCGCCGCGATCAGGCGGCGCAGCCGCGACACGAGGTCGTCGCCCTGCCCCGCCGCGGCGAGATCACCCCGCAGAGCCGCCCAGGCGTAAGCGAGAAGACCGGCGACGTAGCACGGGATGAAGAACGCGCCCCACGCCATCCACGAGCCGAGATTGGGGTTCGCATAGAAACGCCAGAAGCGGCCCGGCTGGTGCAGGTCGGCGAGCAGCGCGACGGGGGCGACGAGCCCGCAGGCGAGCGCCCCGATCAGCGCGTTCTTGGCGAAGCCGCGCTGGCTGCGCGCCCCGAGCGCCAGGCCCGGCACGGAGACCAGAAAGCCCGCGACCGACAGGCCGACCAGGAAGAAATACTGCACGGCCCAGGGCAGCCAGGTGACGTCGCGCGAGACGTTGACGACTTCGAGGATGGTCATGCGTGCGCCTCCCGGTGCGACGGGTGCCACAGGGTGGGCTCGCCCTCGACCTTGCCGGTCAGCCGGTCGTCGAGGCCGAGATAGAAGACGTGCGGGCGGGTGCCGAGCTCGGGCTTCAGCACCTTGGCGTCGCCCTTCGCCACCAGCTTCGCGACGGCGCTCTGCGGGTCGTCGAGATCGCCAAAAATGCGCGCGCCGCCGACGCAGGATTCGACGCAGGCCGGCAAGAGTCCCGCCTCCACCCGGTGGGCGCAGAACGTGCACTTGTCGGCCTTCTGGGTCGCCGCGTTGACGAAGCGCGCGTCGTAGGGACAGGCCTGAACGCAGTAGGCGCAGCCGACGCAGGCATTGGCGTCGACCACCACGATGCCGTCCGCCCGCTGGGAGGTGGCGCCGACCGGGCAGACCGGAAGGCAGGGCGCGTCGGCGCAGTGGTTGCACAGCCGCGGCAGCATCACCATGGCGGCGCGGTCGCCCTCCTGCACCTCGTAGGTCGAGACGATGGTGCGGAATGAATCCTCCGGCACGGCGTTCTCGTGGATGCAGGACACCGTGCAGGACTGGCAGCCGATGCACTTCGCGACATCGACCACCATGGCGAAGCGCGGCGTCCGGCCGGGCGATGCGGCGGCGCCTGCGCCTGCCGCGGTGGCCCCGGCAGCCGCGGTCGGCGCGGCGATCGCGGCCTTGGCCGCGCCTGCCGCGCCGACCGTCACGGCGCCGAGGGTTCTGAAGAAATCACGTCTCGTGTCGGCCATGCCGGGCTCCTCCTCGCCGGATGGCCACGACACGCAAACGCGCGCCCGGCCGCTCCGCGGCATGCCGGGACGCTACGCCGATCCCCACGCGGTGGTAATTTGGAGATTTCCCCCAAGGACTTAGGGGTTAACCCCTAAGTCTGGGCCACCGCCCCGGGCCGACGTGACGGCGGCCGCGACCCGACCGAGACGGTGACGCGTGGCGTGACGAATGCGGCGCCACGCCGGCCTCTCGGGACGTGAGCGATGGTCGGCGGCTCCGATCCGGTCGCGCGGCCGGCCCCCACAGCAGCTTCCTTCTTCACAGGCGCGAGAAAGGCGACTGAAAGAGAAAATGACTCTCCCGATCGATTTGCGCACGCGCTGTCGCCGGGCTACGCCCCGGCCCGGAGGTGGTCATGCAAATCAAGGAAACACCCGACATGTGGGTGCTGCGTCTCGCGCGGCGCCTGTGCCTGCGCGACGTGAAGCACGCGTCGGCCGAATGCGGCGGGCTGATCACGCGGCAGATCGAGCGCTTCGAGCTCGCCGTCGCGGGCCCCTGGGTGCTGGTCGCGCACCATCTGCCGCGAGACGGCAAGACGCCGTTCGACTGGGAGATTTGCCGTCCGGTGGAGAAGCCGCCCGCCTATGACGGCGACATCGCACTGGTCCATCTCGAGCCGATCATCGTCGCCGCGACGGTCTATCACGGACCGATGCGCAGCCTGTTCACCCAGGGCTACGCTCCACTCGTCGCCGCGATCGAACGCTCGCGCCACGACTTCTCCGGCGAGAGCCGGGAGGTCTATCACGACTGGCACGGCCCCGGCGCGCCCTACCACAAGATCGAGATCCAGTTCGGCCTCTCCCGCTGAGAGGGCTTTGCATGATTGCTCCGTCGTCCCGGGGCGGCGCGAAAGCGCCGAGCCCGGGACCCAACCCCTGTCTGTCGTGAGCCATCGACACCGGGGGTATGGATCCCGGGCTCGCGGACCTCAAGGTCCGCGCCCCGGGATGACGGTCTCTGCAAATCCGCCGCCGAGCCCGAGAGACCGGATGGGAGCCGCGCGGCACGGATGCCGGCCGGTGTGCGGTCGGGATGCGAGCCGCCCTACCCGGTCCCGGCCGCGAGCGTCATCATCCGGGCGAGGTCGGCGCCCGTGGTCGCCGCCATCTTCTCCATCGCGTTGTGACGGTGGATCTCGACGGTCTTCAGGCTGATGCCGAGCGCGTGGGCGATCGCCTTGTTCTGCTTGCCGGCGGCGACCAGATCGGCGACCTCGCGCTCGCGCGCCGTCAGCTTGTCGAGCCGGGCCCGGATCGCGCCGACCTCGCGGGCCGCCTGGAGCTTCGTCTCGGCGAGCCGCAGCGCCTGGTGGATGCGCTCGATCAGCACCTGGTTGTTGAGCGGCTTCTCGATGAAGTCGAGCGCGCCGGTGCGCATCGCCCGCACCGCCATCGGCACGTCGCCATGGCCCGTGATGATCACGACCGGCATCACGGCGCCGCGGCGCAGCAGCTCCTCGTGCAGCTCGAGCCCGCTCATCCCGGGCATCCGCACATCGGCGACCAGGCAGGCGACGCGGTCCGGATCGTAGCCGGCCAGGAACGCCGCGGCGGACGCGAACGCCTCGACGGCGAGCCCGAGCGGCTCCAGCAGGAAGACGAGCGAATCCCGCATCGCGTCGTCGTCGTCGACCACGTAGACGACCGGCGGCTTGGTCCCGTCCGCGCTCATGCGTTCGCCCCGAGCAACAGGTCATTCCGGGGCGCGGACCGGCAGGTCCGCCCCGGAATGACGGCCCCCATGGTCGCGCTCATGCGCCCTCTCCCGACGGAGTCGTCTCCTCGCAGACCGCGCCGTCCGCGGCCGGCAGCCACAGGCGCATCACGGTGCCGCTGCCGTCGCGGTCGACCGCGTGCAGGCGGCCGCGATGCTCCTCGACGATCGAATGGCACAGCGCGAGGCCGAGGCCGAGCCCGGCCGGCTTGGTGGTGAAGAACGGCTCGAACAGCCGCGCCTTCACGTCCGCGGACATGCCCTCGCCGCGATCCATCACGGCGACGCAGGCGCCGCCGTCGCAGGCGAGGGTCTCGACCCGCACGGTCCATGGCCCGGCGCCGCGGCAGATCGAGGCGTCGGCGGCGTTCTGCAGGAGGTTGAGGATCACCTGCTGGAGCTGGATGCGGTCGCCGCACACGAGCGGCAGGTTTTTGGCTGGCGCGGTCTCGAGAACGATGCCGCTGCGCCGCGCCGGGCCTTGAAAGAACTCCAGCGCCTCGGTCACCACCTCGTTCAGGTCGAGGGCCATGTGCACGGGCTCGCGCTTGCGCACGAAGGCGCGCATGCGCTGGATCACCTGGGCGGCGCGCTCGGCCTGTTGGCGGATCAGCTTCGTCGCCTGCACCAGCGCGCCGGTGTCGACCGGCGTGCCGGCCGACGCCTGACGCAGCCGCAGCTCGCAGCCGTCGGCGTAATTGGCGATGGCCGCGAGCGGCTGGTTCAGCTCGTGCGCCATGCCGCCCGCCATCTCGCCCAGGATCGACAGCCGCGCGGCGTGGTCGAGCTCCTTGCGGTGCAGCGCCTCCTGCTCCTCGATGCGGCGGCGGTGATCGATCTCGCGGACCAGGTCGGCGTTGACGGTGGCGAGCTCGGCGGTGCGCCGACGCACCAGCCGCTCGACGCGCAGCGCATGCACGGCCCAGGCGCCGAGCGCGATGCCGAAGATCGCCAGCACCTGCCAGTAGCGCGCCAAGAGCTCGCGCGCCGTGACGTGGCGCAGCGCCTCGTAGGGGCCGATCTTCAGGTCCCGGAACGCCTCGTGGACCGGCTGATAGTCGAGCGGCACGGTCCAGCCCGGCACGCCGGCCGGCGGCTGGAAGGTCAGGAGCGCGGTGGCGACCCGCTTCGCCTCGGCGGCCGAGGTGGCGCGCAGCTTGGCGATCGGCCAGTCGGGATAGACGCGGCTCGACACCGCGCAGCTCGTCCCGGGGTTTTCACGCGGCGCGACGACGCGCAGGGCCCCGGGCGCGAACGCGCCTTCGGCCTCCTGCTGCTCCAGCAGGCAGCCGCGCAGGATGCCGGCGTCGACCCGGTTGGAGAGCACCGCGTCGATCACCCGGGTCATCGGAAAGCCGACCGTGTCGAGCCCGGCGAGATCGCGGAACGGGTCGATGCCGGCGGCGGCGAACTCCCGCCACGCCGCCTGGAACCCGCCGAACGCCGTCGGCCCGACGATGGCGACGCGCTTGCCGGCGAGGTCGGCGAGCGTTCTCAGGTCGCTGCGGTCGCGCCGCACGACGATCGCCGAGGCGACCGGCAGGCCGGAGTCGAGCGTCGCGATGCGGCTGATGCCGTGCGCCACCTCCAGCTCGACGTAATGGCCCGGATTGGTGATCACGTAGTCGACGGCGCCCTCCGCCACGGCGCGGTCGAGCCCGGCATGGTCGTAGGGCACGATGACGACCGTGCTGCCCGGCAGGCCGGCCTCGACGGCGCGCGCCGTCGGCCCCCACTCCTCCAGGCTGTGCTCGGCCCCGAGGAACGCCAGCACGCCGATCCGGATCGTCTCGGCGCGCAGCGGCGAGCCCGCGAGCGCCGCCAGGACGGCGCCGAGCAGAAGGACGATCACGCTCCGGAGGGACGCCCCGCGGCCGCCGGACGGACGCAGGGCACGGCGGGACAGGCACATGGCTGCCGATGTGGCCAGTTTTTTCCGCAATTTCAATCCGAACGACGCCGGAGGCCAGCGGGCCGCGCTACTGCAGCCGCACCAGCACGCTGTCGGTGGCGCCGCGCGTGTCGGTGACGGTGAGGCGGACGAAGCCGGGGCCGTCGGGCGTCACGGTCGCGGTCTTGCGGTCGCGCAGCGTCGCCCGCGGCAGGCCGTCGACCATGACGGTGACGGGCCCGGAGCCACCGGCGATCTTCACCGGCAGCGAGGCCGCCTCGCCGGCCTCGGCGGCGAGCTCGACGCGCGCGCCGTTCGGCGGGAACACGATCTTGAGCGGCGGCTCGGCGCCGGCGCTCGGCAGCGAGCCGGGACGGAACCGCTGCAGCGGCAGCGGCAGCTTGCCGGTGGCGGCGAACAGCGCGCCGCGCGGCGCCGGCGGCAGCGCCACGACGGGTCGCCCGAGGCGAGCAAAGGCGTCGAACAGGATCGGCGCGGCGGTGCCGCGGCCGATCATCCCGGGCACCGGCGCGCCGTCCGGCCGCCCGACCCAGACCCCGATGGTGCGGCGGCCGTCGAAGCCCACCGCCCAGGCGTCGCGATAGCCGTAGGACGTGCCGGTCTTGAAGGCGATGCGCCCGCCGGCGGCGTTCTCGGGCGGCGGCGCGCCGATCAGGACGTTGCCGACATACCAGGCCGCGACCGGGTCGAGCAGGCGCAGCGTCTGGTCGGGCGGCGGCGCCGGCACGAGCCCCGCGTCGTCGAGCCGCTCGGCGAGCGGGATCGAGGTGCCGAGCCGGGCGAGCCCGCCATAGAGCCGGACGAGGTCGGCGAGCGTCACGCCGGTGCCGCCGAGCCCCATGGCGAGGCCGGGCGCCTCGCCGGGCGGCAGCACGAGGCGGCCACCGGCCTGGGCGATGCGGGCAGCGAAGCGGTTCGGCCCGACCTTTTCCAGCACCTGGACGGCCGGGACGTTGAGGGAGAGCTGCAGCGCTTTGCGGGCCGTGACCGTGCCCTGATAGGTCAGGTCGAAATTCTCGGGCGCGTAGCTGCCGTAGCGGACCGGGCGGTCGTCCAGGAGCGTTTCGGGGTGGACAAAGCCGTCCTCGAAGCCGAGGCCGAAGATGAACGGCTTGAGGGTCGAGCCGGGCGAGCGCACCGCGAGCGTCATGTCGACCTGGCCGGCACGGCGGGCGTCGGCCCAGTCGGCCGAGCCGACCCGGGCCAAAACTTCTCCCGTCGCGTGCTCGACGGCCAGGATGGCGATCGAGATGTCGGGGCCGAGCGCGGTCGCGCGATCCTTGGCGAGGGTTTCGAGCACGACTTGAAGCGGCGCCTCCAAGGTCGTGCGGTGCATGCGCTTTTCCGGCGCGGCGGTGACCAGCCTGTCGGCCGTGTGCGGAGCCAGCATCGGCATCGGCTTGCGCCCCGTCGGCACCGGCTCGGCCTTGGCCCGCTCGATCTCACCCGGCTCGACGACGCCGGCCGCCGCCATGCGGTCGAGCACCCGGTCGCGCGCTTTTCGCGCGATGTGCGGGGACCGGTCGGGCCGACGCGCCTCCGGCGACTGCGGCAGCGCCACCAGGAGCGCCGCCTCGCCGAGCGTCAGGCGCCGCGGCTCCTTGCCGAGCCAGGCGAGCGACGCCGCCCTTATGCCTTCGAGATTGCCGCCATAGGGCGCGAGCGAGAGATAGAGGCCGAGGATCTGGTCCTTGGTCAGCGCCCGCTCGAGCTGGACGGCCCGGACGATCTGCCGGAGCTTCGTCGTGAGCGACCGCTCGGCGCGCGGCTCCAGCAGCCGGGCCACCTGCATGGTCAGCGTCGACCCGCCCGAGACGATCCGTCCGTTGGTGCCGAGCTGCACGGCGGCGCGCCCGAGCGCGACGAGGTCGACGCCGCCATGCTCGGCGAAGCGCCGGTCCTCGTAGGCGAACAGGAGCGCGAAGAACCGAGGGTCGACAGTCTCCCGAGTGGCGGGCAGCCGCCAGCGGCCCTCGGGCGTCGCATAGGGCCGCAGGATCCGTCCCTCGCGGTCGGCCACCACGGTCGACCAGGCGAGGTCTTTACCCAGCGGCGGCGGCCCGAGGGACGTCACCCACAGCGCCGCCGAGCCGAGGCCGAGGGCGAGGACCGCGGCCCCGGCTGCCAGGACATGTGAGGCCAACCGCCATCCGCGACGTGCAGCCTCTCGGGCGTCGTCGCCCGCGCAGGCGGGCGACCCAGTACGCCCTGCCTCTCGGCAGTCCGGAGGAGACTCCGCGGCGTACTGGGTGCCCCGCCTGCGCGGGGCACGACCGAGGATGCGGCGGCGCATCGTCTCGAAGGTCACGTGCCGCCCCCTACTGCCGCGACACGCTCACCTCGACCGTGCCGGTGCCGGTGCGGCCGAAGCGGTCGGGGCGGTACATGTCCTCGACATAGGCCTGCGGCAGCACGTAGCGGCCCGGCGACACCGCCCGCACCACATAGGCCACCGTGAACACGGCCGGCGACTTGGCGTTGCGGGTGAAGGCGGCCGAGAAGCGGTCGTCGCGGAACTCGGCCTTCTCGGGCTCGGCCGAATCCTGGATCCAGTCGAGCGTCCCGGTCTCGCCCGAAGAGACGAGCCGCGGGTTGTCGATCTCGAAGCCGGCCGGCAGCGGGTCGACGACGAGCACCCGGCCGTATTGCGGCTGCGGCTCGGTGATCTTCAGGACCACGGCGAAGCGCTGGTTCTGCCGGGCCTTCGACGCATCGACCTTCTCGCCGGCGAGCGTGTAGTAGGTCCGCTCGATCTTGAAGCCCTTGTCGGCGGCGGGCTCCGGCACCAGCGGCGCGCCGGAGACCGACACCACGGCCTGCACGGGCGCCTCGCCCGTGTTGGTGACGCGCAGCGGCGTCGCGAGCTCGGCCGGCCGGAAGGCGCGGTAGAGCGGGCTCTTGCGCGCCGCGCCCGCGACCTCGATCGACAGCGGCACCGACTTCGACAGCGCGCGCGCCGCCAGCACCATCCAGGCGTTCTCCTGCGTGGAGGTGTAGAAGGCGCGCGCCCGCGCCTCCTCGACGCCCTTGAGGGCCGCCGGCAGCAGGCTCGCGGCGGCGTTGCTCTCGGCGGCGAGCGCCGTCACGGCGGCAGCGTCGCGCAAGCTCGAGCCGAAGTCGGGCCGGCCGAACTCCAGCGCCTTCGGCGGCTCGATCGCCTGGACGGCGGCCGCGAACACCCGCTCGGCCCGGACACGGTCGCCCAGCATGGCGAGTGCCGCGCCGATCTGCGCCTTGGCGGTCGGGGTCGCGAACTCGCCGAGCTTGGTGTCGGCGATGTAGCGGAGATCCCCGACCGGCGCCTCGCCGTTGCGGGCGAGGACGTAGAGCGCATACGGCAGATCGCGCGCCCCCTCCTTGCCGGGCTCCGGTGCGTTGACGACGTAGTTCTTCAGCCGTTCGAGGGCGAGCTTGAAGGCCGTGTCCGGCACCACGAAGCCGCGCTCGCGCGCCCTTGTGAGGAAGTCGGTCACGTAGGCGTCGAGCCAGACGTCGTTACCGCCGACGCCCCACAGGCCGAACGAGCCGGAGGAGTCCTGCCGGGCCAGCAACCGGTCGATCGAGTCGCGGATGCGCTGGTCGGCGTCCTGGTCGAGCGCGAGATGCGCCTCCACGGACATTTCGTTCACGTAGAGAAGCGGCAGCGCCCGCGACGTGATCTGCTCCGAGCAGCCGAACGGGTAGCGGTCGAGCGCCTTCAGGAGCGTCGCCGCGTCGAGTGCCGTCGACGGGCCGACCGAGAAGGCGAGCCCGCCGGTGCCCGGGACGAGATCGCCGAACAGGTCGGCACCGAGCGACAGGGTCTCCCCCTTGGCGATGGTGCGCACCGTGCGGCGCGTGGCGATCTGGGTCGCCGGCTTCACGGCGAGCGGATAGGTCCGCTCCAGCGCGAAGTTCTCCGGCCCGGTCACGGCGATCTTGACGATCGCGGTGCCGGCCGCCGTCGCCGAGATGGGCAGCGACAGCGAGGCGCGCTGCTTGGCCGCCATCCGCACGCTCTGCGGACCGGTGCCCGGCCCGGTCGTCCCGCCGATCTGGGCCGGCCCCTCGACCGAGGCGGCGACCCGGTAGTCGCCGGCCCGGCCCTCGACATTGTCGAGCTCGAGTTGGATGGTCGAGCGATCCCCGGTGAGCAGGAAGCGCGGCAGCGTCGCGGTGAGCACGACGGGGTCGCGCACCGTCACGTCGACGTTGGCGCGGCCGACCTTGCCGGCCGACCAGGCGATCGCCATCACCCGCACCGTGCCGGCGAAGGCCGGGATGTCGAACGCCACCTCGGCCTTGCCGTCCGGGCCGACCGGCACGACGCCGGAGAACAACGCGACGGGCGGCTGGGTGGGCGGCGAGCCCGACAGCTCGGCCGCACCGCCGTCGCCGCCGGTGCGGATCGCCCCGACCGTCCCCTGCATGCCGTCGATCAGATGGCCGTAGAGGTCGCGAAGATCGGCGGAGAGCCGACGCTGGCCGAGATAGTGCTCGTCGGGCGCCGGCGGCTTGTAGCCGGTGAGGTTGAGGATGCCGACATCGACGGCCGCGACCGTGATGCGCGCCTCCTGCCCCGCTTGGCCGGCGCCGCCGGCGAGCCCGGCGATCGTCACCGGCACGCGCAGCGTCGTGTTGGGACGCATCAGTTGAGGCGTCGCGAGCGACACCTGCAGGGTCTTCGCCGCGCGGTCGACCGCGAGCCACTGCACCCCGATGGCGCGGCCCGGCATGCGCTTGGCCTGCGCGTCGAGCGGACGCAGATGGGTCGCGACCACATAGGCCCCGGTGCCCCAATCGGCACCGACGGGAACGCGGATCTGGGTGGTGCCCTGCGGCACCTCCTGGGTGACGCTGGTGATCAGCCGGTCGCCGATGACCGAGAGGCGGACGCGGCCGGCGGCGCGGGCGGTCACCGACACCGTGAGCGTGTCGCCGGCCTTCACCTCGGGCTTGTCGAGGGCGATCTCCAGGAGGTCCGGCGTGTCGGCCGAGGCTTCCGCGAAGAAGCCGGCGTCGAACGAGATCGACGTGGTCGGCCCGTCCGGATCGTTGGAGGAGACGTCGAGCCGGTAGCGGCCCCACTCCACCGGCGCCGCGATGCGGCCGGGTTGGCCCGGCGCGACGTCGAGCGTGCCGTCGGCGACCCGCTTGGTCGACTTCACCGACTCGTAGCTCCAGGCGCCGTCGGCCCGGTACCACTGGTAGCGCGTGTCGACCTTCAGGAGTTCGTATTTCAGGCCGCGGCGCGCCAGCGCCTGGCCGTCCGGCGCGACCACGACGACGTCGAAGGTCGCGGTCTCGCCCTCGCCCAGCGAGCGGCCGGAGAACAGCGGCTTGACGCCGATCATCGGCCCTTCGGGCACGACCGGCAAGGTGATCTTGCGCTCCACCGCGCGGCCGCCGGTCTCCGCCATGCGGACGACGACCTGCGCCTCCAGCGGCCGGCTGGTCTCCGGCAGCTTTTCCAATGTCACCGGAACGACCGCCCGCCCCTTGTCGTCCGTGGCCGGCAGATCGTCGAGCGTGATGCGGCTCGACTCGGCGTCCTGCTCGGCCTCGTCGTCGACGCTGCCGAACTGATAGCCCGGGAAGCCGGCGCGCTCCTTGGCCTCCTTCAGCGTCACCTCGCCGGACAGCTCGAGATTGGAGGCCGGCGCGCCGTAGAGGAAGCGGCCGTCGACCGCGATCTCCACGGGCGTGCCCTTGGCGATGCCGGTCGCCTTGGTCGACAGGTCGAACTCGATGCGGTCGGGGACGTAGTCCTCGACCATGAAGGTCGTCTCGCCGACCGGCGGACGCTTCGGATCCGTGTAGGCCTTGAGCCGCCAGGTGCCGGTCGGCGCCGTCGAGACGATCGGCAGGTCGTAGGCGCGGCCGCCGAGGCCCTGGTCGGCGACCACGGCGCGGCGATGCTCGACGCCGTCCGGACGCTCGAACACGAGGGTCAGCGGCACGCCCGCCGCGGCGACGCCGAGGCCGTCGCGCAGCAGCGCCGTGACGTGCACGGTCTCGCCGGTGCGATAGACGCCGCGCTCGGTCACCACGAAGGCGTCGAGGCCGGCCGGGGCCGCCCTCCCCTTCACGCCGCGGTCGGACAGGTCGAAGGCCGGCGCCTTGAGGCTGAGGAAGCCGTAGTCGCGGCCGTTGTCGTTGACGCCGACGATCATCACGGGCGCGGCACCGCCCTCGCCCCGCGTGAGCCCCGCCTCGAAGACGGCATGGCCGTCGGCGTCGGTCTTGCGGACCGCCAGGACCTCGTTGTTGCGGGCGACGAGCCGCACCTCGGTCTGCGGCTTCGGCTGGGCGGTCGCGAGCGAGTTGACGAACACATGGATGCCGTCGCCGCCCGACATGGCGGAGAGGCCGAGGTCGGAGACCACGAACCACTGGGTCGCGAGCGCCGAATAGTCGTTGTCGCTCGGCCCCTTGGTCTCGGCCGACATCACATAGACGCCGGGCTTCAGATCGCCGACCGCCTGGGTCACCGGGAAGGCCGTGGTCACCTCGGCATTGAGGGGCGACTGCACGGCGAGCTCGCCCGACCACACCTTCGATCCCTTGGTGTCGGCGATGCGCTCCAGCTCGTAGCGGTCGAGATTGCGCTCCAGATCCTCGCCCGCGACCGGGTCGACCAGGTTGCGGTCGCCGATCCGGTAGACGTTGATGTTGACGGTCGAGGTGTTGACGGTGACGACCGGGATGCCCTGCTGGCCGGTGCGCGGCAGCACATAGGCCTTGCCGGAGAACCGCACGAACGGCTTGCGGTCGCGGACGTAGAGATTGAATTCGGACGCCTTCTGCAGCGTCTCCTTGACGGTCGACGGCAGGCCGGGCCGGATCGTCACGGCGTAGCGCTCGCCGTGCTTGAGGCCCTCGACGCACAGCTCGCGGTCGTCCGCCGCGATGGCCGGCTTGTCGAGACCGGCGACCGAGACGAAGGGCGACAGGTCGGTGCGCGGACCGGGCAGCGCCTCGGAGAACTGGAAGCAGGCGCGCGGCGAGGCCGTGTCGGCGTCGACCGAGTAGTCGATCAGGCGGAAGCCGTGGTCGGTGCGCAGCGTCTCGTAGCGCGCGCGGACGTCGGCGACCTCCTTCAGCTCCAGCGACAGGCGCAGCGCGTCGAGCGCCGGGCGCCACACGCGCCGGTCCGCATAGGCGCGGCCGACCAGCACCAGGGCGTCGGCCTCCTCGGCCGGCGTTCCGGCGCGCTGATAGGCGATGTAGGCGGCGGTCGCGCCGCGCTCCCACAGGGTGTTCTGCTCGCGGCTGTCGGCGCCCTTCACCTGCAGGATGGCGCGGGAGAGGCGCAGCCAGTTGGAGGCGACGTCGGGGGCCACGGCGACGAGCTGGCCCAGCACGGTCAGCGCCGTGCGGGTGTCGTTGCGGGCGAGCGCCGCCTCGGCGTCGCGGCGGAGCTGGTCGGGTGATTTCGTGACCTGGCCGGCGTCCTTCTTGATCTGTGCCTCGAGGCGCAGCGCGCCGTCGGCGAGCTCGTCGCGCTGGAACGCTTTTTCCGCGGCGGCGGCGGGCGCCACTCCGGCAGGAGCGAGAAGGACCGGAAGCAGAAGCAGCGCGGCCATCACGGCAGCGCGGAGACGGGCGAGCATCGAAGCGACCTCCCTGGCGCGCCGGCGCAACCGCGCAACGACGCGCATCCCCCGGACCGCAAGGCCGGGTCCGACACGCCACCGGTCCGCGAGAATCGTGACCGGCGGATGGCGGTAAACGTGGCGGTATCGAACACGTGATCGGCGGCGCACACGCCCCGCCACCGGCTTGGTGCATTCGGGACGCCGGAAGGTTCGAGAGGCGGATCACGGGGCGGCGCGGCCGCCGGAGCCGCGGGGTGGTACGACGCCGCGCCCCCTCTCCCAGCATGCGGGGAGAGGGTCGGGGTGAGCGACTGTCTTGGCTGTCAAGCGTTTTGCCATGGTCGATTGTCCCTGAGCATGGCGTTGAGGATTGTCAGTAGCTTCCGAGCGACGGCGATCAAGGCGACCATCTTCGGCTTGCCGGCAC
>NZ_NHSK01000110.1 GCF_016653355.1 Rhodoplanes elegans | reverse complement strand
GCGTTGGCGGACGATAGCGACGCCTGGCTCGACCAGGTGGTGGCGGACGAGACGGGAGGGCGTGCGCTGTGGTGACCCCGCGAAAGGCGATCCTCGGCCCGGATGGCGAGCCGATCGACACCTCGCTGCTGTCGCAAGAGATGGCGACCGCGACCTTCGGCGGCGCCCGCTCGGTGCTGGCCGATGCGGTCGCGTCCGGCCTGACGCCGGAGGGGCTCGCGGCCGTGCTCAAGCGCGCCACCATCGGCGAGATCCGGGCCTATCTCACGCTCGCCGAGGAGATGGAGGAGCGCTACCTCCACTATTCGAGCCAGGTGCAGACGCGGCGGCTCGCGATCGAGGGCACCGAGATCTCGCTGCAGGTGCCGGACGGCGTGCCCGCCAAGATCGCCGACGCCGTGCACGAGCTGATCGCCGATCCGGGCTTCCTCGACGCCATGGGCGCACTCACCGACGGCATCGCCAAGGGCTTCGCCGTCGTCGAGCCGATCTGGGAATACGAGGCCGGCCTCTTGCGGCCCGTCGCCTATCGCTGGCGCGACCCGCGCTTCTTCCAGTTCGACCGGCTGTCGATGACCGAGCTGCGCCTCGCGGTCGACGGCAATCTGGACGGCCTGCCGCTGCCGAAGGCGAAGTTCATCACCCATGCGCCGCGGGCCAAGACCGGCATCCCGATCCGCCGCGGCTTTGCCCGCGCCGCCGCCTGGGCCTTCCTGATCCAGCAGTTCACCCTGAAGGACTGGGCCGCCTTCTGCGAGGTGTTCGGCATGCCGCTGCGCCTCGGCAAGTATCACTCGGGCGCGAGCGAGGCCGACAAGAAGACGCTGCTCCGCGCCGTCGCCGGCTTCTCGTCGGACGCGGCCGCCATCATCCCGCAGGGCATGGAGATCGAGTTCATCGAGCGCAAGGCGCTGGAGGGCTCGAGCTTCGAGAAGCTCGTCGACTATCTGGACCGCAACATCTCCAAGCTGGTCGTCGGCCAGACCATGACGGCCGACAAGGGCGCGAGCCTCGCCCAGGCCAAGGTGCACAACCAGGTGCGCCTCGATATCCAGCGCGCCGACTGCGGACAGCTCGCCCACACGGCCAACAGCCAGCTCGTGCGGCTGTTCGTTTCCATGAACTTCGGGCCGCAGGAGGCGTACCCGTCGATCGAGATGCCGGTCGCCGAGCCGGAGGACACGGCGGCGCTCGCGGCCGCCGTCGAGAAGCTCGTCCCGCTCGGCCTGAAGGTGTCGCAGAAGGAGCTGCGCGGGAAGCTCGGGCTGTCGGAGCCGGCCGCGGGCGAGGACCTGCTCACGCCGCCGGCGGCGGCGCCGGCCGCGCCTATCGAGGTGCGCACTGGCGCCGGCAGTCGGCAGCCGGCTCGGCCGGCGATCGCGTCGGCGCATCACGGCGGCTGCGCGTGCCCGTCGTGCCGGCCCGCGCGCACGGAGGCGGGCACCAGTGCGCTCGCGGCCGATCCCCGCACCGGCGTCGACGTCGAGGCCGAGCTCGACCAGCTCCTCGAGGAGCAGCTCGCAGACTGGGAGGAGCTCGCCGATCCGCTGCTGGCGCCGCTGCGCCAGGCGCTCGCTCGTGCGCATTCATTCAACGAGCTGCAGGCCCTGCTGGCCGAGGCGTCCGGTCGGATCGACGGCAGCAAGCTCGCCGAGCGCCTGGCGCGGCTGACGGCGATCGCCCGCGGCCTCGGCGACGCCACGGATTGAGGGGCTTTCGATGATGCGGCCGACGCGCCGCCAGGTCCTCGGCCTGATCGCGGCGCTGGCCGGCACCATCAAGCGCGGCATGGCGGCGCCGCCCGAGGTGCTGTCGTTCTTCCGCGACAAGAGCCTCACGCCGAAATTCTCCTGGCTCGACGTGTGGGGCGAGGAGCACGCCCACGCCTTCACGGTCGCCGGCGTCACCGAGGCGAAGGTCTTGGCGCAATTCCAGGCTTCGATCGACAAGGCGATCGTCGAGGGCTGGGGCTTCGAGCATTTCCGCGAAGAGATGCAGAAGCGCCTCTCGCCGCTCGGGTGGTGGGGGCCGCGCCAGGTCGAGGACCCGGAGGGCCGCTGGCGCACCAAGGCCGTCGACGTCTCGATGCCGCGGCGGCTGCAGACGACGTTCTGGGCCAATATGAGATCGGCCCGCGCCGCCGGACAGTGGGATCGCGCCCAGCGCACCAAGCGCGCGCTTCCGTATCTGCTCTATGTGCGCTCGGTCTCGGAGCGAAAGCGGCCCGAGCATGTGCGCTGGGTCGGCACCATCCTGCCGGTCGACCATCCGTTCTGGTCGAGCCATTTTCCACCGAACGGATGGGGCTGCAAATGCAGCGTGCGGCAGATCACGGCCGCCGAGCACGACGACTATCTGTCCCGGCCGGCGAGCGACGCGCCCGGCTCGATCAGCTATACGGACGAGCCGCCGCCGACCGTCACGCGCACCTTCGTCAACCGGCGCACCGGCGAGCGCGCCGAGGTGCCGGTCGGCATCGACCCCGGCTGGCAGACCAACCCCGGCATCGGCCGCGGCCGCACCCTCGGCCGCATCCTCGCCGACCAGGTGGACGCGACGCCGCTCGATCTCGCCCGCGGCCGTATCGAGAGGCTGACCGACAGCGAGGGGTTTCGCTCGTTCCTGTGGCGGGCGCAGGAGCAAGGCGCGCGTCGCGCGGCGCTGATGGCGGAGGGGAAGGCCATTGCCGAGGTCGACCAGATCGCGCCGTGGTCGCACACGCCGTTCGTCGTGGCGCGGCTGCCGGATGAACTCGCCGGCGCCGCGGGTGTGGCGCGACCGGCCGTGACGCTCACCGACGCGGCCGTTGGGCACGCTCCCGCGCATCACTATCCGGACTGGGTATGGTCGAGCGTCCAGGCGATGCTCGACGCGGGCGCCATCCATCGGCGACGACGCGACGGCCGCATCTTCGTGCTGAAGGAGATCGCGGGCCGCGCCTTCGTGCTGGTGCTGGCGCCTGTGCCCGGCGATCGTCTGGGCGTGATCACGATGTTCTCGACGCGCGAAGGATTGGACGGAGCCTATGTCCGTCGCACGCTCGCCGACACCGATCGCGTGAAATGAAAAGCGGGGGGAGGGCCGCAGTCCCCTCCTGGTTTGGACGCATCCATTCCGAGCGGCCCGGCAGAGCCGGAATATCCCCGCCCCCTAAAAATAGCCCTCACGGCCCGGATCCGCAACCGGCGCCCGGTCCCCGATAACGAGCCGCCAGGAAGCCCGCTGATGCGCCGCCGCCCTCCGAGCCATGTCGGCCCGCCCGACCTCGAAACGGCTTCTATGCCCCCTTCAACGGGGCGGGACGGGGCATTGGCGAGCCACCGGACGGTGAATGAGGGGGACAGGCGATTTCATTGGCGCTCGTTAGGAGAGCGCCATCCGCCGCCGAAGTTCGGCCAGTCGTGGGTCCGACGCCGTTTCAGTCGCTTGTGATAACGTGTTCAACACCTCTTCGATGCCGTATGGCCAAGAGGCAATGTCTTCTCCCAATATCGCCCACAAAAGATCGAGTGTGGCTGCGGGGTACGCGCGCCACGGGGGGGGGTCGGAGCCATCGCTCGACGATGCAAAATACAGGTGCGGATTCCGGGCTGGACCGAGGCGGGGGACAATCTGCGCCACAACCTCCTGCATCAAGTTTCCGCTATCCAACGCAAGCTTGGCCAAATGGCCAGACATATTGGGCGTATGCACCGCCCGCTGTTTGGGCCAGACCCGCCGCAGGAATGGAAGAACTTCTCCTCTCCAATGGCTGTCCGTCTCTTTGCTCCATTGTCCGAGCTGCCAAAGGATCTTCCGACGTAGTTCATCGTCGGCATGAATCAGGATTTCGCGAAACTCTATGTCGGTGAGCAATCGCTCTTCTGTCCGAGCGTCCCCTTTCCAGCCGAACAACAGAAATCCAGCTAGAACCGAGTTCCCGTTCCGGCGGCGCTGACTTGTTGAGCGCGCGCAGAGACCCGCCTTAAGCGCTAAGAACAAACGTTTTTGGGGAACTCGGGCTGCCCAGAGCAGGCCATCCCATAAGGCATCTCCGTCGGACCCGCAGTCATCAGCGAACGGGAGTACCTGACGCTCGGTCCACACGGGATCAATGGTGTAGAGCCAAGTGAGTTGAAAGCCGAGCATTACAAGCGCGTGTCGACGCATGTCGCCTGGTAGGTCAAGGAGATCGTCAAGCCGAGCTGTCCAATGAGCAGGAAATCCATTTCCAGCTCCGAGGCCATCCTTCGCAGGATCCTTCACGAGCAAATCGAAGAGCCTACCGACCGGCGCATTGAGAGCATCGTCTGCCCAGGACCTCTTCCTTCCAGACTGTTGCTTAACCTCTATGAGATGTAGTGCCTCGATTATCGCGCCCCATAGGCCCGAGAGCACATCCGGCGCATCGCCATAGAACCGATCCGAAATGCGATCCATCCAATCTGAGACCGGATAAGCGATATCCCGAAGGCGGGTTGGGGGAAGACGTCTCAGCCGCGCTGCAATTGTCCGGAGCATCCGCGCGGGGTCAGTTCGGCGAGCGTCTACCCGAAGAAAGGCAGCCCAGGCCCATGGCGGCGCTTCACCCGATCGGCCTGCAAAGGTCAAAGCCGCTAATGCGAGACTTGGCCTTTTTTCCGCCAAGCCACGGAACGGATCGCGCTCGATCCTCTCCCAGAAGCTCGGCTGCCCCAACTCCTCCGCACGCTTCAAGATTTCGGAAATCGGCGTTGCTAAAATCGGGTCGGGCCGGTTATCCGCGACAATCGTCTGAACCTCTGGCGCATTAGAATCCGCAGCCGCGTCACCATGGCGCTCACTCCATTCCGGATTGGCTTGCCGCAGTGATCGCATGATCTCCTGTACATCGAAGCTGAACTCCACCCCCTGGCTGATTAGCCAGTGTAGGCGGCTCAGCTTGTCGTGAGCCTTGAATTTTTCCCTTTTGTCTCCCCAGTCAGCGCTCCAAGGAAACGAACCGGTAAGGAGGCGCTGCTCAAGCCCGTCGCGAACTGCCGTTGAGAATTCCTTCCAGCGGTCACGAAGCGCATAAAGCAGGTCGCGCTCGTGTGTAGAGCCCCAAAAGGCGCGGTCCGACAATTCTAAGAGCACCGCGCCCGCCTCGTCGGCGTTCAGCAATCCGGTGCCGGCCGACCAGATCCTAAGGCGCGCGAAGACGAAATCGTCATCCGACGGCCACGAACGGATCTGGCGATATGCAGCCTCAAGATCAATTGTCGCGAGTCTCGCAATTAACTTCTGAAAGTGAATTAACGGACCTGTCAGTCCGAAACTCCTGTCAGGAAGTTCGACCCCGTCGTCGGGGCCGCGGCTTGTGGTTAGATAAACCTGACGAGTGCCAGAGTTTTCCCGCTCCAGGGCGACTGCCAAATCGATGTTGGCTCGGAAGCACTCGACCGCGTATGATAGGAACTCGTCTGGAATTCGAATTGCTTCATGAGGATGAGGATACTCGACGGAACAGCTAACCACTGATTCCTGCTGATCGTCGGCAAGCCATTTCAGTGGATGAGGGATTTGGAAACTTGGAGTAACTATTATCTTTGGACGATAAAGGCCGCAGAGCTCTCGGACAAGAGAAAGGCTCCATCCTTCCTGCGTTGCACGATGGGCGATCCTATACCTCTCCGTATCCGATTCGAGGCGTTGGTCGGCCCATGCTGACAGCAGCATCCGCCAACCATGAAGAACTGCATGCGGAAACCGCTTCACGTCATGTTGTAGAGCGCGCTCGATGCTATCGATTACACGCGGATGCAAACCGTCTTGGTGTGCTGCCCACCACAACGCCACTGGGTGGTGAGCCACTTGCCGCAGCCAGAGGGCAATGTCTTCGAGGCGACGCGAGAGTTCCGTGTGGAATTCATGCGGGTTACCACGAACGGTAGCCCTTGCCCGAAGTGTTCCTTGCTCGCGGTCTAAGAGATTTGACTGGAAGGGGTCGACCGCTTCGGTGGGAATATCTCTGGAGCGAAAGGCGTCTTCCGGATCCGCTGGTCCCGGCGTTGGATCACTGTCGACGCAGAGGGAATCGAACGGATCGAAGGAAGGGGCACTCTCAGAATTCGTGTATGAGCGCAAAGGCGTAGAATATCGCTGTCTAGGATCAAGCACCAGGAGCCACTCGGCGCCAAGTGGCTGGATCAGGGATATTAGACGTCTGGCTCCTTCGCGGATTGAAAGTATGTGCAATACCTGCCCGCGCTCGTGCGGAGCTAATTCAGTAGGGCCGGACGCGGCTCGCGTTAGCACATTTTCGCACCATTTTCCGCTGTCTCGGGCTCGTTCCGCCCATGCACGAAGAGTGTTCCAAAGCGGTGCGAAACCGTTCTCGCTATCGAATGCAATGGCTTCGACACCGCGTTTCTCCCAAAGCGCAATCGCTGACTTCTGTTCTCCACCTTGAAACGCGTAGAGCTTGTTGGGTGTGCCGGCCCTCAGGTTCAGTCCTTCTAATAGATACTGCACAGGAGGGTCATCCGCGGTGTAACCGACGAACACGACTTGAAAGCGGGACAGCAGTCGTCGAATGAACCGGGTCGCCCACCCCGCAGAGAGGTAGGCGCGGCCGAAGTCTGCACTGGAGATCACGAACTCATCACTGTGCGCACGGCGATAAGCGGTGTCCACTCGGCCATGTAGATGCACGATGCCCCGGAATTCACGGTCACTATGCGGATCGGGCAAGCTCGGAGGGTCGTGCGAAAGCAAATTCGGAACACAAGCCTCGAACAGTAGATCAAAATTGGTTGTCACCAAACGAGTGATCCCGTTCGCGGTGGCAAGGTCGAGCAACGTCCGATGAGCATCAAGGTTCACGTTTGGCTTTGGCTGGAGGGCCTCCGCAACCGCTCCTCGGACATCCGACACCTCGAATTCCTGTTCGAGGAGGCCAAAGACTCGGTCTGTAGCGACCAGCCCTCCCACGCCAGGCAACGGATCAAGCGATCTCGCCCGCTCAAATAGAAGGCGAGCATGGCTATCCTGAGCTGCACCCAAGCGGTCGATAACATCAGCGGCGAGGGTAGCAAAACTCGGGAGGTTGGCTTCAGCGTAGCTGACGCCCGCGCCGCAAAAGAAGATGACCCTTCCAGTGTCACGCGCGACGAGCAGCTCGTCGGGAATATTGGGGCCGTCTGCAATGAATCTCATGAACAACCCGCGCCGATAGGTCTCCGCCTGACAGCGTCAGCGGCCCACAATCCAAGGGGCACCCGTAGCGTGCCCCCATGCAGCCCCGGCACGCAACCCCCTCTGTTCCGCCCGACGTCGCCCTCGGCGTCGTCACGCTCGACGTCGCCGCGTTGGCGGCCGGCAGCGACGATGACGCCGGCTGGGTGAGGGTCGCGCCGCGGGGCGAGATCACGACGCGCGACGGGCGGCGCTATGTGTTCGAGCCCGAGCGCCTGGTGGCGCGCTTCGCGGCCGACGGCATCGACGTGCCGGTCGACGTCGATCACGCGATCTCGCGCAAACCGCTGTTCGGCGAGCGGGCCGACGCGGTCGGCTGGATCAAGGCCCTGGAGGCGCGGCCCGACGGGCTGTGGGCGCGCGTCGAGCTGCTCGACGCCGGCAAGGCCGTGCTGGCGGCGCGCACGCACCGCTTCGTCTCGCCGACCTTCCATCACACCGACGCCGGGCTCGCGACCTGGCTGCATTCGGTCGCGCTGGTCGCCGCACCCGCGCTCGCCATGGCGGCGATCGCGGCCGCCGTACCGGCGAGCCCCGATCCTCCCCACCATACGGAGAGACGCATGATCAAAGCCATCGCCCAGGCCCTCGGCCTGGCGGACGGCGCCGACGAGGCCGCGTGCCTCGCGGCGATCGGAACCTTGCAGGCGGAGCGGACGGCGGCCGCCGGCAAGGTCGACAAGGCCGTGCACGACCAGGCGCTGGCGACGCTCTCGGCCGCACAGGCGCAGCTCGCCGCCCTGCAGGCGGCCGGCCGCAAGACGCGGGTCGACGCCGTGATCGAAGGCGCCCTGAAGGCGAAGAAGATCCTGCCGGCGCAGCGCGACCACTACGTCGCCCTCTGCGCCACCGACGACGGCCTCGCCGCGGTCGAGAAGCTTCTCGCCGCGACGCCTTCCGGCCTGCAGGCGTCCGGGCTCGATGCGCAAGGAGCGCCCGACACGGACGCGGCGCCGGACCCGGCCGCGCTCGCGGCGCAGGCGACCGCCTATCAGCGCAAGCTCGCCGACGCCGGCCAGACCATCTCGTACGCCGACGCCGTCGTCGCCGTCTCGCAGAAGGAGGCCCGGGCGTGAGCGCGCTGCTGATCAAGTCGTTCCAGGCGGCGGCGGCGGTCGCCGCCTTCCGGTTCGTCAAGTTCGCGGCACCGGCCGCCGATCGCTCGGTCGCCCAGGCGAATGCCGCGACGAGCCCGCTCGTCGGGGTCTCGGACAGCATGGGCGCGCCGCAGGGCGGCCTCGCCGACGTGATCCAGGCCGGCCTCGCCGAGGTCCGGCTCGG
>NZ_NHSK01000109.1 GCF_016653355.1 Rhodoplanes elegans | reverse complement strand
CGCGTGTGGCTCACCCCCCTCCCCACCCCTCCCCCACAAGGGGGGAGGGAGCAGGCTGGGGCTTCGGCCCGTCGAAATCTGGCGGTCTGCATGATCGGCAAGCTCAAGGGCGTCATCGACTCCTACGGCGAGGACTTCGTCGTCGTCGACGTGCATGGCGTCGGCTATGTGGTGCACTGCTCGTCCCGCACCCTGCAGGCACTGCCGGCCGAGGGCGAGGCGGCGACGCTGGCGATCGAGACGCATGTCCGCGAGGACCAGATCCGGCTGTTCGGCTTCCTCTCCGACGTCGAGCGCGAGTGGTTCCGGCTCCTGCAGACCGTGCAGGGGGTGGGCACCAAGGTGGCGCTCGCCGTGCTCTCGACGCTGCCGCCGGCCGAGCTCGCCTCGGCGGTGGCGATGCGCGACAAGGCCATGGTGGCGCGCGCGCCGGGCGTCGGGCCGAAGGTCGCCGAGCGCATCTGCACCGAGCTGAAGGACAAGGCGCCGGCCTACGCCTCGGTCGATCCGACGGTGGCGAAGCTCTCCGGCGCGCTCGCCGACAAGCGGGCGCCGCAGCCGGTCGCCGACGCCGTCTCGGCGCTGGTCAATCTCGGCTACGGCCAGCCGCAGGCCGCCGCCGCCGTCGCGGCCGCGGTGCGGGCGGCGGGCGACGGTGCCGACACGGCCAAGCTGATCCGCCTGGGCTTGAAGGAGCTGTCGACGTGATGGACGCGAGGGCGACGGCGCTGTCGGCGCAGGATCAGGAGCTGATCGACGCGGCCTGCGAGGCGATCAAGCGGCGCTACCGGAACGACTGGCAGGAGGTCGGCGCGGCGCTGCGCAGCCGCACCGGCCAGATCATCACCGGCGTCAATCTCGATGCGTATCTGGGCCGCATGGCGGTGTGTGCCGAGGCGGTGGCGCTCGGCAAGCTGGTCACCGACCACGGCGAGACCGGCATCGACACCATCGTGGCGGTGCGCCACCCGCGCCCGCACGAGCCCGACCAGACGATCCGGGTCGTCTCGCCCTGCGGCAGCTGCCGCGAGCTGATCTGCGACTACGATCCCGACGCCCGCGTCATCATCATGGGCGAGACCGGCCCGGTCGTGGTGCCGATCGGCGCCCTGCTGCCCAACAAGTACAACCGCGGGACCGGGCTGTGACGGTGCACAACGCCGCCTTTCAGCGGGGCGCCGCACCGTTTTGGAGCGTGGCGCTTCCCCTTGGCCGCAGCCTGCTCTCTCCCCCCTGCAACCCGGGCCTGCCCGGGTTGCACCTCGTCAGGCACAAGTCGGGCAAGCCCGACTTGTGTTGGGGGAGAGGTGGAGAGGGGAGTGAGCCACGAATGCCAAATCTGTGGCTCACCCCCCTCCCTGTCCCTTCCCCACAAGGGGGGAGGGAACGCAAGCGGCGGCGCGGCGTGACGAGTGAGGGGGCGCCTCGTGGATACGGAGATGCCCCCTCACCCGGACTTCGCGCCTGCGGCGCGAACTCCGACCTCTCCCCGCGCGCGGGGAGAGGTGAACCCGAGATCTGCTGATGGCCCCTCCCCCTCGCCGGCTGGTCACCGCCGAGCGCCGCGACGAGGACGCGGCGGAGACCTCGCTGCGCCCGCAAAAGCTCGCCGACTTCGTCGGCCAGGCGCAGGCGCGCAAGAACCTGTCCGTCTTCATCGAGGCGGCGCGCGGGCGAAAAGAGGCGCTCGACCACGTGCTGTTCGTCGGGCCGCCCGGGCTCGGCAAGACCACGCTCGCCCAGATCGTCGCGCGCGAGCTCGGCGTCGGCTTCCGCTCGACCTCCGGCCCGGTGATCGCCAAGGCCGGCGACCTCGCCGCCCTCCTCACCAACCTGGAGGAGCGCGACGTCCTGTTCATCGACGAGATCCACCGGCTCAACCCGGCCGTCGAAGAAATCCTCTACCCGGCCATGGAGGATTTTCAGCTCGACCTGATCATCGGCGAGGGGCCGGCGGCGCGCTCGGTGAAGATCGACATCGCCAAATTCACCCTGGTCGGCGCGACGACGCGGGCCGGCCTGCTGACCAACCCGCTGCGCGACCGCTTCGGCATCCCGATCCGGCTCAACTTCTACACCGAAGGCGAGCTGGAGCTGATCGTCTCGCGCGGCGCCCGCCTGCTCGGCGTGCCGATGACCAAGGAGGGGGCGAACGAGATCGCCCGGCGCGCCCGCGGCACCCCGCGCATCGCCGGCCGGCTGCTGCGCCGGGTGCGCGACTTCGCCGAGTACGAGAAGGCGGCCGCGGTCGACCGGCCGGTCGCCGACCGGGCGCTGCAGGCGCTCGAAGTCGACGCCTCCGGGCTCGACGCCATGGACCGGCGCTATCTCTCGGTGATCGCGCTCAATTACGGCGGCGGGCCGGTCGGCATCGAGACCATCGCGGCGGCCCTGTCCGAGCCGCGCGACGCGCTCGAGGAGATCATCGAGCCCTACCTGATCCAGTGCGGCTTCATCCAAAGGACGCCGCGCGGACGCCTGCTCACCGGCCACGCCTTCCGCCATCTCGGCCTCGCCGAGCCCAGCCGCGACCCCGGCCAGTTCGGCCTTTTTTCCGAGCCGGAGGAGTAGTACAGGCCACGCGAACTATTTGGAAAAAGAGGACAAAAATAACCGTCGAACCTCGTTCCGGTTCCCTGCGACCAAGTCCCTGACGGAAAGACGCCCGCAAGAGCGGCTGACCACAGGGGGTGGGGCATGAGCTTCATCGACGACGCCAAGCACTGGGCCACCATGCCGGTGCCCGGAAGCGCCCGCAGCGCCACGCAGGACGCCCTCTACGAGGCGATGCCGATTCCGGATCTCGCCGCCCTGTGGTGCCGGCTGCAGGGGCTCGGCCTCAAGGACCAGACCGAGGAGTCCTGGGGCGCCGCGCTCTATTTCGACCATCTGCCGCACGACGCGCCCGACCGCGCCCTCGACATGGCGCTCGCCGTGCTCGCCTCCGACGCCGAGACGCGGGTCAAGATGATGCTCGGCGAGAAGTTCATGGCGTCGCTGGTCTACAACCATGCCGGACGGCTGATCGACCGGATCGAGGCGGAGACGGCGGAGAACGACCGCCTGCGCTGGCTGCTCGGGGCCGTCCACTGGTGGGCGCCGAGCCGCGACCTCAAGGCGCGCCTCGCCCGCCTCGCCGACGAGGCCGCCTGGCGGGCCGACGAGGGCCTGCGCGACACCCCGGCGCTGCGGGTCGATTACGCGAGCCTGTCGGTCGACGCGCTCGCCCGCGCCTGGGTGGACGAGCACGGCAAGCCCGAGAAGGATCGCGACGCCAACTGGCACGCGCTCGCCGACTACGAGCGCGCCCTGCTCGACCGCGACTCCGACCGGGCGCTCGACCTGGTGCTCGCCGTGCTGGCGATCGAGACCGACCCGAACCTCCTGTCGCTGCTCGCCGCCGGGCTCCTCGAGGACCTCATCGGCCCGGAGACCATCGCCCGGGTCGAGCGCGAGGCGAAGGCGAACCCGCGCTTCCGATCGCTGATCGGCGGCGTCTGGTACCACAACGAGGCCGAGGATCTGCGCGCCCGACTCGACGCCATCGTCAACGACGCGCGGGCCTGAGCCGGCCCCGCGCCTCGCCGGGGCCGGACCGTTGTCCGGTCCGGCGCCAGGGTCTAAACCGCCCGCGACGGCCGCCCGACCGGTGGCCCCGGACGGACGATTTCCATGACCGACTCTCTCACCGCGGGACTCGACGGCGAGATCCGCGACGGCCGGCACCGCCTGGCGGTGCGGGTCTATTACGAGGACACCGATTTCTCGGGCGTCGTCTACTACGCCAACTACCTGAAGTTCCTGGAGCGCGGCCGCACCAACTATCTGCGCCTCCTGGGCGCCGACCAGCGCGCCTTGTTCGAGGAGACCGAGCGCGAGGCGCCCGGCTTCGCCTTCGTGGTGCGGTCGCTCGCGGTCGACTACCTGAAGCCCGCCCGCATGGACGACATCGTCGTCGTCACCACGACGCCTTCCGAGGTGCGCGGCGCCTCGATCACGCTGACCCAGACCGTCACCCGCGACGACGTCGTGCTGGTCGCGGCGACCGTGAAGGTCGCCTTCGTGTCCGGCGGCCGCGCCCGCCCGATCCCGAAGCCGCTCCGCATCGCCATGAAGGCGGACCAGGACGCGACGTAGCCGGCGGCACGGGCGGCCCCGCTATCGACGCGCCCGGCCCCCTCATGTAAACACGCTTCACATGAGCGGGTCGCAGGCATGAGCTGGTCCAAATCCGGTCGCGACGGCGCCGAGCGCGACGGCGCGTCCGGCGACGCGCCCCGCGGCTATCACCACGGCAACCTGAAGGAGGCGCTGATCCGCGCCGCCCTCGAGCTGATCGCCCAGAAGGGGCCGGCCGGCTTCACCTTCGCCGAGGCCGCGCGCTGGGCCGGCGTCAGCCCGGCGGCGCCCTACCGGCATTTCCGCGACCGCGACGAGCTCCTGGCCGACGTCGCCCGGCGCGGCTTCGAGGCCTTCGAGCAGGCGCTCGCGCGCGCCTTCGACAACGGCCGGCCCGACCCGTCGGCGGCGCTGGACCGGCTCGGCAAGGCCTATCTCGCGTTCGCCCGCAGCGAGCCCGCCTATTACGCGGCGATGTTCGAGGCCGGCGTTCGGCCCGACGCGAACCCCGAGCTGCGCGCCGCCGGCGACCGCGCCTTCGGGGTGCTGCGCACCGCCTGCGAGGCATTGGCTGCGACCCTCCCCGGACCGCGCCCGCCGTCCCTGATGATGGCCTTGCACATCTGGTCGATGGCGCACGGCATCGCGTCGCTGTTCGGCCGCGGCGACGCCGCCCGCCGCCCGGTGCCGATGTCGCCCGAGGATCTCCTGGAGGCCGGCGTGCTCGTCTACCTGCAGGGCCTCGGCATGCGCCCGCCGGGGTGAGGCCGCCGTCCGGCATGAGACCCTCGTGTCCCGGACGCGGCGCAAAGCGCCGCGAGCCGGGACCCAGAACGAGCGGACGAGGCACTCGCGCCGGCGCCACCTTCCTCCCGGCCCTCGCCCGACGCCCCTGGGCCCCGGCTCGGCGGCGCATCAGGCTTTCGCCTGACGCGCCTTGGCCGGGGCACGAGTCCCGGGGTGACCAGGTTTCTGGGCGCAAGTGCGACGTTCCCCACCCTCGGCTTCACCGCTCTTTGATCGCCGGCGCAGCCGCGGCCGCGGCTGCGCCGGCTTGCAACCGGTCGGCCCGAGGCCACGTCTAACGACGATCATGCGACCGGCCCCCGGCCCGCCGGTGCGACCGAATATCCGAGGCCGTCGCCCGCCCTCCGCTTGACAAGCCCGCGCCGCCTTCGTATCTATGTAAATGTAATTAACATTCACCACGAGGATCCCTGCGAGGCCCCCATGCCCTTGGTTGCGAAACTGGACGAGCTCGGTACCGGCGCCTGGATGGCCCTGACCATCCTCGGATTCGTGTTCTGGTGGCCGATGGGCCTGGCGCTACTCGCCTTCACCTTCTGGAGCGGACGCATGAGTTGCTGGAACGGGCGCGGGATGTCCCGCTGGCAGGCCAAGATGGAGCGGATGCGCGACCGCATGGATCGCGGCGGCGGCGACTGGTTCGGCGCGCCGGGGAGCGGCAACCGCGCCTTCGACGAGTATCGCGCCGAGACGATCCGTCGGCTCGAGGACGAGCAGCGCGAGTTCAAGGACTTCCTCGAGCGCCTGCGGATGGCCAAGGACAAGGCCGAGTTCGACCAGTTCATGGCCGAGCGCCGTGGCCGCTCCTCGGCCGACGTGCACCAGCCCCAGCAGGGCTGACGCCCCGCCGCATGATCGACAATCGGCCCGGCGCTGCGCCGGGCTCCCGACGAGGCCGTCGTCTCTCCCGAGGCGACGGCCTTTTCGTTGCGCGCGGGCCAGCCGCGTCGCGGCTGAGGCCCTGCGGCCGTCGCGTCGTTGTCGTGCAGTCGTCCCACGGGCGGCCGGGCGACCCCGCAAGCATTCGTGCGTAACGGCGTGGGGCGCGCGGGCAGTCCGCGGCCGAACGGTCCCTAGAACTTGCCCAAACTTCGCTCCGTTTACCGAGCATTAACCGACGGGGCGTCGTACTGGCCGGCGGAACGGCGCGGCGGTGCCCTTATTTGGTCACGTTTCGCCTGGACTCGGTCGGCCGGGAATGGGGACGGCTCGCATCCATGCCCGTAGGGGACGCGGCGGCAGGAGCGCAACGCTTTCTGCCGGCGCGCTCTTTTTGCGACCGCCCGGCGGTGCCGCCGTGGGTGCGGCGCCGGAGAGCCTTGGAAACGAACGATGCCTGAAGCTGCCGGCGTAGCCGCCGATCTCTCCATCTTCGGCCTGTTCTGGCAGGCCCACTGGGTCGTCAAGCTCGTGATGACCGGCCTGCTCGCCTGCTCCGTGTGGGTGTGGGCGATCGCCATCGAGAAGTTCGTGCTGCTGCAGAAGACCCGCACGGCCATGAACAAGTTCGAGCAGGCGTTCTGGTCGGGCCAGTCGCTGGAGGAGCTCTACCGCTCGCTCGCGCAGCGCCCGAACCATTCGATGGCCGCCCTGTTCGTCGCCGCGATGCGCGAGTGGAAGCGCAGCTTCGAAGGGTCGAGCCGCTCCTTCGCCGGCCTGCAGATGCGCATCGAGAAGGTGATGGACGTCACGATCGCGCGCGAGGTCGAGCGGCTGGAGAAACGGCTCCTGGTGCTGGCGACGGTCGGCTCGGCGAGCCCCTTCGTCGGCCTGTTCGGCACCGTCTGGGGCATCATGAACTCGTTCCAGTCGATCGCCGCGTCCAAGAACACGTCGCTCGCCGTGGTGGCGCCCGGCATCGCCGAGGCGCTGTTTGCGACCGCGATCGGCCTCGTCGCCGCCATACCGGCGACCATTTTCTACAATAAGTTCTCCTCCGAGGTGAACAAGCAGGCCTCCCGGCTGGAGGGCTTCGCCGACGAGTTCTCCGCGATCCTGTCGCGGCAGATCGACGAGCGGGCCTGACGACCGGCCCGACGAAACAGCTTCAGGCGCCGCCCCGGACGACCGCGTCCGACGCGACAAGGCGCTGAGAGAACGGTGGTTTCTGGCGGCCCGCTGGGGAGCGGGGCGACCTCTGGCACGGGGACGGTTCGGGAATGGGGATGATGCTGGCGGGGGGCGGCGGGCGCAAGCGCCGCGGGCACCGCAACGCCGTGATGGCCGAGATCAACGTCACGCCCATGGTGGACGTGATGCTGGTGCTGCTCATCATCTTCATGGTCTCGGCCCCGCTCCTGACCGTCGGCGTGCCGATCGACCTGCCGCAGAGCCAGGCCAAGAGCCTCGACCAGGACAAGGAGCCGCTCACTGTCTCGGTCGACACCCAGGGCAAGGTCTTCCTGCAGAACAGCGAGATTCCGATCGAGGAGCTGGTCGCCAAGCTGACCGCCGTCACCTCGGCGCGCGGCGGCATGGAAGAGCGCGTCTATGTGCGCGGCGACAAGAAGGTGGACTACGGCACCGTCATGAAGGTGATGGGGCGGCTGTCGGCGGCGGGCTTCAAGCGCGTGGCGCTCGTCACCGAGGTCGAGCAGGGGTCGTGACGGGTTGCGCAAGGCGCTGACCATATCGGCGATCGGCCATGCGGTGCTCCTCCTGTGGGGCATGATCACCTTCGTGGTGAAGCCGCTGGAGGCCAACACGGCCGAGTCGCTGCCGATCGACGTGATCTCGGATGCCGAGTTCTCGCAGATCACGGCCGGCATGAAGACGGCCAAGAAGACCGACACCCCGAAGCCCCTGGTCGAGAAGCTCGGCGAGCAGAAGCCGGTCGAGGAGCTCACCAAGGTCGACAAGAAGCCGCCGATCCAGACCGCCTCGGCCGAGCCGATGCCGATTCCGCCGGAGCCGAAGAAGCCCGAGACCAAGCCGCAGCAGGCCAAGGCCGAGCCAGCCCCGCCGAAGCCCGAGCCCGAGAAGGCGAAGCCGACCGAGGCGCCGCAGCCCGACCCGATCGCCGAGGCCATGAAGAAGGCCGAAGAGCAGAAGAAGGTCGAAGAGCAGAAGAAGAAGGCCGAAGAACAGAAGAAGAAGCTCGAGGAACAGAAGAAGAAGGCCGAGGAGCAGAAGCGCAAGGAGCAGCAGCAGCGCGACGCCTTCGATCCCTCGAAGATCGCCGCCCTGCTCGACAAGCAGGCGCCGCGCCGCGAGGCCGCGACCGGCGACACGCTCAACCAGACCGCCTCGCTCGGGCTCGCCAGCGGCCGCGCCGCGACCCTGTCGCAGAGCGAGATCGACGCGCTCCGCGCCCAGATCCAGGCGTGCTGGAACCCGCCGGCCGGCGCCATCGACGGCAAGGAGCTGATCGTCCAGGTGCGCCTGCGGCTGCGCCAGGACGGCTCGCTGCAGGCCGACCCGACGCTGATGAATCGCGGCAGCCACCCGTTCTTCCAGGTCGCCGCCGAGAGCGCGCTGCGCGCCATCCGGCGCTGCCAGCCCTACCGCCTCCCCGTCGCCAAGTACGACGTGTGGAAGGATGTTGAAGTCACGTTCGATCCCCGCGATATGTTCCGGGGCTGACGGCTCTCCCGCAGCCGCGCGATTTCGCCGTTTCCTTGCCGTGATCCGGTCCTAAAGCCGTCCCCGGCTTCGCCCACGGCCGCCAGACGCCCGTTGGGCGCAAAAGGATGAATCCCGATGCTCGAGCGTTTCTCCCGACGCCGCCTGCTGGTCGCGTCCGCCGCCGCGGCGGGCGCCGGGGCGCTGTACGGCCTGACCGCCTCCGACGCCGTCGCCCAGCTGCGCATCGACGTCACCCAGGGCAATGTCCAGCCGGTGCCGATCGCCATTCCGGACTTCGTCGGCGGCAGCCCGGGCGACGTCGAGGCGGCCCGCGGCATCAGCCAGATCGTCACGGCGAACCTGCGCCGCTCCGGCCTGTTCGCCCCGATCGACCCGGCCGCCTATATCGAGCGCATCACCACCATCGACGTGCAGCCGAAGTTCCCGGACTGGCGCGCCATCAACGCCCAGGCGCTGGTGACCGGCCGGCTGACCCGCCAGCCGGACGGCCGGCTGAAGGCCGAGTTCCGCCTGTGGGACGTCTACGGCGGCACCCAGATGACCGGGCAGCAGTACTTCACCTCGCCCGACAACCTGCGGCGCATCGCCCACATCATCTCGGACGCCATCTACGAGCGCCTCACCGGCGAGAAGGGCTACTTCGACACCCGCATCGTTTTCGTCGACGAGACCGGCTCGAAGGAGCGCCGCATCAAGCGGCTCGCCCTGATGGACCAGGACGGCGCCAATGTCCGCTATCTTTCACGCGGCGATGATCTCGTCCTCACCCCGCGCTTCTCGCCGACGACGCAGGAGATCACCTACATGTCGTTCGGCCAGGGCGACCCGCGGGTCTTCCTGCTCAACGTCGAGACCGGCCAGCGCGAGATCGTCGGCAACTTCCCGGGCATGACCTTCTCGCCGCGCTTCTCGCCGGACGGCCAGCGCGTGATCATGAGCCTCAACCAGGGCGGCAACTCCAACCTGTTCGTGATGGATCTGCGCTCCAAGGCGACGACGCGGCTCACCGACGCGCCGGCGATCGACACGGCGCCGTGCTACTCGCCGGACGGGGCGCGCATCTGCTTCGAGTCGGATCGCGGCGGGCGCCAGCAGATCTACGTGATGGCGGCCGGCGGCGGCGGCGCCCAGCGCATCAGCTTCGGCGACGGCTCCTACTCGACCCCGGTGTGGTCGCCGCGCGGCGACTTCATCGCCTTCACCAAGCAGGGCGGCGGTCGCTTCGGCATCGGCATCATGAAGCCGGACGGCTCCGGCGAGCGCCTGCTCACCGACGGCTACCACAACGAGGGGCCGACCTTCGCGCCCAACGGCCGCGTGGTGATGTTCTTCCGCGATCCCGGCTCGGGCCCGGCCCTCTACACGGTCGACATCACGGGCCGCAACGAGCAGCGCGTCCGCACCCCGAGCTTCGCCTCCGACCCGGCCTGGTCGCCGCTGCTGTCGTAGGGCAGCGGGTCGCGCACCCACCTCTCTGATGCAAGCTCAGCGCTTCCTTCACCTCTCCCCGCGCGCGGGGAGAGGTCGGAATTGGCGCGCTTGCGCGCAAATTCCGGGTGAGGGGGCGTCGCCGCGAGTCCGAGCTTCCGCCGAAACGCCCCCTCATCCGACTCGCCGCTGCGCGGCGAGCCACCTTCTCCCCGCGCTGGGGAGAAGGACAGAGCCCACACCCTCTCCGTTCGGCGCGCCCGTGCCGCCCGCGACTAGCCGCTCCACCCGCGCTGCGCCGACTCGCCACGCTGCCGCCGCGTTCACGACGCATTAACCATTCCAAACGGTTTCCGCCGATTCCGGAACTCCAGGGGGGCGCGGCAACGCCGCGTCAAGGTTGACGGAACCTTCGCTTAACGAAGGCGGGGCTAGACCAAGAGGCACGTCTCGCGCCGGGGTGCCGCCCGGCGTCGAGCAGGTCTATGAGGAGTAACGGCATGCCGAAGCTTTCACGTCTGCGGACAGGGGCCCGGATCGCGGCTGCGCTCGCGGGGGTCCTCCTGATCGCGGCATGCGCCAACAAGCCGAACGACCCGAACGCGGCCGGCCTCGGCGGCGCCGCCGTGCCGGGGAGCCAGCAGGATTTCGTCGTCAACGTGGGCGACCGCGTCTTCTTCGAGAGCGACCAGACGGACCTCACGCCGCAGGCCCGCCAGACGCTCGACCGGCAGGCGCAGTGGCTGCAGAACTACAGCCAGTACGCGTTCACGATCGAGGGCCACGCCGACGAGCGCGGCACCCGCGAGTACAACATCGCGCTCGGCGCGCGGCGCGCCCAGTCGGTGCGCGACTATCTGATCTCGCGCGGCATCTCGGCCCAGCGGATGCGCACCATCTCCTACGGCAAGGAGCGCCCGGTCGCGGTCTGCAACGACATCTCCTGCTGGTCGCAGAACCGCCGCGCCGTCACGGTGCTCAACGCCAGCTCGTGAGGGTGTCGCGCGGCACGCGCGACTCTCGGCTCACCAGCGAACGGCCCCTCCTCCCTGCGTGGGGGAGGGTCGCGCCCGCATCGCGCGTCGGCGCGTCGGCGCGTCGGTTCACCCCTTCGGGTCGACCACGGCCTTGCAGGCCGGCGACAGCACCGAGCGCGACTTCCTCAGACAGGCGATGATCTGGTCGACGCGCGGCGCCTCGGTGCCGCACAGGCGGAACACGTCGCCCGTGCAGGCGGCGCGCGGCTGGCTCTCGCGCTCACCGGCGCGCTCGGCGCGCTGATCGGTGGCGAGCGGCGCCGCGCCGGCCGGCCGGCCCGGCGCCGCGACCATCACGACGACGGCCAAGACGGTCGCGGAGACGGTCGCCGAGACGGTCACCACGACGGCCCTCACCGACCGGCTCCGGCACCCCAGCGCTGTCATCGCATCCTCCCGGCCGGGCGTCGTCGTCGCAACCGCCCGAAAACCTTGTTCGTCCCACCATTCAATACCGGCCGGCGCCGCGGTTCCGTGCGGCGGATCACACTGATGCTCCGTCCGGCCCGGTAGAGGCAGTGGGGCCCGCGCCTGTCGCGGCGGCGCCGAGCCGCTATACTCGCGCCGGCCGCGGTGCGGCCGGGCCACGACGCGTGGCCGGAGCCGCCGGCCGGAACACGAGTCGACCGGGGCACGCGTCGGCAGGGACACTGGTCCGACAGGGACACGAGCATGAGGACACGCCTCCGCGGCGGCCTGTTCGGCAAGTATGTCGGCACGTTCGTCGGCTTCGCCGTGTTCGTCCTCCTGGTCAACGGCGTGCTCGAGGTCGGCTTCACCTATCGCGAGACCGCCGCGACCGTGGTCAAGCTCGAGACCGAGAAGGCGGAGACGGCGGCCACCCGCATCGCCCAGCAGATCGCCGAGATCGAGCGCCAGATCGCCTGGACGACGCGGGCCAGCGCCGGCGTCGAGCAGCGCCGCAACGATTTCGTCTCGCTCCTCCGGCAGGTGCCGGCGATCGACGAGCTGATGCAGATCGACGGCGCGGGCCGCGAACTCCTGCGCGTCTCGCGCTTCTCGGTCGAGGCGATCGCCGGAACCGATTTTTCCCGCGATCCCCGGTTCGTCCAGGCCTTGGCCCGGCAGACCTGGATCGGGCCGGTGACGTTCCGCAACGAGGTCGACCCCTATGTGTCGATCGCCATCGCGCATTCCGGCCAGGACGCCGGCGTCACCGTGGCCGAGGTCGATCTGCGCTTCCTGCGCGACCTGATCGCGCCCTTCACGGTCGGCGATCAGGGCTACGCCTATGTGCTCGGCACCCGCGGCCGGCTGGTCGCCGCCACCGACGGACTCAAGGCGCCGCGCGGCAGCGATCTCGGCGACCTGCCGCAGGTCGCCGAGGCGCTCGCCGAGGTCGCGACGCGGCCAGGCACCGGCGCGACCGGGGTGGCCGCCTTCGGGCGCGATCTCGCCGACCGCTCGGTGCTGGCGGCCGCCGTCGCCATCCCGCGCACCGACTGGCTGATGGTCGTCGAACAGCCGCTCGCCGAGGCGTTCAAGCCGTTCTACGTGCTGCTGCTGCGCATCGCCGGCCTGATCCTGGTGTGCATCCTGCTCGCGGTGCTGACCGGCATCCTGCTGGCGCGGCGCATGGTGGTGCCGATCCGGGCACTCTCGGCCGGCGCCGCACACTTCGCCGAAGGCGACTTCTCCCACCGCATCGCGGTGCGCACCGGCGACGAGATCGAGGCGCTGGCCGACGAGTTCAACCACATGGCTGCGCAGCTCGACCAGTCCTATGCGCGGCTGGAGCAGACGGTCGCGGTGCGCACCCGCGAGCTCGCCGAGCGCAGCCGCCAGCTCGAGCTCGCCAACGAGCACAAGTCGCAGTTCTTCGCCAACATGAGCCACGAGCTGCGCACCCCGCTCAACGCCGTTCTGGGCTACGCGGAGCTGCTGGTCGACGGGCTCTACGGCGAGCTGCCGCCGAAGGCGATCGAGGTGCTGGAGCGCGTGCAGGCGAACGGCCGCCATCTACTCGGGCTGATCAACGACGTGCTCGACCTGTCGAAGATCGAGGCCGGCCAGCTCGCGCTGTCGCCCGACGTCTATTCGATGCGTAGCGTCGTCGAGCAGGTGGTCGCCGCGACCGAGTCGCTGGCGCGCGCCAAGGGCCTTGAACTGACCGCCGACATTGCCGACGATCTGCCGCTCGGGCACGGCGACGAGAGGAGGCTGACCCAGGTGTTCCTCAACATCGTGGGCAACGCCATCAAGTTCACGGAGCACGGCACCGTCGCGCTCCGCGCTGCCGCGACCGACGGGCAGTTCGTCGTCGCGGTGCGCGACACCGGCCCCGGCATCGCGCCGGAGGACCGAAGGCGGGTGTTCGACGAGTTCCAGCAGGTCGACAACTCCACCACCCGCCAGAAGGGCGGCACCGGGCTCGGGCTGGCCATCGCGCGGCGGCTGGTCGAGATGCACGGCGGCACCATCACGCTCGACTCCGAGGTCGGCGTCGGCTCGACCTTCGTGGTGCAGGTGCCGGTGAAGGCCGAGATCGCGGCCGCTCCGGCCGAGCATGCTATCGGCGATGCGCCGGGCGGCCCTGCTGCGACCGCCACCGCGCCCGCGGGAGCGGTGCCGTGAGCCGCATCCTGGTGATCGAGGACACCGAGGACAACCGCCGCATTCTTCGCGATCTCCTCACTTATGCGGGCTTCACGCTGACCGAGGCGAGCGACGGCGAGCGCGGCGTCGCGCTGGCGCTTTCGGAAAGGCCCGACCTGATCCTGATGGACATGCAGCTGCCGATCGTCGACGGCTACGAGGCGGCGCGCCGCATCAAGGCCGACCCGGCGCTGCGGGCGACGCCGATCATCGCGGTGACGTCCTATGCGCTCGCCGGCGACGAGGAGAAGGCGCGGGCCGCCGGCTGCGACGCCTACGTGACCAAACCCTTCAGCCCGCGCCAGCTCCTCGCCAAGGTGAAGGAGCTGCTTGCCAAGGCAGGCGGGACATGACGAAGAGCCGGGCTCCTCACGACAAGAATGGTTGCGGCAATGCGCTTCATTTCACCTCTCCCCAGCGGGGAGAGGTCGGATCTCGCGCAACAGCGCGAGATCCGGGTGAGGGGGTGCCGAGCCATCCAACTGGCGCCGTAAACCCTTGTAACTCTGATTGTCGCGACTCGCGTAGTCTGCGGGCCGCGGTGACGGGCGGGAGCCCGGGAGCCCCTGGGCCAGGTCAGGCCGTGGGTGAGCATGGTGCCCCGCCCGTCGTTCCATCGAACC
>NZ_NHSK01000108.1 GCF_016653355.1 Rhodoplanes elegans | reverse complement strand
GGGTCGGGGGTGGGGGGCAGCTGCGCCGGAGACAATTCTCGGACCGCAGTCGGAGTCGTCCCCCGCTTCCATGCGCTGACCGTCGCCGAGGTGCGGCGGGAGACGCCGGACGCCGTGTCGGTCGCCTTCGCGGTGCCGGCGCATCTCGTCGCCGACTATCGGTTCGAGCCCGGTCAGTATCTGACACTGCGCACCACGATCGACGGCGAGGAGGTGCGGCGCTCCTACTCGATCTGCGCCGGACCCGACGACGGCGAGCTGCGGGTCGCGGTGAAACGGGTGCCGAACGGCGTCTTCTCCGCCTGGATCGCCGACAGCCTGAAGCCCGGCGACACGCTCGACGTGATGACGCCGACCGGCCGCTTCGGCCTGTCGCATGTTCCGGGAAATGGCCGCGTGCACGTCGCCTTCGCGGCGGGCTCCGGCATCACGCCGGTGATCTCGATTCTGCGCGGCGTGCTGGCGCGCGAGCCCGACAGCCGCTTCTTCCTGTTCTACGGCAACCGCTCGACCGCCGGCATGCTGTTCCTGGAAGAGCTCGAGGAGCTGAAGGACCGCTATCTCGGCCGGCTGTCGCTGTTCCACGTGCTGAGCCAGGAGGAGCAGGACCTCGACATCCTCAACGGAAGGCTCGACGGCGACAAGGTGCGGCGCCTGCTCGGCAGCGTGGTGCCGGCCGCCGTGATCGACCATGCCTTCGTGTGCGGCCCGACCGCGATGATCGAGGAGCTGGTTCCGACCCTGCACGGGCTCGGGATCCCGGAGGATCGCATCCATGTCGAGCGCTTCGTCTCGGCGCTCGGTGGCCATCCGCGGCCGCCCGTGCCGGTCGCGCCGGACGCGCCGCCCGCCCACATGGCGTCGCTGATCGTCGACGGCAAGCGCCGCGAGGTGCCGGTGGCCGCAGGGGAGGCGATCGTCGACGCGGCGCTGCGCGCCGGCCTCGATCTTCCCTTCGCCTGCAAGGGCGGCATGTGCTCGACCTGCCGGGCCAAGGTGGTGGAGGGCACGGTCGAGATGGCGGTGAACTACGCGTTGGAGCCGTGGGAGCTGAAGGCCGGCTACGTCCTCACCTGCCAGGCGCGCCCGACCTCGGCCACCGTGGTGATCGACTACGATCAGGTGTGATGCAGACCGACTCTTGGAAGTCAGGTCCCAAGTCACGCAGCGTCTGCGGCACCCCCCTCCCCACCCCTCCCCCACAAGGGGGGAGGGAGCAGGCTGCGGCATGCGGCGATGCCGCTGCGGCACGCATTCCAAAAAGGCTCGCCCCGACTGAAGAGATTGTCACCCACTCGATCGCAGGAGGTGCGGCTCCAGCGTTCCCTCCCCCCTTGTGGAGGAGGGACAGGGAGGGGGGTGCCGCGACTGAGGACGCCAGCCGCCTCACCCCTTCGGGCGGTTGTCGACGATGCGCTTGGCCTTGCCGACCACGGTGCGCTCGACGCCGCCGGGCGGATGCAGCACCAGGCGCGTCGTCACGCCGATCAGGTTCTTGATGTGGCGCACCAGCTCCTTCTCGTGCGCCGCGCGATCGACCGCCTCGGCGCGGTCCTCGCGCACCTCGGCATGCACCGTCATCTCGTCGAGCCGACCTTCGCGGGTCAGCTCGATCTGATAGTGGCCGGAGCAGAAGTCGGTGGCGAGCAGGATCTCCTCGATCTGGGTCGGGAAGACGTTGACGCCGCGCAGGTTGATCATGTCGTCGGAGCGGCCCGTCACCTTTTCCATGCGGCGCATGCCGGGCCGCGCCGTGCCGGGCATCAGCCGCGTCAGGTCGCGGGTCCGGTAGCGGACGATCGGGAACGCCTCCTTGGTGAGCGACGTGAACACCAGCTCGCCCTTCTCGCCGTCCGGCAGCACCTCGCCCGTGACGGGATCGATGATCTCCGGATAGAAGTGATCCTCCCAGATGTGGAGGCCGTCCTTGGTCTCCACGCACTCCTGGGCGACGCCGGGGCCGATCACCTCGGACAGCCCGTAGATGTCGGTCGCGTCGAGCCCGAACGCCTTCTCGATCTCCTCGCGCATCGCGTTGGTCCAGGGCTCGGCGCCGAAGATGCCGAACTTCAACGACGAGGCGCGCGGATCGAGACCGGCCTTGGCGAAGCCGTCCAGGATCGTCAGCATGTAGCTCGGCGTCACCATGATGGCGTCGGGCTGAAAATCGTGGATCAGCTGCACCTGCCGCTCGGTCATGCCGCCCGACATCGGGATGACGGTGCAGCCGAGCCGCTCGGCGCCGTAATGCGCGCCGAGGCCACCCGTGAACAGGCCGTAGCCGTAGGCGACGTGCACCATCATGCCGGGGCGCACGCCGGCGGCGCGGATCGAGCGCGCCATCACATCGGCCCACATGTCGACGTCGGCCTGGGTGTAGCCGACCACGATCGGCTTTCCCGTCGTGCCGGACGACCCGTGAATGCGCGCGAGCTTTTCACGCGGCACGGCGAACAGACCGAACGGATAGTTGTCGCGCAGGTCCGTCTTCATCGTGAAGGGAAACTTGGCGAGATCGGACAGATCGCGGAAATCCGACGGGTGGAGGCCGGCCTCCTCGAACTTCCTGCGATAGAACGGCACGTTCTCGTAGGCGTGGCGGAGCGACCAGGCGAGGCGCTCGCGCTGCAGCGACTGGATGGCGTCGCGCGAGGCGCGCTCGGCGGCGTCGAGGCCGTCGACGATGGTGCGGCCGAAAGCGGCAACCGGGGGAGCCATGGTCATCGTTCCTCCACTGGTGTTTGTTTGTTGACATGTCGTCGTCCGATCACGACGCGGCGCGGCTCGGCGTGATCGGGGCCTCTCGGGTCCTCTCAGGCCGAGGGCGCCTCGGCCGCCGCCTCGCCGCCGTCGATGAACGATCCGCCGATGGTGCGAGAATGGCCGCGGAACTCGGCGATCACGACGCCGTCGGACGAGACGCGCACGTCGTAGATGCCGTTGCGGCCGGCGCGCGACACCTCGCGCGCTTCGGCGATGAGCCGGCCACCGCGCCGCCCCGGGCGGATGAACGTGATGCTGCATTGGGCCGCGACGGTGACGAGGCCATAAGAGTTGCAGGCGTACGCGAACGCCGTGTCGGCGAGCGCGAAGATGTAGCCGCCATGCGCCGTGTCGTGGCCGTTCACCATCGTATCCCTCACGCTCATCGCGAGCGTCGCCGTGCCCGGCCCGACGGCGAGAATCTCGATGCCGAGATTCTGGCAGGCCGCGTCGCCGGCCCACATGGTGTCGGCGGCGCGCCGCGCCGTCTCCTCGGCGGTGCGGGTCACGGGAACCACGGCGGCGGTCACGACGACCTCCCGGTGAAGTTCGGCGTGCGCTTGTCGAGGAAGGCACGCACGCCTTCGGCATAGTCGGGCGTGCTGCCGGCCTTGCGCTGCAGGTCGCGCTCGAGGTCGAGCTGCGCGTCGAGATCGTTGGTCGCCGAGGCCGCGAAGGCCTGCTTGGTGAGCGCGAGCCCGACGGTCGGCTGGGTGGCGAGATGCGCGACGAGCTTTTCGGCTTCTGCCGCGAGCGCGTCGTCCTCGAAGACTTTCCAGATCAGGCCCCAGGCTTCGGCCTTCTCGGCCGGCAGCGGCTCGGCGAGCATCGCCAGCGCGCGGGCGCGGGCCTCGCCGATCAGCCGCGGCAGGAAGAAGGTGCCGCCGGAGTCCGGCACCAGACCGATCTTGGAAAACGCCTGGATGAACTTCGCCGAACGCGCCGCGAGCACGATGTCGCAGGCGAGCGCGATATTGGCGCCGGCACCGGCCGCGACGCCGTTGACGGCGCAGACGACGGGCTTGTTCAGCGCGCGGATGCGCCGCACCAGCGGATTGTAGAAGGCGTCGATGGTGGCGCCGAGATCCGCCGGGCCGACACGATCGGAGAGATCCTGGCCGGCGCAGAAGCCGCGGCCGGCACCGGTGAGCAGCACGGCGCGGCACGCCTCGTCGGCGCCCGCCGCGTCGAACGCGGCGGCGAGACGCTTGTGCATCTCCTCGTTGAAGGAGTTCAGACGGTCGGGCCGGTTGAGCACGAGCCGCACCCATCCGTCGCGTCGATCGACGAGAACCGAAGGCTCCACGAGAGTCTCCCTTGTCGGGCTCTGGCGGCCCTTGAATTAACCGATCGATCGGTTAATCTTTCGAGCCAAGATAGCGCACGGGGCGCCGGTGTCAACGTTCCGCAAGGGCGTACCGGAGCGTCCCGAACGAGACAACGCCGCAGCCCGGCAGGAGGACGCCCGCCATGACCGCAACGACAGCCGCACCGACACCCGCACCGACTCTCGCGACGACACCGGCGACCCTGCAGAGCTTCGTTCAGGACCGCTGGGTGACGCCCACGCACGGCCTCGCCGAGATCAGGAGCGCGATCGACGGCCGCGTCGTGGCCTATGCCTCGAGCGACGGCGTCGATTTTTCCGCCGCGGTGCGGCATGCGCGCACGGTCGGCGGGCCGGCGCTGCGGGCGCTGACCTTTCACGAGCGGGCCGATCGGCTCAAGGCGCTGGCGACGTTTCTGTCGGAGCGCAAGGAGCAGCTCTACGCGCTCTCGGCCGACACCGGCGCGACCAAGCGCGACAACTTCTTCGACATCGACGGCGGCATCGGCACGCTGTTCGCCTATGCGTCGCGCGGGCGCCGCGAGCTTCCGGCCGAGCGCTTCGTGATCGAGGGCGACACCGAGGCGCTGTCCCGCGGCGGGACGTTCGTGGGTCTGCACGTGCTGACGCCGCTGAACGGCGTCGCCGTGCACATCAACGCCTTCAACTTCCCGTGCTGGGGCATGCTGGAGAAGCTCGCGCCGGCGATCCTGGCCGGCATGCCGGTGATCACCAAGCCGGCGACCGCGACCGCCTATGTGGCCGAGGCCGTGGTGCGGCTGATCGTCGAGGCGAACCTGCTGCCGAAGGGCGCGCTGCAGCTCGTCTGCGGCTCCGCCGGCGACCTGCTCGACCATCTCGGCGGCCAGGACGTCGTCTCCTTCACGGGCTCGGCCGACACCTCGGATCGCCTGCGCAACCATCCGGTGATCGGCCGCAACGCGGTGCGCTTCATCGCCGAGCGGGATTCGCTCAACGCCGCCGTGCTCGGGCCGGACGCCGTGCCGGGCACGCCGGAGCTCGACCTGTTCGTGAAGGAGGTCGTCCGCGAGATGACCGTGAAGGCCGGGCAGAAGTGCACGGCGATCCGCCGCGTATTGGTGCCGCGTGCGCTCGCCGCGCCGGTCACCGAGGCGATCAAGGCGCAGCTGGACAAGATCACGGTCGGCGACCCGCGGCGCGAGGAGGTGCGTATGGGGCCGCTCGCCTCGCTGTCCCAGCGCGCCGCGGTGCGGGAGGCGGTCGCCGACCTGATCGCCGAGGCCGAGATCATCGCCGGCGATCCGCTCGTCGCGGCGCCGATCGGCGGCGACATGGCGACCGGGGCCTTCATGGCGCCGGTGCTGCTCGCCTGTGCGGATCCGCTCGCGGCACGGCGGGTCCACACCATCGAGCCGTTCGGGCCGGTCGCGACCGTGATGCCCTACGACACGCTCGACGACGCGGTGGCGATCGTCGCCAAGGGCGAGGGCAGCCTGGTCGCCTCGGTGTTCACACACGACGATCAGGTCGCCGATGCGCTGGTGTTCGGGCTCGCGCCGTTCCACGGCCGCGTGCTGATCGTCGACCGCGACTGCGCCAAGGAATCGACCGGCCACGGCTCGCCCTTGCCCGGCCTCGTGCACGGCGGACCGGGGCGCGCCGGCGGCGGCGAGGAGATGGGCGGTCTTCGCGGGGTCTTCCACTACATGCAGCGCACCGCCTTGCAGGGCTCTCCGGCCCGCCTCGCGGCGCTGACGCGGCGCTGGCTGAAGGGCGCGCCGGCGCCGGTGGCCGAGGTGCATCCATTCCGGCGTGATTACGACGCGCTGACGATCGGCGATTCCGTCGAGACGGATTCGCGAAGAATCACGATCGCCGACATCGAGCACTTCGCCGACTTCACGGGCGACGCCTTCTATGCCCACATGGACGAGGCCGCCGCCAAGGCGAACCCGTTCTTCCCCGGCCGCGTCGCCCACGGCTATCTGATTCTGTCGTTCGCGGCGGGTCTGTTCGTCGATCCGGCGCCCGGTCCGTTGCTGGCGAACTACGGCCTCGACAATCTGCGCTTCCTGAAGCCGGTGTCGCCCGGCGACGCCATCAAGGTGCGGCTCACCGTCAAGGAGAAGCGGCCCGCCCGAAAGCCCGAATACGGCGAGGTGCGCTGGGACGTCGAGGTGTTCAATCAGGACGGCGAGACGGTCGCGCGCTACGATCTCCTGACGATGAGCGCGCGGCGCGACCCGGCGAGCAGCGCGGCGGCGGCGTAGCGGCGGTACTCCTGACTCGATCCGTCACCCTGAGGTGCCGCGCGCAGCGCGGCCTCGAAGGGCGACGGCCGCGTCGTGGCCGTATCCTTCGAGGCCCGGCTTCGCCGGGCACCTCAGGATGACGGAGAGGGGCGGTGTCGCAGGGCGCGACCCCTCACCACTTGTAGCTCAAGGTGCCGATCACGCTGCGGCGATTGCCGTAGAAGACCGTGTTCGAGTAGAAGCCCGGCGTGAAATAGGTCTCGTCGGTGAGGTTGGTGCCGGTGATCGACGCCGTCACGCCCTTCAGCTCGGCGAAGCGGGCGCCGAGATCCCAGGACACCGAGGCGTCGAGCAGCGTGTAGCCGGGCACCTCGACCTGGGTGCGGGTCGCCGTGTCCACCGGTGCCATCGAGGCGCCGATGTAGCGCACGCCGGCGCCGACCTTGACGCCCTGCAGGGCCGGCTCCTGGAACCGGTAGTCGAGCCACAGCGACGCTTTGTGATACGGCACCGCGGCCTGGCGCAGGCCGACCTTGCTGAAGCCGCCGACCGTCTCGGGATTGTCCTTGGTGACGCGCGCGTCCGTGTAGGAGTAGCCGGCGACGACGTTGAAGCCCTTCAACGGCTCGATCTTGCCCTCCAGCTCGAAGCCGCGCGAGCGCACCTCGCCGTCCTGGACCGAATAGAACAGATGGTTCGGGTCGGCCGTCGTCACGTTCTGCTGGGTGATCTGGAACACCGAGGCCGTGATCATGCCGTTGATGCCGACCGGCTGATACTTGACGCCGGCCTCGTATTGCTCGCCCGTCGTCGGCTTGAACGGGCTGCCGTAGAAATCGGTGCCGACCACCGGGTTGAACGAGGTCGAATAGCTCACATAGGGCGCGACGCCGTTGTCGAACAGATAGCCGAGCCCGGCGCGGCCCGTGAAGGCGCTGGCCTCCGTCTTGGTCGTGGTGTCGGAGAGGCGATTGAGCGTCTCGCTGTTCACGGCGTCGTGGCGACCGCCGAGCGAGACGATCCAGCGATCGAGCTTGATCTGGTCCTGGGCGTAGAAGCCGAGCTGATGAAACGCCTGCGACTCGTTCACCCAGGGCGTTCCGAGCGTCAGGCCGGAGGCGTCGTAGACCGGATTGAAGATGTCGATGGTGACGAAGTTGGTCGAGTTGGTGCGCGTCTCGTGATAACGATAATAGTTGTAGTCGATACCGAACAGCACCTTGTGGACGAACGGCCCGGTGGCGAATTCGCCCTTCATGGTGTTGTCGACCAGCACGGCGTCGGAGTCCTTCGGCCGCACCTGCACGCCGATATTGGCGTAGCGGTTGTTGACCAGCGCGGGTGGCCAGTCCCAGATCCAGCCCGAGACGTAGTCGACCTTCGCATGCGTGTAGCGGAAGTTCTGGGTGAACCTCCAGATGTTGTCGAAGGCGTGCTTGAACTCGTAACCGACCGAAGCGTTCTCGGTCTTCCACAGCGTCATGCCGGGCACGCCGAGGAACAGGCTCGACGGGATCTTCGGACCCTTGTCGAAGATGGTGTTGTCCATCGGCAGGCTCTGCTCGGAGCCGCCCTTCTTCGACTTCTGATAGCTCGTCAGCACCGTCAGGCTGGTCCACTGGCTCGGCGCCCAGGTCAGCGCCGGCGCGACATAGATGCGATCGTCGGGCGCGTAATCGATCTGGGTGCCGCTGTCGCGCCACAGCGCGGTGAAACGATAGAACAGCGTCGGATCGGTCGGCACCGGGCCCGAGAAGTCCACCGCGGTCTGCTTGCGGTCGAAGCTGCCGCCCTGCACCTGGATCTCGTTATAGGGCGTCCGGGTCGGGCGCTTCGACGTCATGTGGACGATGCCGCCCGGCGTGCCCTGCCCGTACAGCACCGAGGACGGGCCTTTCAGGACATCGATGCGTTCGATGCCGTACATCTCGACGTCGGTATCGTAGGCGTTGAAGCCGTTGCGCAGGCCGTCCCGATAGGTCGATTCCTGCTGGGTGGCACGGAAGCCGCGCAGATAGATGTCGGGCATGCCCTGACCGCCCGGATAGTCGGTGACGACGATGCCGGGCGTGTAGGCGACGGCGGAATTGAAGTCGACGACGCCGCGGTCGTCCATCTCCTGCCGGGTGACGACGTTGACGGTCTGCGGCACCTCGATGATCGGCGTGTCGGTCTTGGTGCCGACCTCGCTCTTGGTCGCGACATAGCCGTCGACGCCGGGTGTTCCGCCCTGCCCTTCCACCGTGATCGGCTCGAGCGCGACGTCGCCGGCGGCCGCGTAGGCGCCGCCGGGACCGAGCGGCAGCGCGACCGACGCGGTCCGAGGGGCCGGGAAGGAATGCACGAGGCCGGTGCCGGCGAGCAGGTGCTCGAGCGCCTGGTCGGGCGTCGCGCGGCCGGCGAAGCCGGGCGACACCTTGCCGGCCGTGACGGCGGCGAGCGCGGTGACCTGCAGGCCGGACTGCCGGCCGAATGCGGCGAGCGCGCCGTCGAGCCGGCCCGCCGGAATCGCGAACTCCTGCTCGGCCGCCACCTGAGCCCGCACCGGTTCGGCCAGGGTCGTCGCGCAGAACGGCGCGACCGTGATCAGCAACGCCGCGATGCGGGACCTGCTCCCGCGAACGACCGATCGAACCCGCGCCTGCTTCACGTCTGCCCGCATGCCCCTGCCCCCTCGCTCGCATGAAGGAGCAGCCCACGGCCGGCACCGCGACGCGGCTCCCGAGGCTGTTACAATCGGGGCCGCGGAATTTTCTCGTCCGGGCCGAAAAATAATCAGATCGGCGACACGACCGTGAGATACGGGCCGATCTGCCGCACCCTGGCACCTGCGGGGTGAACGACGGCGGCGAGCGCCGCCACCGGATCGGCGAGGTCGAACAGACCGCTCACGCGCTGCGTGCCGATGAAGGGATCCGCCAGGATCACCCGTCCGGGAATCCAGCGGGCGATGCGCTCGACGAGCGCTCTCACGGTGGCGCGCTCGGCGACGAGACGATCGTCGCGCCAGGCGGCGATCTGGTCGGCGTCGCGCCGGCCGCGATCGACCGCCTGGGCGGCGGGATCGACGGCGATCCAGTCGCCGGCCCGCAACTGCGCGCCGGCCGCGAGGCCCGGCGCGGCGGCGCGCGCCTCGACCACGCCCTCACGCACCGAGACGGCGACCACCCCCGCATCGTCGGCGACGTCGAAGGCGGTGCCGAGCGCCGTCGCCGTGACGCCGCCGGCCGTCACCGTGAACGGCCGACGCGGGTCCGGCGCCACCTCGAAATAGGCCATGCCCTGCAGGAGCACCACGCCGCGCGACAGCGGCCGGTCGTCGAGCGCGACCGCACTGTCGGGGCCGATCGTCGCGACGCTGCCGTCCGGCAACGGCACGCGGCGCAGCTCGCCCTTGGCGGTGACGTGATCGGCCCGGCGCCGCATCACCAGATCGGGCAGCACCGACCAGCCGGCCAGCCCGCCGCCGATCGCCACCGCACCGGCCAGCAGCAGCTTGCGCCGCGTCGGGCCGCGCCGCGCCGCCTTCCGACGCCTTGTCAGCACCGTGCCGCTCGCCCCGTGCGCGCCCGACACCAGCGTCCAGACGCGCTCGTGCTCGGGGCTGCGCGCCCGCCACGCCCGCACCATCTCCAGCGCCACCGGGTTGTCGGCGTCGTTCTGCAGGCGGATCATCAAGTCGATCGCCTCGTCGAGGAGGCGGCTGTCGGGCGGCGGCTCGGGCATGATCGGGTCCGGGACGAGGCGGCCGTCGGTCGACGCCCCGCCCTCACCTGATACACCGGAACGCGCGGAATTTTCTCCCTGCCGATCGAGCTCACAAGCCGCCGGTGGCGAGGACGAGGTGGCGATAGGCTTCGTGCACCAGCGCCCAGGTGCGGGTGGTGGAGAGCCCGATCTCGCGCGCCACCTCGGCGATGGTGAGCCCGCCGATGCGGTGCAGCTCGAAGGCGCGGCGGGTGCGCTCCGGCAGCGCGTCGAGCGCCGCGGCGACGCGGGCGAGCTGGGCGCGGTCGCAGGCGATCGTCTCCGGCGTCGGGGCCGGATCGGAGATCTCGGCGACGACCGCGTCGGGCAGATCGACCAAGCCGGCGAGGCGCTCGCGACGCAGATGGTTGAGCCCGAGATTGCGCGAGACCTGATAGAGATAGGCCTTGGGATTGTGGTTCTCGGTGCCGTCGGCCGGCAGCGCGGCGAGAACGCGCAGGAACGTGTCCTGGGTGATGTCGGCTGCCGTCTCGCGGGGCAGCCCGCGCCGCATCAGCGAGCGCCGGATGCCGTCCGCGTGCCGCCGAAACAGCGTCTGGATGTCCCACGCCAAGACGAATGCCCCGTCAGAACCGCCCGGTTCGGCGGAGCCCCGCGCCCCACCCTTGACGGGCTTTAGCGGAACGCCATTTTCTCCTGCAATAGCAATGATTTAGAGAGATTCCAGAAAAGCCCGGCACCGACTTGTTGCACCAGGCGCGTAGATCACGAGGATTCCGTCTTTGATTTCAGATGGATGCGGCAGCACGGCCGGACCGTTCGGGCGTGGGGCGTGAACGGCACCGCGCCGTGCGTTTTCCGTCCGGGCGTGGCGGAATCAGCACAGGTCCTTGCCGTCGCGAGGGCGCGACGTGATCACGCCGCGCCGGCCAGGATGCGGGCGCGCTTGCGCAGGCGGGCGGCGTCGAGCAGCATCTGGGCGGCCCAACGGTAGACGTTGCGCTGGCGCACCATGTCGCGCATCAGATGCATGCGCTCGCGTTGCTCGGCCGTCGACATGCGCAGGGCCGCATCGATGGCGGACGCCATGCTGCGGGTGTCGTAGGGATTGACGATCAGCGCCTCGGACAGCTCGCGCGAGGCGCCGGCGAAGCTGGACAGCACCAGCACGCCCTGCTCGTCGTCGCGCGCCGCGACGAACTCCTTGGCGACCAGATTCATGCCGTCGTGCAGGCTCGACACGATGCACAGATCGGCGGCGCGGAAGATCTCGAACACCTCGGTCGGCTCGTGGTGGCGGATCGACAGCACGACCGGCGTGTAATCGTCGCTCCCGTGCCGCGCGTTCACCTGCTCGGCGAGCCGCACGGTCTCGGCCTGCAGCGCGCTGTAGGCGCCGAGCTTGCTGCGGGTCGGCGACGCCGCCTGCAGATAGACGAACCGCCCGCGCCATTCCGGATGGGTCCCGAGCAGATCGTCGACCGCGTGGATGCGGTCGAGCAGGCCCTTGGTGTAGTCGAAGCGCTCGACCCCGACCGCGATGTGAGCGTCCGGCGGCAGGCCGAAGCGGTCGATCACGGCGGCACGGCAGTCGGCGACCGGTGCCTGACCTTCGAGCGCGGAGGGCGGCCACTCGATCGAGATCGGATAGGCCCGCACCATGGTCTCGTGGCCGCCGAGCGTCACCGAGGCGTGCTCGCGGTCGATGCGGCTCTCCATGAAGCGGTCCGCCGCTTCCAGGAAGTTGTTGCAGTGGAAGCGCGTGTGGAAGCCGAGGATGGTGCTGCCGAGGAGCCCGTCGATGATCTCCTCGCGCCACGGGCAGATCGAGAAGGTCTCGGCGTTCGGCCACGGGATGTGCCAGAACGTGATCACGGTGGCGCGCGGCAGCCGCGCGCGGATCATCCGGGGCAGCAGGGCGAAGTGATAGTCCTGCACCAGCACGATCGGGTCGTCGCGATCGGCCTCCTGCACGACGGCGTCGGCGAAGCGTTCGTTGACGGCCTTGTACCGGCGCCAGTCCTCCTCGCGAAAGATCGGGCGCACGAAGGAGATGTGGCAGAGCGGCCAGAGGCCCTCGTTGGCGAGGCCGTAGTAATAGCCGTCCTGCTCCTCGTCGGAGAGCCAGACGCGGCGCAGCATGTAGGTCGGGTCGCCGGGCGGCACCGGCACGCGGTCGTTCCGATCGACGGTGTCGCGGTCGGCCGAGCCGCTGCCGTGGGCGATCCAGGTGCCGCCGCAGGCGCGCATCACCGGCTCCAGCGCCGAGACGAGACCGCTCGCCGGTCGCTGCAGCGCGATGGCGCCGTCGACGCGGTTGTGGATGTAGGGCTCGCGGTTGGAGACGACCAGCACCTCGGCCCCCGGCAGCTCCTCCATCAAGAGGCGATGCAGCGTCTTGGGCGACCACTCGACATGGATGCCCTCCGCATAGGTGCGCTCGACCCGCAGCTCCTCCAGCAGGCCGTGCAGCTCGCGTCCGAGCGGCGAGTCGCCGGAAGGCGCGGCGTCGAGCACGCCGCCGGTGCGCATGTCGGCGACCATGGTGCGGACCGAGCGGACCCAGCTGCGCTGCAGCGCCAGCACCATGGCGAGTGCCAAGAGGCCGAGCCCGGCGGCGACGCCGATCACCGAGAGCATCGTGTAGAAGCGCGCATCGCGAGCGCGCTCGTCGGCGAAAGCGAGATCGTGCAGCAGCAGGAGATGGCCCGTCACCGGCCCGGCCGCGATCGGGAAGACGCTCACATGGATGCGGCGTCCCTGGTCCGTCACGGTGGCGAACGAGTCGGTACGGTCGCGCTTCAGGCTGGCGCAGGAGATCGCCTTCGGCCACTGCTTGGTCGCGTAGCGCAACGTACCGGCCTCGGTGCAGAAGCCGAGCCCGAGAATCCGCTCGTCCTCCGACAGGCGCTCGAAGAACGGCGCGAGGTCGAAGCCCGGCGGCGCGACGAGGCCCGCCGCGACCTGATCACGAATGGAGCGGAAGACGAGACGCGAGCGCAGCTCGACATCGCGGCGCGACCAGCCTTCGACCATGGCGGAGCCGAGCGGCGCCAGCGCGATCACCATGACGGCGGCGGCGGCGACGCCGAGCGCGACGTAGCGCAATGTCGGGCTGCGCAACCAGGCGGGTGACGACTTCAGCTTCGTCGGTGCCTCGTCCGTCACGCCAATCCCTCCTTCGCCGATTCCAACCGCGCCGTCGTCGCGGGTCGATCTCCGTCGCGTGGGCGCCCCGTCGCCCGTCTGCTCCCCTTGTCGACCAATTCGGCGACCGTGTCGACCCTGCCGGCCTGGCCGCGCCTCGTGGCGGGACCCCACGGATCACCGACGACGGAACGCAACACCTTCTCGCGCATTGCGTTCCGGCATCTCACGTCGATGAACATGCGGTGACGATCCATGACCGACGCGACGGCCGTCCAGCACGCCGAAGTCGAATCACATGCGGCGGAAATGCCGCGCGTCCCGCGCCGGGTCGTGCTGATCGTGAACGCGCGCTCGCGGCGCGGACAGCGTCAGTTCGATGCGGTGCAGCGGCTGCTCGGCGAGCACGGGTTCCTGATCACGGCGGCGCACGCAGTCTCGGATCCGGCGCGGCTCGGCGGCCTCGCCGCGGCGGCCGCGGCGCAGACCGATCATCTCGTCGTGGTCGGCGGCGGCGACGGCACGATCAGCACGATGGTCGGCGCGTTCGCGGCGTCCGACGGACGGGCCCGACCGGTGCTCGGCCTGCTGCCGCTCGGCACCGCCAACAGCTTCGCCAAAGCGGTGGGGCTGCCGCTGGAGCTGGAGCGCGCCGTCGAGGTGCTGCGCGACGGAATCCCGACCGACATCGATCTCGGCCGGCTCGACGAGCGCTGGTTCGCCAACGCAGTCGCGATCGGTCTGCCGGCCGACATTGCGCGCGGATCGGCTCACCTGGCGAAGCGGTGGGCCGGCCGCATCGCCTACCTGTTCGTCGCCGCCACCCGGCTGACGCGCCACCGTCCGTTCCGCTGCACCGTCATGCACGACGGCGGTACCACCGTAGTCGAGGCGCTCGACGTCCGGGTCGCCAATGGCGGCTGGCAGGGCGGTGTCCTGGTCGCGCCTGAGGCGGGCGTCGAGACCGGCGATCTCCTGATCCGGGTGATCCGGGGGCCGGCCCGTGGCGCCCTGCCGCGGACCTGGTGGCGGGCGCTGCGCGGGGCGCCGCCGGCGCCGGGCGACGTCGTGACGCTGCGGACCCGCGCCGCCACGATCGCGACCGACCGGCCGCGACCCGTTTCTGTGGATGGCGAGGTCGTCGCCGAGACGCCGATCCGGGTGGCGGTCGCCCCCGGCGCGTTGCGAATTCTGCTGCCGCGCGCACGACATGGTTAAGGCCGGGTAAATTCCGCCACCACCCTGGCGTGCGGGAGCCATGCGGTATCGCAGGGCGGCCGAACCATTGTTGCCGTAATCGGAGCGCTTGCTAGTATTGCGTCGGGGGACGTGCGTCGCGGGGGCAACCCGCAGCGGCGCGACACACGGGTGGGGAATCCTTTGATTCGAGTGGGTGTCCGCTCGATCCCGTTCGGGATCGCGATCGTCGCGCTGGGATTCGTGCTCAAGTCGCCGGGCACGCATGCCGGGCCGTCCGACATCGGGCTGCTCACAGAACGCACGACTCTCTCGGTTTTCGGCACCATTCATCCGGCCCTGATCCGGCTTCCGAGCCCGACCGCGCAGGCGCCGCTCTCCGGCATCCGCCTCGCCAGCCTCGATCCCGAGTTCGCCGCCGGCTCCCTGATGGAGGACGACGACCTCGTCGCCGCGCTCGGCGAGCGCCGCCGCGGCGCCTCCTTCGACGAGCGCTTCGCCGCCTTCGATCCCACCGATTCGTTCGAGACCCGCTTCGGCGGCCCGCGCCCGGCCGCCGCCGCCGGCCTTCGGCTCGCGAGCGCCGGCAGCGTGCCGGTCACGCTCGGCCGCCCGGCCCAGACCGCCACGGCCCGCCCGATGGGCCGTCTCCAGGAGGCCGCCGCCCCGACCGGGGCCGCACCGACCGGCGCCGACGAGCCCCGCCGCCGCGTCCGCCCCGGCCAGCAGCCGAAGCTCGCGGCGCTGTCGCCGAACGCCCTGCCCTCGCTCGCCGAGGACGGCAAGACCGCGATCTACGACATCACCGCCAAGACCGTGTACATGCCGAACGGCAAGCGACTCGAGGCGCATTCCGGGCTCGGCCCGAAGATGGACGATCCGCGCCACGTGAACGTGCGCATGCACGGCGCGACGCCGCCCAACGTCTACCGCCTGACCATGCGCGAGAGCCTGTTCCACGGCGTGCGCGCGCTGCGGATGACGCCGGTCGACCAGAGCAAGATGTACGGCCGCGCCGGCATCCTGGCGCATTCCTACATGCTCGGCCCGAGCGGCCAGTCGAACGGCTGCGTGTCGTTCAAGGACTACCAGGCGTTCCTCGACGCCTATCTACGCGGCGAGGTGAACAAGATCGTCGTGGTCGAGCGGCTCGACTCGGCGCCCGGCGCCACCCAGGTCGCGTCGTCGAACTGGCTCTCCGACACGCTCGGCAAGCTCTTCAAGAGCGACAGCAGCACCGACCAGTACGCCGAAGCCGGCGCCAACTGAGGCGTTCGCCTTCGATCGTGGCGACCCGACCCGAGCCGCGTCCGGACCGGACGGCTGCGCGCTACGACACGTGATTTTCCACGAGAGCCTGTCGTGCCGGCGGCGGCCGGTCACCGGTGGCCAGCCCCTTGCCGGTGGGAGCCGGCCGTGGCCGGCCTTGCTGCGCGACCATCACGCGCCAGTCGAGACCCGGCCTGTCGCGCCCGCGTGGGTCCGGCTCGCGGGCGTCGCCCGCGAACCGGGTCTCCACCGACGGTCTCGCTCGTTCGGCTGGTTCCGGGTTCGAGCCTGTGGCCGGACCCGGAACGATTGCGACCTGATCGGCCGAGGACGCCTCAGTGCTCGAGGCCGGTCGGGGTCGGCACGTTCTCCGGCTCGAGATGCATGCCGGAGAGCAGCGCCATGGTCTCCATGAGCGCCGCGAAGTCCTTCTCCAGATAGGCCTCCGGATCCTTCTGCAGCTGCGCCGCTCCGAAGTGCGTCTGGATCATCTCGCGCGCCGCCGCCGTCACCGGCATGGTCACGTCCATCTCGCGCCCGAGCTCCAGGCCGAGATCCATGTCCTTGCGCATCAGCTCCGGCGTGAAGGTCGTGGTCCAGTCGAGATTGACCAGCGCCGGCGACTTGTAGGCCGTGAAGGTCGAGCCCATCACGCTGTTGTTGAGGAACTTCAGGAAGGCGCTGCGCGACACGCCCATCTTGTTCACCAGCAGCGTGATCTCGATCAGGTTCTCGATCACGACGCCGAGCATCACGTTGTGGGCGATCTTGCAGACGCGGGCGAGCTCGCCGTCGCCGACGTAGGAGACGCCGTGCGGCGCGATCACGTTGATCAGAGCCTCGGCCTTACGGAACGCCGCCTCCGGCCCGGACGCCACCGCCGACAGCTTGCCGGCCTTGATCACCTTGGCGTTGCCCGACACCGGGCAGGCGACGAACTCGCCGCCGCGCTTCGTCAGCTCGGCGCGGATGTCGGCGGAGGAATCGACCGAGATGGTCGAGCAGTCGACCAGCACGGGCGGCACCTTGGCACCGGTGGCGGCGCCGTTCTCGCCGAAATAGACCTGCTTCAGATCGTCGCCGGTCGACACGATCGAGAACAGCACGTCGACGCCCGCGAGATCGGACGGCTTGTCGACGATCTTGCCGCCGTAGGCGGCGAGCGGCTCGGCCTTCGCGCGGGTGCGGTTCCAGATCGACACGTCGTGCCCGGACTTCACCAGCCGCTCGGCCATCGCGTAGCCCATACGGCCCATGCCGATCCAGCCGACCTTCTGCGTGTTCTGCGCCATCCTCGTGCTCTCCTCGCTCGTTCTCGACCCGCGCGGTCGGATGCGTTTTCGGGCGCCGACCGGGTGGCGCGTATCACGTCGAACGCGTGATACACGGGACGGCACGGCGTGTCGACGACGGCACCGCGGCGATCGCGGCGCGTCTTGTGCGCCGCAGCACGAGCCGTCGTGCAATCGTTTGCATTTCTCATTGCACGCTGCCCGAAGTCATGTCAATCTGCCTGCGAGACGGGCCGCTCTGGGCCCGCGCCGTCGTTCTTCCGGGAGATCAGCATGGACCAGCATCTGCGCGCCATCCGCGCCGAGGACATCGATCCGCGTCACGACTGGGGCCGCGCCCTGCCGGCGCTCGGGACCATGGGGGTCGATTTCGAGGAGCGCGTCGACTACCGCCGCCTGCACCGCTACCGCCTGTCGCGGGCCCGCCAGGCGCTGGAGAATTCCGAGCTCGGCGCGCTGCTGGTCTTCGACGTCAACAACATCCGCTATCTCACCTCGACGAAGATCGGCGAGTGGGAGCGCGACAAGCTGGCGCGGTGGGCGCTGCTGACCCGCGGCGGCGAGCCGATCGTCTGGGACTTCGGCTCGGCCGCCATGCATCACAAGCTGTACGCGCCGTGGCTGAAGCCGGAGAACTGCCGGGCCGGCCTCGTCGGCCTGCGCGGCACCGTGAACCCGGCCTTCGGCCTGATGGAGAAGCACGCCAAGGAGATCGCCGCGCTCCTGAAGGAGGCCGGCGTCCTCGACATGCCGATCGGCATGGACATCGTCGAGCCGCCGATGATGTTCGAGCTGCAGAAGGCCGGCGTGAAGGTGGTCGACGGCCAGCAGGTGCTGCTCGAGGCGCGCGAGATCAAGTCGGCCGACGAGATCGCGCTGCTCAATCGCGCCGCCGCCATGGTCGACGGCGCCTATCAGGTCGTGTGGGACATGCTGCGCCCCGGCGTGCGCGAGAACGACGTCGTCGCCGAGGTGAACAAGTTCCTCTACACGCACGGCTCCGACGACGTCGAGGCGATCAACGCCATCTCGGGCGAGCGCTGCAACCCGCATCCGCACAACTTCACCGACCGGATGCTGCGCCCGGGCGATCAGGCCTTCTTCGACATCATCCAGTCCTTCATGGGCTACCGCACCTGCTACTACCGCACCTTCAACGTCGGCAGGGCGACGCCGGTGCAGCACGACGCCTACAAGCAGGCGCGCGAGTGGCTCGACAACGCCATCGCCCGCATCAAGCCGGGCGTCACCACGGCGCACATCTGCGAGGTGTTCCCGACCGCCGAGGAGTTCGGATTCCCGGACGAGCTCGCCGCGTTCGGCCTGCAGTTCGCGCACGGCCTCGGCCTCGCCCTGCACGAGCGGCCGATCATCTCGCGCGTCGTCTCGATGGACCACCCGACCGAGATCAAGGAGGGCATGGTGTTCGCGATCGAGACCTACTGCCCGGCCAAGGACGGCTACTCGGCCGCCCGGATCGAGGAGGAGGTCGTGGTGACGGCGACGGGCTGCAAGCTGATCACGCTCTTCCCGGCCGAAGAGCTGCCGATCGCCGGCCGCTGGTGAGGGACGCGATGGCCAAGAAGACCGCGGAGACCACGGTGCTCGACCGCAGCAACGACGACATCGGCGAGGCGGTGCGGCTCGAGCTGTACCGCAAGCAGCAGGTGATCCGGCAGGCCGAGCAGCGCGCCTACGATCTGTTCCTGCAAAACCTCGTCAAGGGCACGAGTCATCTCTCGCTCGGCCAGGAGGCGATCGCCGCCGCCTTCGGCACGGCGATGAAGCCGGGCGACCTCTCCTTCTGCACCTACCGCGGGCACGCCCACACGCTCGCCCGCGGCGTCTCGGTGGAGAAGATGCTCGGCGAGCTGATGCAGCGCGACAACGGCCTGATGCGCGGCAAGGGCGGCTCGATGCATCTCACCTCGGTCGAGCACGGCGTGATGGGCTCCTACGCCATCATCGGCGCGCATCTGCCGATCGCCTGCGGGGCGGCGCTGACCGCGCAGTACAAAGGCACCGGCGACGTCGCCGTGTGCTTCTTCGGCGACGGCACGACCAACATCGGCGCCTTCCACGAGGCGCTGAACTTCGCCGCGATCTGGAAGCTGCCGGTCGTCTTCGTGTGCGAGAACAATCTCTACATGGAGTACACGGCGATCCACGAGGTGACGGCCGTGAAGCATCCGGCCGCCGACCGCGCGGCCGCCTACGGGCTCGAGCGCATCGTCGTCGACGGCAACGACGCCGACGCCGTCTACCGCACGGCGCAGACGGCCTTCGCCAAGGCGCGGGCCGGCGACGGCCCCTCGCTGATCGAGTGCCTCACCTACCGGCACAGCGGCCACTCGCGCGCCGACCCCGCCAAGTACCGCCCCGAGGGCGAGCTCGAGCGCTGGAAGGAACGTGACCCGATCAAGGTCTATCGCGAGCGCCTGAAGAGCTTCGGCATCGCCGAGAGCGTGATGACCAATATCGACCAGGAGGTCGCCCGCATGGTGGATGCGGCGACCGAAGCCTGCAAGGCGGCGCCGATGCCGCCCGAGGACATCCTCTTCACCGACGTGTATGCCGATGGAGGCTGGGCATGGCGGAACTGACCTATCGCGACGCGGTCGCCCGCGGCATCGCCCAGGAGATGGCGCGCGACAACGACGTGATCTTCTTCGGCGAGGACGTCGCCAAGGCGGGCGGCGTGTTCAAGGCGACGGTGGGGCTGCTCGATCAGTTCGGCCCGATCCGCGTGCGCGACACGCCGATCTCCGAGCAGGCGATCCTCGGCGCCGCCATGGGCGCCGCGATGACGGGCCTGAAGCCGATCGCCGAGATCATGTTCTCGGACTTTCTGGCGGTGTGCTGGGACTACGTGGCGAACGAGTTCCCGAAGAGCCGCTACATGACCAACGGGCAGGTGAAATGCCCGCTGGTGGTGCGCACCGGCAACGGCGCCGGCTCGCGCTTCGGCGCGCAGCACAGCCAGTCGGTCGAGAACTGGTGCATGATGATCCCGGGCCTCAAGGTCGTCGCGCCGTCGAGCCCGCTCGACGTGGTCGGCCTGCTCGCCGCCGCGGTGCGCGATCCCGATCCGGTGATCTTCTTCGAGCACAAGTCGCTCTACGCCGTGAAGGGCGAGGTGCCGGACGGCGAGATCGTCGACACGCTCGGCACCGCGAAGATCCTGCGCCCCGGCAAGGACGCGACCGTGCTGGCGCTGGCACTGATGGTGCCGCGTGCTCTCGCCGCGGCCGAGACCCTCTCGGCCGAGCACGGCATCGAGGTCGAGGTGGTCGACGTGCGCTCGCTGGTGCCGCTCGACATGCAGACGATCCTCGGCTCGGTCGCTCGCACCCACCGGCTGTTCACCGTGGAGGAAAATCCGCGGCTGTGCGGCTGGGGTGCCGAGATCGTGTCGATCGCGGTGGAAGAGGCGTTCTACGATCTCGACGGCCCGCCGGTGCGGATCACCACGCCACACATCCCGCTGCCGGCCGCCGATGCGCTCGAGGACATGGTGCTGCCGACGCCGGCCCGGATCGTCGAGACGATCCGCCGGAGTCTGGGGAGCTGATCACGCGCCGCGGGCGCGGCTCACCTCTCTCCGCTTGCGGGGAGGGGTCGGATCACGAAGTGATCCGGGTGAGGGTGCGTTTCCGCGAAGCAGAAGCTCGCGGAAACGCACCCTCACCCCGACCCTCTCCCCGCGCGCGGGGAGAGGGGGCGCGTCCGTTCCGCGGCGAACGATCGAAGACATTCGAGGATACGATATGTACGACAATCTGATCGCCGGGGTTCCGACCGACCTGTGGATCGGCGGCGCGTGGAAGAAGGCCTCGGACGGCTCGCGCTTCGACGTGATCGATCCGGCGACCGAGAGCGTGATCACGTCGGTGGCGAGCGGCACGGTCGACGACGCCAAGGCGGCCGTCGACGCGGCCGCGGCGGCCGGGGCCGAATGGGCGGCCAAGAAGCCCCGCGAGCGTGGAGAAATCCTGCGCAAGGCCTTCGAGCTGTTCACCAGGGAGAGCGAACGCTTCGCCAAACTGATCACGCTGGAGAACGGCAAGGCGATGCCGGACTCGCGCGGCGAAGTCGCCTATGCGGCGGAGTTCTTCCGCTGGTTCGCCGAGGAGGGCGTGCGCAATCTCGGCCAGCTCTACAACGCTCCCTCCTCCGGCGCCCGCATCATGGTGCAGCACCGGCCGGCCGGCGTCGCGTGTCTCGTCACGCCGTGGAACTACCCGGCCGCGATGGCGACCCGGAAGATCGCGCCGGCGCTCGCCGCCGGCTGCACCGTGGTGCTCAAGCCCGCCTCCGAGACGCCCCTCACCATGCTGGCGCTGATGCCGCTGCTGAAGGAGGCCGGCGTGCCGGACGGCGTCGTCAACGTGGTGCCGTCGCGTCGCTCCGGCGCGGTCGTCTCGGCGATGCTCCACGACATGCGGGTTCGCGTCGTCTCCTTCACGGGCTCGACCGAGGTCGGCGTGAAGCTTCTCCGCGAGGCCGCCGACAACGTGGTGCGCCCTGCGATGGAGCTCGGCGGCAACGCGCCGTTCCTGGTGTTCGAGGACGCCGACATCGACGCCGCCGTCGACGGCGCCATGATCGCCAAGATGCGCAACCAGGGCGAGGCCTGCACGGCGGCGAACCGCTTCTATGTGCACGAGGCCGTCCACGACGCCTTCGCCGAGAAGCTCACGGCCCGCATGGCGGCGCTGAAGATGGGCAACGGCCTCGACGAGAGCGTGGCGCTCGGTCCGCTGGTCAACGCCGACACCCGCGACAAGGTGCAGGAGCTGGTCGACGACGCCGTCGCCAAGGGCGCCAAGGTGACGGTCGGCGGCACCCGGCCGGACGGCAAGGGCTTCTTCTATCCGGCGACCGTGCTCACGCACATCAGCGACGACGCCAAGCTGCTGCGCGAAGAGATTTTCGGGCCGGTCGCGGCGTTGAAGACGTTCAAGACCGAGGACGAGGCGATCCGCGAGGCGAACGCCACCGAGTACGGGCTCGCCGCGTATCTCTACACCAAGGATCTCAGCCGCGGCCTGCGCGTCTCCGAGAAGCTCGACTTCGGCATGATCGGCCTCAACCGCGGACTGATGTCGGATCCGGCGGCACCATTCGGCGGCATGAAGCAGTCCGGTCTCGGCCGCGAGGGCGCGCACGAAGGCCTGATGGAGTTTCTGGAGACCCAGTACGTCTCCGTGAACTGGTGAGGGCCGGCGACGCGCCGGCTCTCCCTCTCCCCGCACGCGGGGAGAGGGTCGGGGTGAGGGGACGCCTCCGTATCCACGAAACGCCCCCTCACCCGGGATTCGCGTCGGGGACGCGAATTCCGACCTCTCCCCGCACGCGGGGAGAGGCGAGGGACAAGGCCGCCGCCATGGCGGCAATCGTCTGCAGAGGTTGGGACCACGATGGACATCCTGATGCCGCAGCTCGGCGAGACGGTCGCCGAAGGCAAGATCACCACCTGGTTCAAGCAGCCGGGCGACACGGTGGCGCCGGGCGACAATCTGTTCGAGATCGAGACCGACAAGGTGTCGATGGAGGTGCCGGCGATCACGGGCGGCGTGCTGGCCGAGATTCGCGTGCCGGCCGGCCAGGCCGCGCCGGTCGGCGCGGTCGTTGCGATTCTGTCCGGTGACGGCGCCGCCGCGGGCCCCGCGACCAGCGAGACGGCCAAGACCGGCGCGCCGCCCGCCAACACCGCGGCGGCCCCCGCCCCTGCTCCCACGCAGGCGCCGACCCAGACCAAATCAGCTCCGCCGGCAGCCGCGGCTCACGCCGTTGCGTCCGTCACATCGAGCCTGCGCAACGGTCCGCTCGATCCGTTCCATGCGGTCCGCATGCCGGAGCGGAACTTCGGCCCGGCGCGCCTCGCCGGCGGCCGCACCATCACGCCGCTCGCCCGCCGTCTGGCCGCCGAGGCCGGCATCGACGTGTCACGGATCACGGCCACGGGCCCCTACGGCCGCATTCTCGCGCGCGACGTGCAGAGCGCCATGGCGAGTGGCGCCGCGACGGCTGGGCATGCGCTGGCGACCGGCCCGAGCGCCGAGCGCGTGAAGGCGCTCTACGAGGCGGGCAGCTATGCGGAGGTGCCGGCGGACGGCATGCGCAAGACCATCGCGGCGCGCCTCGTCGAGGCCAAGCAGACGGTGCCGCACTTCTATCTCTCGTGCGACGTGACGCTCGACCGCCTGCTCGCGCTGCGCCACGAGGCGAACGGCTCCGCCCCGCACGACCGCGACGGCAAGCCCGCCTGGCATCTCTCCGTCAACGATCTCGTCGTCCGCGCGCTGGCCCGCGCCCTCGTCCAGGTGCCGGCCGCCAACGCGGTTTGGGCGGCCGACCGCATCCTGCGCTTCGATCGTGTCGACATCGGCATCGCCGTCGCGCTCGACGACGGCCAGGGCCTGATCACGCCGGTGTTGCGCGACGCCGCCGGCAAGGCGATGAGCGTCGCCGCCGCCGAGACCAAGGATTTGATCGCCCGCGCCCGCGACAAGAAGCTGAAGCCCGGCGAGTACCAGGGCGGCGTCAGCACGGTGTCCAATCTTGGCATGTACGGCATCAAGGAGTTCGCCGGCATCATCAACCCGCCGCAGTCGACATTGCTCGCCGTCGGCGCCGCCGAGCGCCGCCCGGTCGAGGCGGAGGGCGGCGGCATCCGCTTCGAGACCCGCATGACGGTGACGCTCTCCTGCGACCACCGCGTCGTCGACGGGGCGCTCGGTGCGCGACTTCTCGCCGCGTTCAGGCACGCGATCGAACATCCCACGGGGCTCCTGATGTAACGTCCGGGCGCCCCCGTCACCGCCGCACGAACGCGGCGGGACCATCGAACGAACAAACAGGAGGAACGGCTATGAGACTCTTCAAGACGACGGCCCTCGCAGGCGCTGCGCTGCTCGCTCTCGCGGTCCCGGCCCTGGCGCAGGGATCCTCGGCGGCCAACTGGCCGAACCAGATGGTGCGCATCGTCGTGCCGTTCTCGGCCGGCAGCGTCACCGACACGCTCGCCCGCATCATGACGGACAAGCTCGCGGAGATCTGGAAGCAGCAGGTCATCGTCGAGAACCGCCCCGGCCTGCCCGGCACGACGAGCGTCGCCAAGGGCCAGGCCGACGGCTACACGCTGATGCTCACCTCCAACGGCCACACCATCGCCAAGACCATCAACAAGAACATCTCCTTCGATCCGGTGGCCGACTTCGCCGGCGTGACCAAGATCGCCTCGGTCCCGATGGTGGCCGTGGTGCCGCCCGATCTTCCGGCCAAGAACCTCGCCGAGTTCATCGCGCTCGCCAAGGAGAAGCCCGGCAAGCTGAACTTCTCCTCGGCCGGCCTCGCTTCCACGACGTTCCTCTCCGCCGAGGTGCTCAAGCAGGCCGCCAAGATCGACGTCCAGCACGTCCCCTACAAGGGCACCCCGGAGGCGACCACGGCGGTGATCCGCGGCGACTCGCAGCTCTATTTCACGCCGATCCCGCTCGCCCAGGAGCTCACCGCCGGCAACAAGGTGCGGGCGATCGCGATCAACTCCGGCACCCGCAGCGATCAGATGCCGGACATCCCGACCGTGAAGGAGACGGTGCCGTCCTACGACTACGACTCGTGGTTCGCCGTGCTGGTGCCGGCCGGTACGCCGAAGGACGTCATCGCCAAGGTGAGCCGCGACATGGCGACCGTGCTGAAGATGCCGGACGTCATCGAGAAGCTGAAGCAGCAGGGTGCCGTGCCGGCGCCGACCTCGCCGGAGGCGCTCGACGCCCAGATCAAGCGCGAGGTCGAGCTCTACGCCAAGCTGCTGCAGGAGGCCGGCGTCGCGGCGAAGTGATCACGTGTGTCGGTTGGCCGGTCTCCGACCACCCGCCCCGTCCCCTCAACGCGCCGCGGCGAGCCCGCGGCGCGTTTTTCCTTTGAGGGCCGCGACTCCGGTCGAGCCGCGCACGACCAGCTCGACCGGGAGCACGATGCGGACCGGCCGCCGCTGCCGCGCCGCGCCGCCCTCGATCGCCTCGATCAGCAGGCGCGCCGCCTCCCGGCCCGCCTTGTACTGCTGGACCCTGACCGTGGTCAGCGCCGGCACGAAGCGATCCGCATAGGGCATGTCGTTGAAGCCGGTGACCGAGACGTCCTCCGGGCAGCGCAGGCCGTAGCGCTGCAGCACGTCGATCACCCCGACAGCGAGGCGGTCGTTGGCGCACAGGATGGCGGTGAAGTCGCTGGTGCGGGCGAGCAGCGCCTCGGCGCAGCGCGCGCCCTCCTGCTCGTTGAAGCCGTCCGAGAACACCATCAGCCGCTTGTCGAGCGGCAGCTTGAGCTCCCGGCGAGTCGCCTCGAACGCCTCCCAGCGCGTGTAGCCGGTCGAGATGGTGCGCGGCCCGGCGATGTTGGCGATGCGCCGATGCCCGAGCGAGACGAGATGCGTCAGCGCATGGCGAATGCCCGCGCGCTCGTCGAAGATGACGCAGGGGGCGACCGACTTCTTCGTCTCGCGGAACACCGTCACCACCGGCACGTCGCCGATCCGCGGAATGAGCTTGTCCTCGAAGCGGCTGCTCGCGAGCGCGAGCCCGTCGACGGAGCGGGCCAGCATCGACGCGACGATCTCGGATTCGCGCCCTTCGTCGCCGTCCGTGTTGGCGAGCACGACGGCGTAGCCACGCTCGCTGAGCACGTCCTCGACGCCGCGGATCATCGGCGGGAACACCGGATCGGTGATGTCCGGCACCACGATGCCGATCGTGCGCGAGCGATTGGTGCGCAGCGACGCGCCGGCCGCGTTCGGGCGGAAGCCGAGCTTCTGCGCGACCTCGGCCACCTTGGCGGCGACGTCCGGGGAGATCAGATGACAGGTCTTCGGGTCGAGCGCGCGCGACACCGTCGACACGTGGACGCCGACGATCCGGGCGATGTCGCTCATGGTCGGACGGCTGCGCATGTCCGGTTCGTCGTGGCCCCGTCGCCGTGCTTGGTTGTCGCGTTGATTGTATTTGCACGACCGGGGCGGCGCAATGCAATCCTTTGCATTGCGCGGGGCGCCGTTACGGGGAGGACGAGCGCGCTACGGAAACCGCGACGTGGAGCGGACGCGACCGGACCGACGTTCGATCAATCGACCTTGATGCCGCCGTCGCGCACCAAGGCGCGATACTTGGCGTATTCGCTCGCCGTGTAGTCGGCGAGTTCGCGGCGCGTGCCGGTGCCCGGCGTCACGCCGACACTGCGCAGCCGCTCAATCACGTCGGGCGACGCGAGGGCCTCCTGCAGCGCGGCGCTGAGCGTCGCGAGAATCGACGCGGGCGTTCGGGTCGGCGCATAGAGCGCGTACCAACCGTTGACCTCGACATCGGGAATGCCGGCCTCGGCGAATGTCGGAACGTCGGGGAAATCGGGCATCCGCGCCTTCGCCGAGACGGCGATCGGGCGCACCTTGGCGCCGGTGATCAGCGGCGTGGCGTTGGTGGTGGAATCGAAGATCACGTCGAGCCGCCCGGCCATCAGGTCGAGGATGTGGGCGCTGCCCCCCTTGTAGGGCACATGGGCCATGTCGAGCTTGTTCTTCAGGCAGAAGCTGACGCCGGCCATGTGCAGGGGCGAGCCGTTGCCGGACGAGCCGTAGGTCAGGCGGCCGGGATTCGCGCGGGCCGCGTCGATCACGTCCTTCAGCGTTCGATAGGGCGAAGCCTCATGCGTGATCACGACCATGGGGGCGGTGCCGATCAGCCCGATCGGCGCGAAGTCGTCCACCGGGTGGAAGTCGGTCTTGATCAGCAGCGGCGTCACGGCGTTGGAGGCGAAGCCGCCGAGGAACAGCGTGTAGCCGTTCGGCGCGGCGCGCGCCGCCTGGCTCGCGCCGATCAGCGTTCCGGCCCCGGGCCGGTTGTCGACGATGACCTGCTGCTTCAGCCGCTCGGCGAGCTTCTGACCGATCAGGCGCCCCAGCATGTCGTTGGCGCCGCCGGTCGGGTACGGCACGATCAGGGTGATGGGCCGCGACGGCCATGCCTCGACCGCCTCGCGGGCGTAGACACCGGCGAGCGGCCACGTCAGCGCGGCGGCGCCACCGATCATCGCGGCGCGTCGGCTGCCGCACGGAGACGCTTCGAATCGGGCCGCGCGGCCCGCCGTCAGCCGACCCACGAGGTCCGTCGCCACGTGGATGATGCCGGTCGATCTCACGTCCGCACACCTCCCATCTCGACTCGATCGACGATCGAATCCGCGCGCATGCGACGTTCGCCCTGATCGGCATGTAAGGACGTTCGACGCGCGCTGACAAGGGCGGCGACGGATGTGATTCTCGAGCCGGCGCTCCCGCCGGACGGTGATTAGCTCCCGATTAGCCGGATCGCGGCGCGCGATGGTATCGCGGGGCGTCAGGCCGCCTTCCGGGTTCCCCAGGCCGGGAACGGATCGTCGAGGCTCGCCCAGGCGTCGGGCTCGAACGTCGCGGTGTCGACGAGGCAGCGCTCGAGCATCGCCGAGATGCGGGCTCGGTTCATGGTGCCCAGCGTGCCGATGAAGACCAGCTCCTGACGGCGGTCGCCGAACTCCGGATCCATCCTCTCCCGCATGCGCACGAGCGCCTCGCCGTCGTCGGGCCAGTGCTTCTTCGGCACCGCCGCCCACCACAGGCCGAGCCCCCGCGTCGCCACCATGGCCCCGGCGAGGCTGAACTCACCCGCCCAGTCGGGCCGCGTGGCGAGCCAGAAGTGCCCCTTGGCGCGAATCACGCCGGGGAGCGGCGTCTGCAGGAACGCGTCGAAGCGCTCCGGCACGAACGGCCGGCGGGCCCGCCAGACGAAGCTGGTGATGCCGTACTCCGCGTCCTCCGGCACGTGCTCGGCGTGGCCGTAGAGCTCCTTGAACCACAGCGGATGCTGGTGCGCTCGGGTGAAGTCGAACAGGCCGGTGTCGAAGATCGCGTCGGGCGCGACGCGGCCGTGGTCGGCCTCGATCAGCCGCGCGTCCGGATTGAGGGCGCGCACGATGTTGCGGGCCGCCTCGCGTTGCGCCGGCGTCGCGTCGGCGTACTTGTTCAGCACGACGATGTCGGCGAACTCGATCTGCTCGACCAGCAGGTTGACGAGCGTTCGCTCGTCGTCCTCGCCGGCCGTCTCGCCGCGGTCGGAGAGGAAGTCGGTCGAGGCATAGTCCTTGAGCAGGTGGATGGTGTCGACCACCGTCACCATGGTGTCGAGCCGGGCGACGTCGGAGAGGCTCTCGCCCGCCTCGTCGCGGAACTCGAAGGTGGCCGCGACCGGCAGGGGCTCGGAGACGCCGGTGCTCTCGATCAGAAGATAGTCGAAGCGCCCCTCGGCGGCGAGCCGGCGCACCTCGCGCAAGAGGTCGTCGCGCAGCGTGCAGCAGATGCAGCCGTTCGTCAGCTCGACGAGCTTCTCCTCGGCGCGCTTGAGCTCGGTGCCTTCGCGCACCAGGTCGGCATCGATGTTCACCTCGGACATGTCGTTGACGATGACGGCGACGCGACGGCCGGCGCGGTTGTTGAGGACGTGATTGAGCAGCGTCGTCTTGCCGGCGCCGAGGAAGCCGGACAGGACCGTGACGGGGAGGTGAGTGTCGGACATGGAGCGGGCCTGAATATTTGTAATGTTATACAGTAACAGTATTTACGACGAAACCGCCCCCACGGCAAGGGCGCGCCCGCGGATGCCCTGCGGTCACGTCGAGACGACGGGTCAGCGCAACACCAGCACCGCGCCGAACGGCGCCGAGGCGCCGGCATGGGCCGGCGGCACCGCCCAGATCACCGGGGCGCGCGGCCGCATGCGGGCCGGGCCGTCGAGATCGGTCAGCACCACGATGATGTCGGGCGCGTGCCGGTCGGCTTCTTCCAGAAGCGGCGTGAAGTCGGTACCGCCGGCGCCGTCGAAGACGATGTCGCGCAGATCCGAGCGGCCGGGCTCCCGATGCGCGACCTGGCGGACCTGGTCGTCGCCGACGAGCAGCACCAGTCCGGCCTCCTGGCGGCGCGAGATCGCGTCGATCTCGTCGGCGAAGCGTCCCATCAGGGCGTCGTCGATGGAGCCGGAGACGTCGACGACGACGGCGAGGCGCGGCACCCGCCGGGCCGTCGTCGTGCCCGGCTCCCAGGGCATCCGGCGCCCACCGGCGCGCCCCTGGTTGGCGAGATAGGACCGCGACGGCCGCGACCACGAGAGATCGGGTTTTCGCGCGAGGCCGCGCGCCAGTCGCGTGCGCAGCACCTGCTCCCACGGCGTATGGGAGCGCGGCAGATCCGCGATCAAGGCGCGCAGCATCGAGAAGGCACCGTCGCCGGCATGGCCGCGCACCAGGCGCTCGCTCCACTGCCGCATCGCTTCAGCCTCCGCCTCCGGCGCGCCGAGGGCGGCCGGGTCGGGCCGCAGGTCGGCCGGCGCGTCGCGGCCGAGCACGCGGGCCGCCATGGCGCGCGGGCCGTCCTCGCGGGCTTCCGACTGCTGCGCCGGGTCGGCCGGCGCCGGACGGCCG
>NZ_NHSK01000107.1 GCF_016653355.1 Rhodoplanes elegans | reverse complement strand
GAAAGGGCGTCGGCGACACAGCGATGTCCGTCGTGGCATGCACCCCCTCTCCACCTCTCCCCCGCTCGCGGGGGAGAGCGCAGGCTGTGCCTGCGGCACGGGTCGTGCACCGGACCGTCTCCGCAAGGAAACGAGGCTCGGGTTCCAGCTACGGCTCCGACTTGATCTTCTTCAGGATCAGCACGTGGAGATCGCCCTGCGGCGTGTAGTCGGTCTTGAGCATCTCGAACGTGGTCGGGCCGATCTTCGTCACGCCCGTCCCGCAGAAGCTGATCAGGCTGTCGGGATCGCCCTTGTCGACGACGAGACGAAAATCGCGGATCGGGCCGGACCAGTTGGCGCCGGTCGAGAGCACGTAGTCGATTCGCTGCTCGCTGTAGGGCGGACCGAACTCCGCCTTCGCGGTTTTCCGCGCGCGCTCCAGGGTCGCGAGCAGATCGTTCTCGACGCAGTATTTCTTGATGTGCTCGAGGATCTCCGGCTCGCGCGCCAGCGACGGCGCGCCGAGCGACGTCTGCACGCTCAGCCCCACGCTCGGCGTGTAGCGATGCTCGATCACGGTCTCGCCGCGGGCCGGAAAGGTCTGCTGCCAGTAGAAGGTCGTCTTCAGGCTCCACCGCGGGGCAAGGTGCCGCTCCATGCCCTTGCCGGCGTCGTACTCGTCGACGAAGGCGAGGTCGAGCTTCAGGAGCTCGTCCCATTTGTCTTTCGGCAGCCGGTCGAGCGCCGCGCCGGTCGCCTGCAGATGCGGCGCGAGCGGCACGCCGAGGCTTTGCAGCAGCGCCGTGCGGTCGACGCCGTCGGCGCCGGTGACGCGCTGCTCGACCGCGGTCGTCACCGGCGCGCCGTTCACCGTGGTCGAGAAGCCCAAGAGATTGACCGGGTCCTCGGTCGGCACCGCGATGTTCTGGTCGGGGCCGTCGACCTTGATGTCCGGCATCGGGAAGGCGACGTGGACGGTGACGTCCTGGGCGCTCCGGTTGAAGAAGCGGTAGCGCACCTTGATCTCGGCGGCCGAGACGAACAGGTCCTCGGACAGCATCTGGACGGCGTCGTTCTTCACGAAGACGAGCCCGCCGGTGGCGAGCTCGGCCGTGGAGTCGTTCGCCCGCGCGTCGCCCGCGGCGAGACCGAGCGCCAGCGTCAGCGCGAGAGCAGGTGTGGTCCGCATCGTCGTGATCTCCTGGAGCGAGGGTCGGTCTTGCACGATCCGTCATTCCGGGGCGCGCCAATGGCGCGAACCCGGAATCCAGCGGCGATCTCGGACGGCTTGGCTGGATTCCGGGTTCGGCGCTGTGCGCCGCCCCGGAATGACCAGACCCTGCAGCACACGTGAATGCCTGAAACGGTATGCCCGCCGACCGCAGCCGCGTCCAGGCCGGCCCTACGCCAGCCCGGCGGCGCGGGCCGCGGCGGCGACCGCCATGCCGACCATCACGGCGAGGAAGTCGTTGCGGGCGATCCACATGGTGAGCACGCCGGCGCCGACCGCGGCGGCCGCCAGCGGGCCGCCGTTGACCACGATGGGCAGTACCGTGGCGGCGACGATCGAGCCGGGCAGAGCGGCGAGCATGCGCTGGACGCGCGGCGTCAGCGGCACCCGCCCCATCATCCAGAAGCCGCCGGCCCGCATCGCATAGGTGACGAGCGCCATGGCGGCGATGGCGATCCACACGCCGAGATCGCCCCCGGCGACGCCGCTCGTGGCGAGGCCGCTCGTGGCGACCACGGTGCCCGCCGGATCAATCGCGCCGGTCATCGACGAGCCCCCCGGTGACGGCGCCGGCGAGGGCACCCGCGACGATGAAGGTCCAGCCGCCGACGAGCCGCTCGACGACGAGTGCGACGACGCCGGCGACCATCCAGGGCAGGGCGGCGCGCCGGCCGCGCCACAGCGGCACCAGCATGGCGCCGAAGAACACCGGCATCACGAAGTCGAGCCCCCAGCGCCGCGGGTCGGCGATCAGGGTGCCGAGCGCGAAGCCGAGCTGGGTGAAGCCGAGCCAGAACGAGGCGAGCAGCACGCTGGCGCCGAAGAACACGCCGGCGTCGTTGCCGCCCTCGGCGCGGTAGCGCATCGAGACGATCCAGCTCGGGTCCGAGGTGAGATGCAGGACCGGATAGATCCACGGCGGCATCGCGCCGAACCACGGTCGCAGCGTCGCCGTGATCAGCAGCATGCGGGCGTTCACGGTGAGCGCGATCAGCGCGAGCCCGAGCACGGTGCCCGGCGAGAACTGGTTCGGCCACAACTCCAGCACGACGAGCTGCGAGGCGGACGCGAACATCGTCACGCACATCGCCAGGTTCTCGCCGAAGGAGAGCCCGACGCGCGCCGCCGAGGCGCCGGTCGCGAGCGCGATCGCCATCATGCCGGGCATCACCGGCAGCGCGAGCCGGACGCCGTGCAGGAAGCCGGCGCGGGTGAGCGGCACCGGGCCGGCGGAGGGATCGGACGTCGGGGGCGGATGGGCCGTCATGATAGGGCGCAACGTCGCGGCGGAGAGGAGAGCGGAGGAAGAATGCCGAGCAGCAGGAGCGGGGCGCGTCACCTCTCCCCGCTCGCGGGGAGAGGTCGACGACTGCGCGTCAGCGCAGTCGTCGGGTGAGGGGGCGTCGCCGCAAGTCGGTGACTCTCGGCATCGTGGAGGCGCCCCCTCACCCGACTCGCCGCTTCGCGGCGAGCCACCCTCTCCCCGCACGCGGGGAGAGGGACGTCGCGGCGCCGGAACGCGGGCAGCGAACGAACCGCGCAGCGGGGAGAGGGACGGTCCCGTCCCAAAAGAAAACGCCCGCGACCGGCGGGCGTTCTCGGATCGTGGTGGAGGCCCGCGTCAGCCGGTCGGCTGGGGCTCCATGTCGCCGGCGCCGGCCTCGGGGCGCGGGCGCGGCTTGCCGGCGGTCGGCACCGCCGAGCCGCGCGGGCCCGACGGCTCGATCACCGACTCGCGGTTCGGCCGCTTGCCGTTGAGCAGGTCCTTGATCTCGTCGCCGGTCAGCGTCTCGAACTCGATCAGGCCCTTGGCGAGCGTCTCGAGCTGGTCGCGCTTCTCGGTGAGGATCTTGGTCGCCTCGGCGTGACCTTCCTCGACCAGCCGCCGCACCTCGGCGTCGATCTTCTGGGCGGTCGACTCCGACACGTTCTGCTGGCGGGCGACCGACATGCCGAGGAACACCTCGTCCTGGTTCTCGCCGTAGGCGACGGCGCCGAGCTCGGGCGAGAAGCCCCAGCGCGTCACCATCATCCGGGCGAGGCGGGTCGCCTGCTCGATGTCGGACTGGGCGCCCGACGTCACCTTGTCGCGGCCGAAGATCATCTCCTCGGCGACGCGACCGCCCATCATGATGGCGAGCCGCGAGGTCATCTGCTCGAAGCTCATCGAGAGCTTGTCGCGCTCGGGGAGCTGCATGACCATGCCGAGCGCCCGGCCGCGCGGGATGATGGTCGCCTTGTGGACCGGGTCGGTCGCCTTGACGTTGAGGGCGACGATGGCGTGGCCGCCCTCGTGATAGGCGGTGAGGAGCTTCTCCTCCTCGGTCATCACGAGCGACTTGCGCTCGGCGCCCATCATCACCTTGTCCTTGGCGTCCTCGAACTCGACCTGGGTGACCATGCGCTTGTTGCGCCGGGCCGCCATCAGGGCCGCCTCGTTGACGAGGTTCATCAGATCGGCACCCGAGAAGCCCGGGGTGCCGCGCGCGACGGTCTTCAGGTTCACGTCCGGCGCCAGCGGCACCTTGCGGACATGGACCTTCAGGATCTGCTCGCGACCGACGACGTCCGGGTTCGGCACCACGACCTGACGGTCGAAGCGGCCGGGACGCAGCAGCGCCGGGTCGAGCACGTCGGGCCGGTTGGTCGCGGCGATGAGGATGATGCCCTCGTTCGCCTCGAAGCCGTCCATCTCGACCAGGAGCTGGTTCAGGGTCTGCTCGCGCTCGTCGTTGCCGCCCCCGAGGCCGGCGCCGCGATGGCGGCCGACCGCGTCGATCTCGTCGATGAAGATGATGCAGGGCGCGTTCTTCTTCGCCTGCTCGAACATGTCGCGCACCCGCGACGCGCCGACGCCGACGAACATCTCGACGAAGTCGGAGCCCGAGATGGTGAAGAACGGCACGTTGGCCTCGCCGGCGACCGCACGGGCGATCAGCGTCTTGCCGGTGCCGGGCGGGCCGACCAGCAGCACGCCGCGCGGGATGCGCCCGCCGAGCCGCTGGAACTTGCCCGGGTCACGCAGGAACTCGACGATCTCCTGCAGGTCCTGCTTGGCCTCGTCGACGCCGGCGACGTCCTCGAAGGTGACGCGGCCGTGCGCCTCGGTCAGGAGCTTCGCCCGCGACTTGCCGAAGCCGAGCGCCTTGCCGCCCGCCCCCTGCATCTGCCGGGACAGGAAGATCCACACGCCGATCAGCGCGATGAAGGGCAGCCAGGAGACCAGCAGCGAGACGAACCAGGGCACGTTCTCCTGCTGCGGCCGCGCCGTGATGGACACGCCCTTCTTGTAGAGCTTGTCGATCAGGGTCGGATCGTTCGGCGCATAGGTGTTGAAGTTGCGACCGTCCGTGAAGGTGCCGTGGATCTCGGGACCCTGAATGACGACGTCCCGCACCCGCCCCTGATCGACCTCGTTCAACAGTTGCGAGAAGGCGATGTCCTGAGACACCGAACGCTGCGCGGGATTCTGGAACAGGGTGAACAAGGCGAGCAGCAGCAGGACGATGATCACCCAGAGGGCAAAGTTCCGCAGATTTGCGTTCATCAGGCGTCCTCGTGCCCCGTGGCTCATAAGACCGTGGGCGGTTGGCAGGCGAATTCCAGGCCGCACGCACCGTGTGTCGGGGCATGACGCCAATGTAAGAGCCTCGTCCCCGCCCCACAAGCGCACAGGCCCCGATGCGACGACTTGGCGGGCCCCGTGGTGAACGGGAATTCTTCACGGTTCCGAGGGACTAGGCGCCGGCGCCCCGGGGGCCGCCCGCGGCGGTTCTCCCGGCCCGGCGGGCCGGAGCGGGCTCGACGGTGAGCCGGCCTCGGGACAACGTCACCATCGCACCGGCGAGCGTGCGGCGAAACCGCGCAGACGGTGCCCCTGTCGGGCCGAGCACGGCGGCGTGAAGGGCCGTCGCGACGGCTTCCAGCTTGCCGAGCTCCACCGGACCCTCGGTCGCGGCCGCCGCGACGAGCCGGCCGAGCAGGCGAATCCGCAGCTCTTCCGGGGCGTTGGCCCAGGCGCGGGCGTCCACCCGCACGGCCGCGCCGGGGGGCGGCGCGGCCTCGAGGTCGAGGCCGAGGTCGCCGGCGAGCCGGTTGGTCGCGTCGTCGAGCGCCGCGTCGGCGCGGCGCATGCGCTCGGCGAAGCGGGCGAGGCGGGCCGCAGAGAGGCCTTCGGCGGCCAGCGCGGGCAGCAGCCGGCGCAACCGCGAACGAGTGAATCGTGGATCACGGTTCGACGGATCGTCGGCGAACGCGACGCCGGCGGCCCGCAGCGTCGCCACCAGCCGGGCCTTCGGAACGTCGAGGAACGGGCGGAGGAGGAGAAGAGGCACTTGGTCCCTCTCCCCGCGCGCGGGGAGAGGGTGGCTCGCCGCGCAGCGGCGAGACGG
>NZ_NHSK01000106.1 GCF_016653355.1 Rhodoplanes elegans | reverse complement strand
GATCGCACCGACCTCGCCCGCCTCGTCGGCGTCCGACGCCGGCAGCGGGTTGGCGGCGAGCCGCAGCCGGTGCTGGGTCGCGTCGGTCGGGATCGTCGAGAGCTGGAGCAGCGACCGGCTGACGGTCGGCACCTCGCCGATCCGCGTCACCGCCTCCGGATAGGCGACGAGACCGCGCGCCGCGACCATCAGCACGACGATCACGACCGCGGTGGCGACCAGCATCAAACGAAACGTCGGAAGCATGACGACCCCGCCCACCGCCGTCCTGGCGCACCCTGTCCGCCCGTGTCGGTCGCGGATCGATTCGCGCAAGGCTAGCAGAACTGGATTTCCCCGTGAATCGTCTCCGGCGTGATCGCCGGGCGCGAGCCGGCGCCGCGCCGACTCGATTCTAGGCAGTCGATGACCACCCGGCGGGCGTGACTCGTTGCACGGCAGTTTGGTCGGGCGGCGGGCAAGAGATACCACCGTTACGACCCGATCGGCCGCACGAACCGCTCCGTCCCGGCGGGCGGAGGAGTGGTCGTCGCCGCGGGCGTGCGGTGCCGAGGCACCACGGCGCCCGTTGTTCTCGGCGCCCACCACTGGTACGGTCCGCAGCCCTCAGGCCGCGCCGGATCTCCGGCCCCGGGCCCGTAGCTCAATGGTCAGAGCCGGCGGCTCATAACCGCTTGGTTGCAGGTTCGAGTCCTGCCGGGCCCACCACCCAGCCGAATAGAACCACCGGACACGCCGGCCACACCCGAAAACCCCCGTGTTCTGCGGACTTCCTGGGCTCCGTTCGGAGGAACCCACGGTCTCTGGTGCCCGGTTCGCGACGGTTCCGGCCCTTTCGGGAGGTCCGTCTCTGGGCTTTCCAAACCCGTTCCCGGCGGGCGAGCGCGACCCACGTCGGAGACCGTTTCGAACAGACGTCGAGACCGGTTCGTCGGGCGCGTCGCGTTACCCGGGCAGCCCGAGCATGTGGCGCTGGCGCGACCACTCGGCGGGCGGATCGGAGAGCCGCGCCACCCCGATGCCACGCGGCAGCCGGCCGGCGACGGCGGCCTCGACCAGATCCGGGGCCAGGAAGGCGAGCGAGATGATCTTGTTCACGTGGCGCACGCTGCAGCCCTCGCGGACCGCGATCGCGTCGGCGGTGTCGACGCCGCCCCTGACGATCTCGGCGAGCCAATGTCGACCGCGGGCGATCGCCGCCACGAGGGTCGCGCGCGTCTCGGCGCGGATGGGTCGATCGTCGGCACCGGCCGCACCGGTCGGAAGCAGGATCTCGCGGCGGCGGCGCGACGACGCCTTCCGCCACGGCACCCAGATGGTCTCCGGATCGGGCCGGTCACCGTCCGCCTGATCCTGACCGGCATCGTCATGCCCATCCGATGCACGGTTCGGTCGAGGCCCACCGACCGTCACGGCGAGCCCGTCGGCACGAACCTCCACACGCGCGACCGCCGTCGTGATCAGATGCCGATCGTCGACGGACGTCATGTCGCCGACACCGTGCTCGCGAAGGGTCGCCGCCACGACGGCCTCGATCTCGGCGGCCGGGACGCGCGCGACGACACCGGCCTCCTCCGCCCTCCCGTGCAGCAGGGCGCACGAGACGTAGTAGCGATAGCCGACCCCATGCCGCCGGCCGGTGCTCGGCGTCATCCTATTGCCTCGACTGTCGAAGATGCGGCCCGTGAGCGGCGCCTGCGAGCGCCCGCGTCGGGATGAGCTGCCATTGCGCTGGGCGTCCAGTCTCGCCTGCACGGCATCGAACAGGTCCCGGCCGACGATGGCCGCCTGCTCTCCGGGCAGGACCTCGCCCTTGAACGCCAACTCCCCGATGTAGAACCGGTTGCGAAGCAGGTGAAGCAGCGGCCCCCGTGTGAACGGGATTCCGCCGATCGTCCGGCCGGTCGAGAGGACGCGGTGCTTCGTCACGATCCCGCGTGACCGCAGGTCGACCATCAGCGCATTCAGGCTGCCGCACTCCAAGTACCGACGGAAGATGGTGCGGACGTGCTCGGCCTCGGCGTCCACCACCTCGATCTTCCGGCCCTTGCTGGTGTAGCCGAGCGGGACCATGCCGCCGACCCACAGCCCCTTGCGTTTGGAGGCCGCGATCTTGTCGCGGATCCGCTCCGCCGTGACCTCGCGCTCGAACTGGGCGAAGGACAGGAGGACGTTCAGGGTGAGTCGCCCCATCGAGGTCGTCGTGTTGAACTGCTGGGTGACCGAGACGAACGACACGCCGTGGGCATCGAACAGCTCGACCAGCTTGGCGAAGTCGGCAAGCGAGCGGGTCAGCCGATCCACCTTGTACACGACCACGATGTCGATCTTGCGGGCCGCCACGTCGGCGAGCAGCGCCTGCAACGCGGGCCGCTCCATCGAGCCGCCCGAAAAGCCGCCGTCGTCGTAGCGTGCTCGGACGAGAGTCCAACCGGCATGAGCCTGGCTGCGGATATAGGCCTGCGCCGCGTCGTACTGCGCATCGAGCGAGTTGAAGTCCTGCTCCAGACCGTGATCGGTCGAGACCCGGGTGTAGATGGCGCAGCGAACCGCCTTCGGCTTGGACATGGGCTTCGACATCGTCTTGCTCACGACGAGGCGGCCGCGCCGCGCAGGCCGAAGAACCGCGGCCCGTTCCACCGGGTGCCCGTGATCGCGAAGGCGACGCCGGACAGGCTGTGATAGGTCGTCCCGTTCCAGGCGAAGCCGGCGTCGAGCACCGTCACCCGCTCCAGCGCCCCGTTCCACTCCCGCACCAGAATGGTGCCGGGTCGCAACGTCCTGTCGCGCCGCTGCGGCCCGTCCGTCGCGCCCCCCGGCGTTCCTGCAGATGTGGCACCGGCGCGCCCGAGGAGACGCTCGGTCCCGCGGTCGAGGTCCCCGAAGGCTTCGGCCTGCAGTCGATAGGCCAGGATGCGGAACAGCAGATGGCGCGGCAGATGGGGCGGCGGCCGCCGCCCGGTCGTCGAGTGCCACCGCGCCCGCAGGCCGTCGAGATCGAGACCGCGAAGATGCACGATCTCGGTCTCGATGCTGATTCGATCGATCGAGCGGGCCACCATGGCTAGGCGGTACCCTGCTCGCGCGATGCCGCGTTCGGCACGGCTGCGCCATCGCATACGATGCGATAGACCCGGCCGTGCTCGCCCTTGTCCGAGGCCAGCGTCAGCCCGAGCGACTTGCGCACCACTGCCGAGAGGAACCCGCGCACCGAATGCGGCTGCCAGCCGGTCGTCTCGATGATCGCGGCGATGGTCGCGCCCTCCGGTCGGGCCAGCATCGTGATCACGTGAGCCTGCTTCGAGTCCGCCCGGCTGCGACGAGGAGCCGGAACCCGATGTGCTTGGGCAGCTCCGGTCCGCGGCGTCTCACGTTCGACGGGACTGCTCGGCTCGGCCGGGGCCTTTCGTGGCTCGGCACGTGAGCGGACCGCCTGCGCACGGCTACGGCCTCGGGCGGTCTTGTCGCGGTCTCCGCGCTCTGTAGCTGGGGCGCCTCGGCGGGGCCCGGGACCAGCTTTCTTATGAGATGCGGTCCCACTTCGTTGCGGCTCGTCTTCGACCCAGATGGCCTTCAGGCCGCGCCGGGTGATGCGCAACGCGAGCGGTCCCTTCGCCTCGTCGCGACGCCAGATCGGGAGCGTGCCGCGCGCCCGGATTTCCTCGAGAAGCCCTGCATCCAGGAGCTTTGCGGCGGTCTTCTGCATGGCCGCCCGCTTCGCGGGCGAGGGAGGCGCCACGCCGAGGTCGGTACGCCGGGCGGCCGTGGACAATAAGACGAGCTGGGAGTCGGTGAGCTTGCCGTCGCGGTCCGCAAATCGAGTGGCTGGGGCGGCGGGAACCCCAGCCGCTTTTCGCGGGCACCACCGCCGTCATGGTGTGTCCCGGGCCTGCGGGATCGTCATCGGCGTCCACTGGCCGGCGCCCATGCGCGCAGCCTGTGACCGCGCCGACCTGTCCATGAAGGATGCATGGGGCGAGGAGCACGCCGCGAACGACGTGCCTCCTCTCCAGCGTGCCGTCACTTCGTGAGCGCCTTCGCGGCGTCCTCGATCTGATCAGATGCGCTGGCGAGCCGCACCCGCAGCGACGCATTCAGCGCATGGCCGTCCGCGGTAGCCTGAAAAACTACGGCAATGGTGGCCCGAACCTCGGCCTCGACACTGGGCTGCTTCCAGTCGCTCAGGAAACCCCTTCGAATTACCGTCAACATCGGGCAGCGCCCGATCGTCGAAACCGCTGCTGATGGTCGGAGGCAATGTGAGGAAGGTCACGGTCCGGAGGTCCGGCACAAGGCATCAATACGAACATGCTTCGACATGAAGCCCAACCCCTCGGAGGCTCCGATGACCCGTGCCGTGCTCGCTTTCGCCGCCGCCGCCCTGGTGCTGACCACTGTCGCCGATTCGGCCGACGCCCGCCCACAGCGTTTCAAGGTCTTCGATCAGGAGACCGGCAAGACCCTCCACGATGACGGGAAGCTCGACGGCAAGGCGTGCGTCTTCGGCAAGGACACGCGGTTCAATCCGGCTACTGGCAAGATCATCGTGGTCCCGGCCATGAAGTGCAACTTCAAGTCGTTCTGACACCTCCACAGGCGGCGAGCGCTCCCCGTCCGGGATCGAGGCATTGGCATCAGAACGATGATGAGCGGCGTGGTGGTTCGATTTCGACCGCCACGCCGTCGATCAAGATGCTCCAACCAATGAGCCTCCGGCTCGTGTTGCCGATGCATCCCGGGCCAGAAAGGCGCGGGTAATGCCCGGCAGGTTCTCGTCCAACCAGGCAGCCAGTTCCTGCTCTTCCGTGAGAATCTGCTGGCAGACCTCCTTGCTCCTTGCGAGATCGCCGACGCTCTCCGCCGCAGCGACGAGCGCTTTGTAGATCGCGATTTCCATCTACTCGAAGGCGAAGCTGGCGACCGATGCCTTAACCACCCGTCGCTCGTCAACACACCGGTGAGCGCCTGACCGAGACCGAGAACCCGAGCGGTCGTGTCCGTGAAGGTGGATGTGCTGCCCGCTTGCCGTTCGATGCAGCTGCGCAGGCGATCCGCCTGGCTCCTCGTCTGCTCCAGATGCGTCTCGATCTTCGAGCGCAGTTCTGAACATCCTGGACGCCGATCTCCTTCATGATCTGCTCGCGTCGCCGCCACCGGAAGCCCGGCAGCGCTCGCGCCGCCGCGGATTCGGCGCGCCGGCGATCTTGCCGTAGGTCGACGGCCCGTGCCACTTTCCCATAGTCAAAAATCCGAATCGCCGGAGCGCCTCGCCCTGCCGAACGGCCGACGGTGGGGGGCGCGACTCGGGATCACCCATGGGAGGACCGTCATGATCGACACGTCGTTCAGCCGACGCCGGCTGTTGCTGGGGGCATCCGCATTGGGCGGCGCGGCCCTGATGCCGCGCCGGCTCCTGGCGCAACAGCCGTCGCGGTCGGCGAGTGCCCCGCCCGCGCCGCTGCCACCCCGAGGCGAGGTCGTGATCCGCGGCGCCACCGTCCTGACCATGGACCCGGCCGTGCCGGATCTCGCCGCCGGCGACGTCCACGTGCGCGACGGCGCCATCGTGGCGGTCGCCGAAAGGATCGACGCGCCGGCCGCCCAGGTGATCGACGGCACCGGCACGATCTGCCTCCCGGGCTTCATCGACACCCACTTCCATCTGTGGAACAGCATGTTCCGGCTGTTCGTCCGGGCCGACGTCCCGGCCCTCGGCTACTTCCCGGTGACGGCGCGCCTCGGTCCGCTGATGGCGCCAGAGGATGCCTATCGATCGGCCCGGCTCGGCGCCGCCGAGGCGCTCGCCGCCGGCGTCACCACGGTCCACAACTGGGCGCACAACACCCGCAGTCCCGACCACGCCGACGCCGAGCTCTCCGCGATGCGTGACGTCGGCATCCGGGGCCGACTGGCCTACGGGACCCCGGTCGGCCTTGCGGACGACGCGCCGATGGACTTCGCCGGCCTCGCGCGTGTGAAGAAGGACTGGATGCCGGACCCGGCGGGCTTGCTCACGCTCGGCATCTGCTCGCGCAATCTCGGCGCCATGACCATCGGCGGCTCCGCCGCCACCGCGTCGCGCGGCATCCTGACCATCGAGAACATCAAGCGTGACTGGGACGGCGCCCGTGCGCTCGGCGTCCCGATCACCATGCACACGTCCGGTGCGAGCCCGATCACCGAGCTGGAGAAGGCCGGCCTGCTCGGCCCCGACGTGCAGCTCGTCCACCCGCTGCTGACCACGCCGGAGGAGCGCGCCATCCTGAAGGAGCGCGGCGTGAGCTACTCGATGTCGCCACAGCTCGAGGCCCGCCGCGCCTCGCAGCTCGGCGTCATCCAGCTCGGCGAGCTCCTGGAGGCGGGCGTCAAGGTGAGCCTGTCGACCGACCATGTCGCCTCGGCGAGCGTCGATCCGTTCGCGTCCATGCGCCTGCTGTTCGCCCTCCACCAGCATCGCATCGGCGCCAAGGTCCCGCTCACCCTGAAACGTCTGTTGCAGCTCGCCACCATCGACGGCGCCGTCGATCTCGGCATCGCCGACCGGACCGGCTCCATCACACCCGGCAAGCGCGCCGACCTGGTGCTGATCCGCGTCGGCGACCCGAATTTGGCGCCGATGAGCGATCCCTACGAGACGGTCGTCGCACGCGCGTTGCCGACCAATGTCGATACCGTGATGGTCGACGGCCGCATCCTGCGCCGAGCCGGCGCCTACACGGCGCTGGATCACGGTAAGGTCGTCACCGAGGCACGCGACGCGGCCCTGGGCCTGCGCGAGAAAGCCAAGTGGCCGACGTGAGCCGCAGGCCGTTGATTTCCTTCGATCTGTTCGAAGCGCCTGGAGCAGACCCGGATGACGGCTCAGGACGGGGTCGGCCCAATCCGACTCGTGTATCCGACACTCGACGAAACTCGCACCGATCCTACATCGGGGTTGCGAACCGGAAGAACGATCTCGAAAACCGAGCCGCCGGTGCTCGATCTACGATATTGCGCTTGTCCCCCATGCGCTTCGGCGATCGCGCGGACCACCGACAAGCCGAGGCCGGACCCGCCGAATTGTCGGGAACGGGACGGTTCGGCTCGTGCGAACGCATCGAACGCTCGCGCGGCGAATTCGACGCTCAACCCCGGCCCCTCGTCCTCGACGGACAGCACGACGGCCGCGTCCTCCGGATGCAGCACGACCTCGAGTCGCCCGGGCCTCGCGTAGCGGCGCGCGTTCTCCAGAAGCGCGAGCAGCGCCTGCCGGATCCGCACGCCGTCGCACGACAGCGTCACTGGCGAGGTCGTCAGCTGGACGGAGAACCCTGCATCGATCAAGGCCGGGCGCATCGCATCGACCGCCTGCGACACTTCCGCCACGAGATCCACCGGCTCGATACGCACGTCCAGGCGCAGGGTGTCCGAGAGGGTCACGATCCGCAGATCATCGACGAGACGCGACAGGCTCTCCACCTGGGCCAGCAAGCTCCTGAACAGCTCGTCGCTCGGTTCGAACACGCCATCGGTGAGGCCCTGCAGGCGGCCGCGCAGGATCGTCAGCGGCGTACGGAGCTCGTGCGCGATCGTAGCGTTCCACGACGTCATCGATTTCGCCACGTCCTGCAGCCGTTGAGCCATCACATTGAAGTCGTCGACCAGCTGGGCGGTCTCGCCGAGCGAGCGATCGCCGGCCACCGCCCGCGCGGTCAGATCGCCGGCCGCGATCTTGCGCGCGCCTTCGGCCAGCGAGTTGAGCGGTGCAAGAATTCGCCGCGTCAGCCGAAGCGCAGCGTGGATCGCGATGGCGAGGCCGAGCAAGAGGAAAACCGCGATCAGCACGAAGTCGGGTGCTTCCGGCAACAGCGACGGCGGGCCCGGAGGCGGTGGGAACCAGGTGAGATAGATGCCGTAGAAAATGAACGTGCCGACGAAAGCCATCAGCACCGCGATGGCGGCGACGATGCTCATCGACAGCGTGATCTGTCGGCTGAGGCGATCGCGTCTCATGCAGTCGTCAGCCGATAGCCGATCCCGCGCACCACCGACATCATGCCCGTCGCGCCGGCCTGGTCGAGCTTGCGGCGCAGATTGCTGACGTGACTGTCAACCGTCCGCTCCAGCGCATCGCCGCCCGGGAGGCAGGCGTCGATCAGCTCGTGCCGCCCGAAGGCCCGCATCGGTGCCTTTGCCATGTGCGCCAGCAGTCGGAACTCCGTCAGGGTCAATTGCAGCGGCACCGAGACGTCATCGCCGTGCACCTTCGCCAGATGGCTCTCGAGGTCGACCTCGAGCTTGCCGATGCGAAGAATCGCTCGACTGGCCGCGTGCCCCGACCGTCGCAGAACTGCCTTGGCGCGGGCGACGATCTCGAGCGGGTTGAACGGCTTGACCACATAGTCGTCGGCACCGAGACGTAGCCCTTGCAGGCGATCGAGATCCTGATCGAGCGCCGTGATCATGATGATCGGCGTTTCGCCCCGACGACGCAATTCGGCGAGGACGTCCCAGCCGTCGATCTTGGGCATCTTCACATCGAGAAGAACGAGATTCGGTTTCAGGATCGCGTGCTGATCGAGTGCAGTCTGGCCATCGGCCGCATTCACGGTGCGGAATCCCTCACGTACCAGATAGGCGTCGAGTATCTTTGCGATTTCCGGCTCATCTTCAGCGATGAGAATGAGTTCGTTCATGTTTCGTCGTCCATCAGAACCGCCCCGATCCTCGCAAGCTTCCGGATCGGCAGAGCCTGGAGCGCATCCCGTTCGATCGTCCACGACCGGTTGCATGCGTAGGGAACATCGTCATCGTGCGAGTGGCCGGTCATGGCGCCAGCCAGGTTCCTCGTTCAAATCGTAGGCACGGCCGCGATCATAGTGGTACGACCGAAAGACAACCTGTAGTCAAGCCGCCGGTTGGGCCAGCAGCATCCCGAGAACGTGGCATGCCAGCCGCGGGCCGCATTGCCAGTCCGCTCGGATCACATCCGGCGCGTGCAGCCCATGGTCAGATGGCATCGTTACCGCATTGCCATTCCACAGGGTCAGCGCGCTCATCAGCACTGCAGCATTCAGAAGCAGCTTTCCCATCGGATCACAGAGGTCCTCACACGTCGCGATCGGCTACCTGTCTCGTCTTAGCGCAGATCGCGTCCAAATTCCCAAGGCGGGGACGCCTCGCCGGGCCCGCCACCCAGTTTCCGGAGCCTGTTGTAAAGTATTGAATTGTCATACGATCCAGCGACCGACGAGGCGTTTCGGGCGGCTGCCGGGGGGCCGTCTCCATCAAATCTGCACAAAGCCTCCACACGCGGCCAATGCGCTGCGGATAAGCCTCACGTCATCGCATCGCCCGACGCTCCGGCTGGGTGTCCCCCGTCGCACTGCCTCGAGACTGAAAACGCGTGTCGTCCCATTCAACGGTTGTCGCGATCGCGGCTCTCGCGTGTGTCGTGGCGCTTGCCGGCTGCGAGCCTCGGCCGAGCGATCGCAGTAGCGATTCCGCTGACGTCGTTCGTCCGGAGGTCGGCGTCGTGACGCTGCGCTCGCAGGCGGTGGTGATGACGGCGGAGCTTCCCGGCCGCGTCGTCGCCTCCCAGACGGCCGAGGTCCGCCCTCAAGTCTCGGGCATCGTTCAGCAGCGTCTGTTCGAGGAGGGCAGCGAGGTCGCCGAGGGCGCGTCGCTCTATCAGATCGACCCCGCGCCCTACAAGGCAGCCTATGACAGCGCTGTCGCCGCCTTGCAGAAGGCGGAGGCCACCGTGCCCAGCGCGCAGGCGAAGGCCGAGCGCTATCAGGGCCTCGTCAAGCAGAGCGCCGTCAGCAAGCAGGATTTCGACGATGCGGTCGCTGCGCTCGCGCACGCGAAGGCGGAGGTGGCCACTGCCAAGGCTTCCGTCGAGACAGCCAGGATCAATCTCGACTACACGACCATCAAGGCGCCGATCGGCGGCCGGACCGACCGCTCGTCCTTGACGCCCGGCGCGCTGGTCACGGCCGGCCAGACCGGATTGCTGACCACGATCCGTACGCTCGATCCGATCTTCGTCGACGTCATTCAGTCCAGCACCAACCTGCTGAACCTGCGGCAGGCGATCGATTCCGGGCGCCTGAAAGTGAGCGGCTCGCATGTCGCGGTGAAGCTCAAGCTGGAAAACGGCACGATCTATCCGCTGGCCGGCAAGCTCGGGTTCTCCGAGGCCAATGTCAGCACCAGCACCGGGACGGTGACGTTGCGAGCCGTGTTTCCCAATCCGCAGCGACTGCTGCTGCCGGGCATGTATGTACGCGCCATCGTCGAAGAAGGCGTGGCGCCGGACAGCTTCCTGGTGCCGCAGCGCGCCGTCACCCGGAACACGAAGGGGGAGGCGATCGCGATGTTCCTCGACCAGGACGGCAAGGCCGAGGAGCGCGTTCTGTCCGTGATCCGCAGCGTTGGCAACAACTGGCTGATCGGGGCCGGCGTTCGCGACGGCGATCGGGTGATCGTCGAAGGCACGCAGCATGTGCGTCCCGGGCAGACGGCCACCGGCGCCGAAGTCGTGGTCGACGACAAGACCGGCGAGGTGCTCGGACGGCTGCCGCCGCAGCGACGCGCCGCCCGTCCGGGAGCGGAGCCATGATCTCCGCGTTCTTCATCAAGAGGCCGATCTTCGCCTGGGTGATCGCGATCGTGATCATGCTCGGCGGGCTGCTGGCGCTGATCATGCTGCCGGTGTCGCAGTATCCCGAGATCGCGCCGCCGACGATCCAGATCAGCGCGAGCTATCCGGGCGCTGACGCGCAGACGGTCGAGAGCTCGGTGACCAAGGTCATCGAGCAAGGCATGACCGGCCTCGACAACCTTGACTACATGACGGCGTCGTCGACCTCGAGCGGCCAGGCCGAGATCACGATCACCTTCACGAACAGGGCCAATCCGGATGTCGCGCAGATGCAGGTGCAGAACAAGCTGCAGCTCGTCACCGCGCTGCTGCCGTCGATCGTCCAGACCACCGGACTCTCGGTCACCAAATCGACCAACGGCTTTCTGATGATCGTCGGCTTCGTCTCGACCGACGGCAAGTCGAGCGAGACCGACATCGCCGACTATGTGAAGAGCTCGCTCAACGACGCGCTCAAGCGCGTCGACGGGGTCGGCAACACGCAATTGTTCGGCGGCGGCTACGCGATGCGGATCTGGCTCGATCCGGAAAAGCTGCTGAAATACGCGCTGACGCCGGCCGATATCGCGGCGGCGATTCAGGCCCAGAACACCCAGGTGTCGGCCGGTCAGCTCGGCGGCCTGCCGGCGCGCAAGGGGCAGCAGCTCAACGCGACCGTCACCGCGCAGGGCCGGCTGCAGACACCGGCGCAGTTCCGCGCCATCGTCGTCAAGAGCGACGCCGACGGGTCGATGGTCCGCATCAACGATGTCGCCACCGTCGAGCTCGGCGCGGAGGACTACACGAGCTCGTCGACCTACAACGGCCTGCCGGCGACCGGATTGGCCATCAATCTCGCAACCGGCGCCAACGCGATCCGGACGGCCGCCGCCGTCAAGGAGACCATCGACCGGCTCGCGCCGACATTGCCGCGAGGGCTGAAAGTCGTCTATCCTTACGACACCACGCCCTTCGTCGAGATCTCCATCAGCGACGTCACCCGCACCCTGGTCGAGGCGATCGTCCTCGTCTTCGTCGTGATGCTGGTGTTCCTGCAGAACTTCCGCGCCACGCTGATTCCGACGCTGGCGGTGCCGGTCGTGCTGCTCGGAACCTTCGGCGTGCTCGCGCTGGCCGGCTATTCGATCAACACGCTCACCATGTTCGCCATGGTGCTGGCGATCGGCCTTCTGGTCGACGACGCGATCGTGGTCGTCGAGAACGTCGAACGCGTCATGCATGACGAGGGGTTGTCGCCGCGCGAGGCCACGCTCCGATCGATGACGGAGATCACCGGCGCGCTGATCGGCATCACCACGGTGTTGTCGGCGGTGTTCGTGCCGATGGCGTTCTTCGGCGGTTCGGTCGGGGTGATCTACCGGCAGTTTGCGGTGACGATCGTCTCCGCGATGGTGCTGTCGATGATCGTCGCGCTGGTGTTGACCCCGGCCTTGTGCGCGACGGTTCTTCGGCCGCCGAGGCCGCACGACGAGAAGATCGGCCCCTTCCGATGGTTCGACCGTGCGCTGGACCGCGGCACGCGCGCGTATCACGCCGGCACGCGCGCCATGCTGCGGCGCCCACCGTACGGGCTCGCCGCCTTCGTGCTCGTCATCGTCGCCGCCGGCGCGCTGTTCATTCGCCTGCCGACTTCGTTCCTACCGGAAGAGGACCAAGGCCTGCTGATGGTGTCAGTGCAGTTGCCGGTCGGCGCCACCACGGACCGCACGGAGCGCGTGCTCGACAAGGTCACCCGCCATTTCCTCGATCACGAGACCAAGGCGGTGGATGGCCTCATGACGGTGACGGGCTTTTCGTTCTCCGGGTCCGGCCAGAATGTCGGCATGGCCTTCGTGCGTCTGAGGGACTTCGCCGAACGCAAAGACGCCCACCTGTCCGCCAGAGCCGTGGCCGAACGGACCATGGCGGTGTTCGCCGGCATTCGCGACGCAAAGGTGTTCGCGCTGGCGCCGCCGGCGATCGAAGGGCTCGGAACCAGCAACGGTTTCGATTTCTATCTGAAGGACATCAACGGCGCCGGGCACGACAAGCTGATGGCCGTACGCGATCAGCTGCTCGGCGCCGCCGGTCGGAGCCGGCTCCTGAGCGGGACCCGGCCCAATGGGCAGGACGATACGCCGCAATTTTCGATCGACATCGATCAGGAGAAGGCGAGCGCTCTCGGGCTCAATCTCGCCGACGTCAATTCGACGCTGTCGATCGCGTGGGGCAGCAGCTACGTCAACGACTTCATCGACCGTGGTCGCGTCAAGCGGGTCTATCTGCAGTCGGCGCCGGACTTCCGGATGCAGCCGGAGGATCTGAATCTCTGGTATGTCCGCAACAGCTCGGGCACGATGGTCCCGTTCTCGGCCTTCGCATCCGGCCGCTGGACCTTCGGCTCGCCGCGGCTCGAGCGCTACAACGGGGCAGCCGCGGTCCAGATCCAGGGCGACGCTGCGCCGTCCGTCAGCTCCGGTGCCGCGATGGCGGAGATCGATCGCCTCGTCGCCGGGCTGCCGGCCGGCTTCGGGCACGAATGGACCGCGCTGTCGCGGCAGGAACAGCTCTCTGGCAGCCAGGCGACGTCGCTGTACGCGATCTCCATCCTCGTGGTGTTCCTGTGTCTGGCGGCGCTCTACGAGAGCTGGTCGATCCCGTTCGCCGTGATGCTGTCGGTGCCGGTCGGCGTGTTCGGCGCGCTGGGAGCCGCGCTGATGTTCGGTCAGACCAACGACGTGTACTTCAAGGTCGGTCTCCTGACGACGATCGGTCTCGCGGCCAAGAACGCCATCCTGATCATCGAGTTCGCCATCGCGCGGCAGCAGGCGGGGCTGGGATTGTATCGCGCCACCTTGCTCGCCGCACGGCAACGGCTGCGGCCGATCCTGATGACGTCGTTCGCATTCATTCTCGGCGTCGCGCCGCTGGTCATGGCCAGCGGCGCCGGCTCGGCGGCGCAGAATTCGATCGGCATCGGCGTGATGGGCGGCATGCTGGCGTCGACCCTGCTGGGCATCTTCCTGGTGCCCCTGCTGTTCGTCGTGGTCCGGCGCGTCTTCAAGGGTCCATCCCGCGACGAGGTGTCCGCCAACGGCGCGCCGCCGCGCACCGCCGGCGCGCCGAGCGCGAGCGAGTTGTGAAAGGTCGATTCATGAGAACGCAGAGAGGGACGCCGGCGCGCCCATGGCTCGCGCGCTGCAGGCATTTCGGAGCGCACTGTTTCGCGATCGCGGCATTGGCGTCCGCGGCCGCGATGGTGAGCGGATGTGCCATCGAGATTCCGTTGAATGCACCGCAGGTGCGCCCGGCGGCTCCGCCCCCGCCGGCGCCTTCGAAACGTGCGGTCACGTCGACCTCGCTACGCTGACAGTCCTCGCAGCCGCGAGGCTGCGCGGCTGATCGACGTCAACACCTGCCTGCATCGACGGGCGCGATCCATCTCAGGATGTCGTGTTGCGAGCATGGCCATGGCCGAAAAGCAAATCGAGACCACAGGAGACGAAACGATGAAGCCTGACGACGGAGACGAGCGTGTCATTCTCAAGCCGGCGCAGGAAGCGGACCTGACCGAGTTCCGGATCGGGCTGCAGAACGCGTTCGCGGCCGGCTTCACGGCGGCATTCGGGACAGCGCCCGACGGACCGATCCCGTCGGACGAAGAGCTCGAGGGCTTCTTCCACGCCCCCGGCGCGGTCACGTATCACGTGCTGCTCGACGGGGTACGGGTCGGCGGAGTCGTGTTGACGATCGACTCCGTCACGCATCGCAATTCGCTGGACCTGTTCTTCGTCTCCCCCGATCAGCACGGTCGTGGCATCGGCTCCAGCGCGTGGCGCGCGGTCGAAAGGATGTATCCCGAGACGGTGGCGTGGGAAACGCACACGCCGTATTTCGAGAAGCGCAACATCCATTTCTATGTCAACAGATGCGGCTTCAAGATCGTCGAGTTCTACAACGCGCATCACCCGGACCCGCATCCGGAAGCGCGAGAGGGCGTCCCGGACGGGGAGTCGTTCCGGTTCGAAAAGATATGTTCTCACACGGCGGGTTGATTCACGGAAGCAGTTGATCGGTCCGTCACCCGCTCCACTGTTCCCGAGCCGACTCGCGCAAGCAGGATAGCCTCCATCCGATGACGACGAGGAGACCGCTCTGCTGGCTGTCGGCATGATCGGTTTCGGCCCGCCGTCTCGCCGCTGCACTGGCAGGACCCGCAATCACCCGGGACGCGATCGGGATGGCGGCGCCGGCGTCACCGGGCGTCGACGCCGCCCTTGCGGGTGTCGTTGCCGGTGTCGGACTCCGGCAAGGCGAGCACCACCACCCAGCGGTCCGGCGGCTGGGTCTGCCCGAACGCGGCGCGCTCGGTGGTCACGACGATCTGCTCGGCCGAGGGCCGTAGCGCCATGATCCGGTCCAGGCAGGCCGCCGCGGCCGCCGAGCAGATGCCGACGAAGCCGGAGCGATCCAGCATCTCGACCGCGATCCACGGCGTCAGGGCGGGCTCGCCGGCGGACAGGATCGTCGGGTGGTCGGCGCTGTAGAACGACACGGTCGCCACCTCCTCGACGTCGCCGACCACGACGCGGAGCGGCGTCCCGGTACGGTCGTGCCAGAGTGTGGTGGCAATGACGGCGAGACGATCGAGCCGCGGCGACATGCTGTCCGGCTCGCGCAGCACCTTGATGGTCGCCAGGCCGGGCGCCACCATCAGCGCCCCGAGACCGACGATCATCACGATCGCGGCAGCCCGCGCCACGGCACGAAGCGGCACGGCCAGTCGCGGCAGCGCCACGACGGCGAGCGGCACCATCGAGAACAGCGGGATGGTCCAGTCGCTCTTCATCCAGACCGGCAACGCGACGGCCGCCACGATGGGACCGACCGCCAGCACCGCGACGATCACCCAGAGCTGGCGCACCCGCGCCCACGATTCGCCGGTCACCGCCGTCACGCGTGACAACCGCGGCAGGAAGACCGCCACGGTCCCGGCGACGAGCACGGGCAGCAGCAGCGCACAGGCGTGCAGGGTCGCCGACTGCGCCTGCCGAGCCGCGGCGAGGCGCTCGAGCCCGACATAGTGGGAGGCGTAGCGGAACGGCGTGAAGTCGACCTCGACGAGCCAGGCGACATGCGGCGCGAGCGCCAACGCAAGGACCGCGACCGCGACATAGGGCACCGGCGAGCGGAACAGGCGGACGCGGTCCGGTCGCACCAGCGCTGCGACCGCGATCGCGATCAGCGACCATGCGCCCCAGTATTTCGTCATCACTGCTGCGGCACCGGCGAGGCCGAGCACGACGCCCCACAGGATCGTGCGCCGCGCAGCCGCCATCAGATAGGCCCAGACGACCAGCACGACGAACGGCAACTGCAGAAGGTCGGGATTGAACTTGTACCCCTTGACGTTGAGGATCGGGTAGATCATCGCCAGGAGGGTGGCGAGGACGGCGCGCCGGCGATCGACCACCTCGCCGGCCAGCAGCCGAATGAGCGCGATCGTCGCACCGGTGACCGCCATGGCGAGCGCATAGAAGGCCCAATCCGCGGTCGGAAAGACGCTGAACCACGCACGCGCCACCCATCCCACCATGGGCGGATGCTTGCCGGAGCCCCAGGCGAGCGTCTGGCCCCAGGCGAACGCCTCCGTGCTGTCGGAATGCAAGGTCTGGGCGGACTTCAGGATCGTGAGCACGGCGGTCCACAGGGCCACGTAGCCCACGATAATCGCCGCGAGCAACGGCGGCCCGACCCGCGGATGCAGAAGCAACGCCGCCCCACGACGGACGGCGACGCGTATCGTGGCAACCGACACGCCGACGGACGGTGCCGCGTCCGGATCGCGACGAACAGCGTCGAGGTTCGCGAGGTTCATGGAAGACTAGGGAGTGTGGAGAGAACGCGAGGCCGAGCATCTTCGGAGGCGGCTTCGGTGCTCGCCGAAGCCGAACGCAAAGAGGTCGCGCCCGACTGCGACGGGGACTCCCGTCGGGCACGACCTCTCGCTCTGCCGTCGGCGCTCGGATACGCTTCAACGCGCCGCCGCGGCAATCCTCGTCACCAATACGGTCCGACCCGGCTCACCACTCTTCGGCGGCGTCACGATAGCCGTCGTGATAACCGGACACGTAGTCGTGTTCCGAGTGGTGCTCGACGTCCGGGTCGTAATAGTGGCTCGGGTAATAAGGAGCCCCGTAGTACCGGTAGACATGAACCTTCGGCCGACGGGTGACGAGATACTCGTCGTACACGTAGGTCCGATTCTGGTGCGCGATGGAGGCGCCGGCCAGCGCACCGATCGCAAGTCCGCCGATGACGCCTGCCGCCACAGCGCCCCCTCGGTCGCCGGCGGATGCCTTCGACGGCGCGAACGACGTGGTCGCGATGAGAGCCGCGACTGCAATCGCGAGTGGCTTCTTCATGGGTGCCTCCTTGGCGATGTTCGAGGCAACCAGTTGAGCCCGAGGCATTGCCGCAGCATTACGAGAGGCCGCCCGTCCGATTTCGTCGGCCGACAAGCCGCCGGACCTGCGCTCTGTAGCTCTGAAGTCACGTTCGATAGCGTTTCGCGTCGGCGTCGTGACATCGCCGGCCGGATCCCGGCGGCGAGCCGAGCCTCGAGGTCGGATCGAACGTGCAGACCGGTTCAGGTCGTCGACGCGTCGACATCGTCTCCGGATGCATCGCATCTCGCGGAGCTGATATCCGCCGGGCATCAGCGAGGCGGAAAAACCAGGCTCACGGTGGTGCCGCCGCCGGGTGTCTCGTCGATCACGACCCGACCATTGTGAAGCGCCATCACCTGCGCCACGATCGCGAGACCCAGTCCAGTCCCGTCGTTGTCGTTACGTCGGCGAACATAGGGCTCCAGCACGGCCGACCGGTCCTCGATGGCGATTCCCGGCCCGTGATCGATGATCCTCACAGTCGCGGGCGCCAGCACCTCGGCCAAGACCCGCTGTCCCCGCCGAGCGTGCTGAAGCGCATTCCTGAACACGTTGGAGAGCGCGATATCGATGGCCTGTTCGGAGCCGGTGATCTCGATCGACGTGGGCGGCGCGCTGAACTCGATTTCGATGCCGGACTTCAACGCCGCCGGAGCATGTTCGGCGGCGACCCGCTGCGCGACCTTGACGAGGTCGATGTCGGCGTAGGCAACCGGGCTCGACGACAACCGCGCCAACTGGAGCAACATCGTCACGATGGAAGAAAGCGTCTGCACGTCGGCGACGAGCGCACTCTTCAATGCTCCGTCGTCGAGCCCCTCGAGTCGCGTGCGCGCGCGCGCCAAAGGCGTTCGCAATTCATGCGCGGCGCTGGACAGGAAACGGCGTTGCTCCGCAGCCGTCGCGTCGATTCGTTCCAACGCACGGTTGAAGGCGGCGACCATCGGAATCAATTCGACCGGCGCGCTCGCCTCGGGCAGCCGGGCCCCCTCGCGCGTTCCGTCGATGTATTCGGCGGCGGCGGCGACGCGCCGGACGGGCCGCGCGATAAGAATCGGGACGATGATGATCCCGGCGACGATCGTGCCGACGAGCATGACGGCTGTCGGAATGACGAACATCACCATGTCCTGAAACGTGCCGGTGAGCATCTGCCACTGGCTGTAGGTCGCGCCGCCGAGATCGATCAGGATCGTCCCCGTCGGGCTCGTCGTGACGATCGCCGAGCGGAGGATCCGCATCGACGAATCGTCCTTCACGGCGAACTCCGAGAACGAGGCCCCGAGATCGCCGTGCGGGAGGGTCGCCAGGATGCGATCCGGAACGGGCCCGTAGCGGACCATGCTGCGTCCGTCGGAGGCGACGAACCAGAAGTCCGGAAACATGCTCTTGATCGCCGGCAGCGCCGGCGTCGCGGTGTTCGCCTTGGCGCTGGTCTCGTCGACGACCAGCATACCGCGGTCGTCGCGATCCAAGGCCGCCTTGACGGCAGCCGCCGCATCGTAATGGGCGGCCGAGAAGTCGTCGCCCATCAGGACGCGCTGCAGCACCACGACGCACAGAAGTATGAGAACGATGACGACGCTCAACAGCGTCGCAGCGATCAGCGCGATCGACTTGCGAATGCGCCTCATCGCGCGTCGCTGAGCAGATAGCCGAGGCCGCGAAGCGGCTTGATGGTCGCCGAGCAACCGTTCTCACGCAGGCGCTTGCGCAACCGCGAGATATGCGCATCGATCGCATTCGACTGAATTTCGTCGTCGAACCCGTAGGCTGCGGCCTCCAGCGTGTCGCACAGGACGACCTGCCCGCTGCGGCGGACGAGCGCTTCGAGCAAGGCGAGCTCGCGCCGCGGGATGACCAGCGGCTCGTCATCGACGTAGACCATGCGCGACGCCGGCTCGAACGTGAGATTGGCGATCGTCACCCGTCCTCTCTGGTCGAGCTGAAGGCGGCGGATGACCGCCTTGACGCGAGCCACGAGTTCGATCGGCTCGAACGGCTTGGCAAGATAATCGTCCGCACCGGCATCGAGCGCCTGCGCGATCTCGTTCGGATCGTCGAGTGCCGTCAGAACAAGCACACCCGGCCGGGGATGCTGCTGTCGAATTCGCGCGAGCAGATCGACCCCGTCGCCGTCGGGCAAGCCTCGATCGAGAACGATCAAGTCGAACTGACGCACCGCGATCGCAGCCGAGGCCTCGTCCAGCGTGCCGACCAAGTCGGCGCCGCCCATGGCGCTCGCGAGCTCCGACTGCAACCATGGGCCGAGCTGACTGTCGTCCTCGATGATGAGTAGTCGCAATGCCGTCTCCTTGTCGGCCCTGACCGCCGAGAGGAGAAAGCATGACTCATTGCAGCAGGATTACGGTCGAGCCGTACCTACGCCTGCCGCCCTTAAAAAAGCGTTCTTGTCGCTGCACCCGGCGGGTCTCACCGCCTCCGATTGCACCGCGCTCGACAGGCGAGTGCGAGGTGGACGCCGTCGCCCGGCGCACGACGACCAACCGAAGCCGTGTCCGCCACGACATCCAGACGTGACTCACCATCGATGCCGCGACGATCGTCGTCCGATGATCTCGACGACATGCACGGCCGGACGACGAAAAGCCGGCTCACGCCGACTTTTCGCCACCTCCGTTCCGTGACCGTCTGGGACTTCGGTCGCTTACCGGAAGCGGTAGTTCAGGCCCACCATCACAGAGTGCTCTTTGTTGTCGAACGAGCCGGTCGTCACGGTCCCGTTCGGCGACACCGCACGGAAGTCCGTGGCACCGAACCCATAGTACTGATACTCGAGCTTGGTCGACCAGCTCGGCGTGAGCTGATACTCGACACCGGCACCGACCGTGTAACCGTTCTTCTTGTTCCCGTCGAACGCCACACGGCCCGGCCAGGCGACCGATGTGGCGCCATACTTCGTATCCTGATAGGCGTATCCGCCCTTGACGTAGAGAAGTCCCGGACCCGAGGCATACCCGAGCCGACCGGTGACCGAGCCGAGGCCATTACGGTCTCGCGTCAGACCGAACGTGCTGAACTGGGCCGTCTTCTCGCCGCCGGCCAACCAGCTGTACTGTCCTTCGAGACCGACGACCCAGTTGGGCGCGAACTGATAGTCGTACCCGACCTGAGCGCCACCACCGAAGCGGGCATCTTTTCCGAACGTCGATCCTCCGCCGAACGCGCCACCGAGATGGCCGCCGACGTAGAAGCCGGTCCAGTTGTAGATCGGCTCGGCCGGAAGATAGCTCACAGGAGCCGCCTTCAGGTTCGGCCGACCGAGGTCCGCGGCAATCGCGGACGTCGTGCTCAGCATCGCGAGCGCGACCACACCCAACATCATCTTCTTCATCGTGCTTCTCGATCCTTTCGAGCCGCCGGCCTTCTGCGCCGGCCGCCGCAATGTCGACCCGACCTCAAGAGCCTCTCGAAGATTGCAAGAGAATTACGTCATCTGAAAGAGATGTGGCAGGCCTGAGCACGCCTGCAGACGTGCGGGCTGCTTTTCGTCCTTCGAATCGACCCGCCTACGGGACTCGGCGATCGACCCCGTTCGATGGACCCGCTCACGCGATGGACCGGCGCTCGCCTTCGGTCCGGTCGCTGTCGTGATCTGCCTCGACCAGAACGCGTTCCGCGCTCGGGACGAGAGAACGTCGCTTCGTGCTTCTGCACGACGGCGAAGAACAGCCTTCGACCCGATCGCTCGTCGAAGACGCGTCGCGGATTCGTCTCGTCGCGCGCGAAGTACGAAACGTTCCTTCTTCAGCACGTCTGATCCCTTCAAACCTCGACCCCTTACCGCATCTTTACACTCACGGAAATCGCCGACCGGCAGTCTTTCGGGGTCGCTCGATGAAGTGACGAGAAACAGAAGGATCTCAGTCATGCCGTCCGAAATCACCCTGTCCGCCGCAACGCGCCAGAACCTGCTTTCGTTGCAGGACACCGCGTCTTTGCTCGCGACCACGCAGTCCCGACTCTCGACTCAGAAGAAGGTCAATTCCGCGCTCGACAATCCCGTCAACTTCTTCGCCGCACAGGCCATGACGGCGCGGTCGTCCGACCTGCTTTCGCTGCTCGACGGAATCTCCAACGGCATCCAGACCATCCAGGCCGCCAACCAGGGCATCACTCGGATCCAGGGCCTGGTCGACTCGGCCAAGAGCACGGCGCAACAGGCGCTCGCGATCCAGAATTCGTCGAGTGGTGCCGGCGCGACCGGCGCCGTGGTCGCCGCTGCGAACGGGAAGTCGCTTCTGGGCAGCGGTACGGCCGCCGCCGCCGACGGGACGCACGACTTCAGCGCAAACGCCTCGGTCTTCTCCGTGACCGACGCCTTCGGGAACTCGGCGAGCGTGACCCTGGATCGCGCGAAGCTGACGCCGAACGTGAAGGACATCACCAAGGTGACGTCCGACGAGATCGTCGCTCAGGCCAACCAGCAGCTTACCGCTCAGGGGCGGATCGCCACCGCCTCGCTGACGAACGATGGCCGACTGACCTTCACCTCGACCTCGACGGGAACCGACGCGAAGCTCACGGTCACCGGCACGAGCGGCACCATCGACATCGGCTTCGGCACCGGCGCCTTCGCGGCGGTGACGGCCAGCGGCATCGACTCGACCGACGGATCGGCCAAGGCGAACGCCACCGGCATCGCCGTCTCGACGCTCAGCGGCGGCACCTTCGATCTGACCGCGGGTGACGCCTCGATCACGGTTCAGCTCGGAAGCGGCCTGACGAAGACCATCAATCTCAACAAGGCCGCCGATGCGACCCTCGGCGTCTCCACCCTGAAGGCGTCGGACATCGCTGCGGCGATCAACAAGCAGCTCAATTCCGATACCGGCATCTCGGGCAAGGTCGTCGCCGTCGCCGACAACGGGGCCGGCACGGTCTCCCTGCGCTCCACCGCGTCGGGGGGCGACCAGAAGCTGACGGTGACGTCGGCCGCGACGAGCACCAAGGACATCGGGTTCGGCACCGCGGGCGACGTGAGCAAGGCCCGCTCCGGAACCGGTGCCGGCTCCACGGGCGCCAACAGCACCGGGCAGCGCTCCGCCCTGGCGCAGCAGTTCAACGACCTTCTGGATCAGATCTCGATGGTCGCTCAGGACGCCCGCTTCCAGGGCGTCAACCTGCTCCACCGCTCGGGTGCCGATTCGAAGGAGAACACGCTGCACCTGACCTTCAACGAGAAGGACACGAGCTTCCTCGACATCAAGGGCGTGAAGTTCGACTTCATCGGGCTCGGGATCAGCAAGATCACCGGCAACTTCGCCACCAACGACGAGGTGAAGACCGCGCTGAGCCAGCTGACGAACGCCGCGTCGACCCTGCGCAGCCAGGCATCGACCTTCGGCTCGAGCCTGACCGTCGTGCAGAACCGCCAGGCGCTCACCAAAGGCATCATCAACGTCCTCGATGTCGGCGCCAACAACCTCACGATCGCCGATCTGAACGAGGAGACGGCCAACCAGAAGGCTCTCGAACTGCGCAACTCGCTGGCGATCTCGGCGCTGTCGCTGGCCAACCAGGCCCAGCAGGGCATTCTGCAGCTCCTGCGCTGACGCGGCGGACCCGGCGATCGGAGCCCGGCGCCGTCGTTCGTCGCCCCACACCGGGCCCACCGGCCCGGTGCGACGAACTCGAACCGACGACCTCGATCGCTCTCCATCGGCCGACACATCGGGCGAGGTGCGATCGAGGCCAAACCGACCGGGTCCGCGCGCCCACGACGAAGCGTCGCGCCGGTCGGTCGACCAACTCGACCTCGACAAGGGGGACGGTATGAGCATCTCCACCGCGCTACAGACGGCGTTCAGCGGGATCAAGGCCCAATCCTACGCCATCGGCAACATCTCGGGGAACATCGCGAATGCACACACCCCCGGGTACAAGGCGATCGAAACGAGCTTCTCCGAACTGATCGCGGCGCAATCGTCCGAGCAGACCATGGCGGGAAGCGTCGTCGGCGCCGCGCGCCAGACCATTTCGCTGCAGGGCCCGCTGAAGGCGACCGGCGTGCCGACCAACATGGCGATCAGCGGCGAGGGCTTCTTCACGGTCCAGCAAAGAACCGGCGACGCGAAGTTCTCGGGGACGACGATGTTCACCCGGCGCGGCGATTTCACCTTGAAGAAGGACGGCTATCTGGTCAACGGCGCCGACGCCTATCTGTTCGGCACCAACCTCGACCCGGCGACCGGCGGGATCGTGTCGTCCGGACCGATCAAGATCGCGAACGCGACGATGCCCGGGCGCCAGACGACGCGCATCGACTACGGCGCCAATCTGCCGAAGCCGTCGCCGGGGAGCGGATCGGAGGGGCAGGACACGTCTCCCTACACCGTGAGCAGCGCGATCGTGACCGATCCGACGTTGACGTCGCCGGACATGACGAAGCGGGTCACGGCCGCGCAGGTGTCCGGCTTTCTGAACAAGTCCCTGGTCGGCCCGTCTCTCACCGTCTACGCGGCCGGCGGCGGGGCGGTGCCGCTTTCGACCCGCTGGGCGAGGGTGCAGGACGCGGACCCGGCTGCGACACCGCCGAAGAACACGACTTGGAACCTGTTCTATTCGTCCACCGCGACAACGTCCAAGACCGGCGACTGGATCAACACCGGATCGGCGTTCGCCTTCGATTCGTCGGGCCGTTTCATCCCGCCCGCCACCGCCACGGTCGCGGCCGACGGCAACACCTCCCTGAAGATTCCTCAGGTCGTGATCGACGGCATGAACCTGGGCGACATCACTCTCAATCTCGGTGTGGGTCGATTGACGAACGGGTCGACATCCTCACCCGGTGTGACGACCAACACGCTGTCGCAGGACGGCTACGCCGCAGGCTCCCTGAAGAGCGTGTCGGTGACGCCGGAAGGCACGATCGTCGGAACTTTCTCGAACGAGATGACCGCGCCGCTCGCCACGGCGGGGCTCGCGAGCTTCGCCAATCCCAACGGTCTGAAGGCCGTCGCGGGCGGCCATTACGTACAGACGCGCGAGTCCGGCGCGCCGATGGCCGGCCTTCAGACCGCGTCGATCGTCGGTGGAAACATCGAGGGCTCCAACAGCGACATCGCCGGCGAGTTCTCGAAGTTGATCGCGACACAGCAGGCCTACTCCGCGAACGTGAAGGTGATGACCTCCTCACAGCAGATGATGACGGAACTGCTGAACGCGATCCGGTGATCCGGTCCGATCGCAACACCGGGGTGCCTCAATGCTGACGAGAGCCTTCGACACCGCGACGGCCGGTCTCAAGGCGACGCAGTTCGCCATGGGCTCCGTCTCCCGGAACATCGCGAACGCCGGCGTCGCCGGGTACGTCAAGCGAACGGTGACGACCGTATCCGGTCCCGGCAACGCGGGCGTAGCGACGAGCGAGATCGCTCGATCCTTCGAGATGTCGGCTCTGACGCAGATGCGTCTGGAGACGTCGCGCGCCGCATTCGCATCGGCCGAGCTCGCCCTGTCGTCGCAGATCGACAAGCTCTTCGGCGCGCCGGGACAGTCGACCTCTCTCGACGGCCGCCTCAACGCTCTGACGCAGGCCTGTCAAGGCTTGGCGTCGAATCCCGGCTCCGCGCCCGTCCGCCGGTCGACCGTCGGCGCCGCTTGCGTTCTCGCTGATCAGGTACGCTCCATCGCCGACTCCATGGAGTCGTTCCGCAAAGGCGTCGACGGTCGCCTCGCCTCCGATGTCTCGGTCGCGAACGGCTTGTTGACCTCGATCGCGAGCTTGAACGTCAAGGTGGCCACGGCGACCGACACATCCTCACGAGCCGACCTGCTCGATCGGCGCGACCACCAGATCACGCAGCTCGCATCCCTTCTCGACGTGACACCGTCCACGCTTGCCGACGGCAGTGCGTCCCTGATGACGCCGTCGGGAGTCCTCCTGGTCGACCGCGGCACCGCGGCCAGGCTCGCGGTGGCGGCCCGCGGGTCCGACACGGCGATCGCGGCATCGCCCCAGACGCGGCTCGGCAACAGGCTGACGGCGGTCCTGCCGGGCGGAAGCGAGATCGAGCTGGACCAGCGGGGCGTTCGTTCGGGATCGATTGCGGCCGCGCTCGACCTGGGCAACCGCGCGTTGCCACGGGCTCAGCGTCGTCTCGACGATCTCGCTTTCGGGCTGTCCCAGTCTCTGACCGACAAGCGTGTGTCGGCCAAGGCGAGTGGCACGGGCTTCGAGCTGACGGCGAGCGACCTGACCGACCTCAAGCCCGGCAACTCCATCGTGATCTCGATCGAGACGGCCGGCGCCCGGAGCAACGTCATTCTCGTCGCGTCGGCCCAGGCGTCGCGGGCCGTGGACCCGTCGCTCACCATCGACTCGAACGCACGCGCGCAGACGTTCAGGATTCCGACGGCGCCCGCGTCTACGCAGGACTTCGCGTCTTCGATCACTGCCGCGCTCGGAATGGTGGCGCCGGGACTGGCGGCCACGTCAAACGCCGACGGCACCGTACTCGTCTCGGGCGCCGGCGTTCGAAGTGTCGTCGCGACCATCACCCAGCCGACGTCCGCTCGCGACTTTTCGGCCTCACGCCTCCAACTTCCGCTTTTCGTCGACGGCGCCGCGGGGACGCTGATCACCGGCTCGCTCGACGACGGAGCGCAGCGGCTCGGCCTCGCCCGACGCCTGGCCGTCAACCCACTGCTGATCGAGAACCCGTCGCCGCTGGCGGTCCGCAGCGACGGCACACCCGATCCGGCCCGCATGGGCTTCGTCTTCGATGCACTGACCAAGAGTACACAGACGTTCTCGTCCGCCTCCGGAATCGGCGGCACGTCGGCCCCGCACGAGACGACCATCGTCTCCTTTGCCCAGGACGTGATCGCCGCCGAGGGCGACGCGGCCACGAGAGCGAAGACCGGCGACGAACGACAGCGCGTCGCGCTCGCGGCTGCTCAAGGCGCGTATTCGAGGAGCGCGGGTGTCAACCTCGACGAAGAGATGTCGCGCCTGATCACGCTGCAGACCGCCTACGCCGCCAATGCGCGCGTGCTGACGGCCGCGCGCGAGATGCTAGACACCCTGCTGCGGAGCTGAGTTCGGACATGAACACCATCACGAGCTTCGCCGCGGGCCATTTCACCGCCGATCGCAACACGTACGATCTCCTCGCCCTCACGGCGCAGATGCGGACGCTGGCGAGCCAGTTGAGCACGCGGCGCGTCGGGGAGACCTACGGCGATCTCGGCATCGGTCGCTCCGCAAGCCTCGCCGCACGTGCGCAACTCGCCGGCCTGGCCGGCTACGACATGGCCATCGACGGCTCTCGACCGCGCGTGGAGCTGACCTCGCTCAGCCTCGCACAGATCGCGAAGTCCGCCGCGACCCTCGGCGGCGGGCTCACCAATCCGTCCGCCGACAACCTCGGCACTCGAGAAATCGCCAAGGCGGGTCTCGAACGGACGCTCGCTGCGCTGAATCAGACGTTCAACGGCCAGTACCTGTTCGGTGGCAGGGAAAGCCGCGTTCCGCCGGTCCTCACCGCGAATGCGTTTCTCGAGGACGATGTGACCGATGCGACGAGACCGCTGGCCGGTCTCCGGACCATGGTGGCCGAACAGATCAGGGCGGACCAGGGAAGCGGGACCGGCCATCTGAGTGTGTCGACCCCCTCGCCGACCCGGGTCCTCGTGGAGGAGAGCAGCGATGCCGGCGTGCGAGCGAATTTCGGCTTCAATATCTCCGGCAAGCCCACGGCGACCGGGCCGTTCGTGATCAACTACACCCCGGGAATTGCGGACGGTGCTGCCCCCCGCTTCGCCCAGGCACCGCTCGCGACGGACCGCTTCAGGGTGGTGGTCAACCAGGCGAGCGGCGGGCAGAAGACCTACGACCTCTCGGGAGCCGACCTCGCCGACGTCAGCTCCCCGGCGAAGGCAGCCGCGTCCCTCGTGACGCTCGTCGGCGACGGAAAGATCGCCAGCGTCCAGAGCGGAACGCCGCCCGGTCTCACCGCCTCGTTCGCGAATGCGGGGACGCGCGCGTCGTTCGACATCGACGTCACGGCTCTGCCGAAGGAGGGCGACCGGCTGTCGATTCGCCTGAGCCTGCACGACGGCACGACGACGACCCTCACCCTGCGAGCGCAATCCGAAGCCGATCCGCAATCGACCACGAGCTTCGCGATCGGCACGACGGCTTCCGAGACGGCTCGCAACCTGTCCGCGACGCTCCAGCGCGCCTTGGGTCGGGCGGCCGGCACGGACCTCGCGGCGAGCGCGACCCTGCGGGCGACCCAGGACTTCTTCGCCGGCTCGACCGCACCGGGTCTCGCGCCGCGGCGAATCGACTTCACCGGGCCGGCGCCGACCTATTTCCAGTCGGCGTCCGCATCGACGGTGATCTGGTACAAAGGCGAGGCATCGCCCTCGGATCCCCGCTCGTCCTTCGTCGTTCGTGCCGGCGCTACCCGAACGGTCGCGGTCGGTGCGCGGGCCGACGAAGCGCCTCTCCGCGGCGCGCTGTCCGTTTTCGCCGCCCTCGCCGTGACCGATCCGAGCGCGACGACGCCCGAAGCCACGGAGCGGTGGAAGGCACTCGTCACCCGGTCGCGCTCGCAGCTTCCGCCCGGCGAGACGCTCGATGCACTGTCCAACGAGTTCGCCCTCGCCTCGGGCGCGCTGGCAGACGCCAAGACCCAGAACACGTCGGCCCGGGCGATCATTCAGACGCATCTCGATCAGCTCGAGACCATCCCGACCGAAGAGGTGATGGTGAAGCTCCTCGACGTCCAGGCGAGACTGCAGGCCAGCTACCAGGTGACCGCGACGCTCTCCAAGCTGTCGCTGGTGAACTACCTCCGGTAACCGACGTGGCGTCGGCGAATCAGAAGCATCGGACAACCGGAGCGCTTCCCTCATTTTTCTCGGGAGCGCGCACTGGTAATCCAGCGGTAATGAGCAGGCGTAACATCGCAGCCACAAGGGGGGTGGCTGCAGAAGCGATGAACGCCAACGTCATAGATCCGAAGCTTTCGGAGATCGACGACGAACAGGCGAGATTGCGCACATGGCAGGCGCTCACCTCGAGCTTGTTCGTGGCTTCCAGAGCGAAGCCGGCGGTTGCGCGTCCGAATCTGGTCTTCCGATGCTTCAATCTCGAGCGCGCACTGTTCTTCGACCACTGTACGTGCGCCTATGATGCCGAACGGAATCTCGCACAGATCGTGACACAGGGCGTCGATCACATCCTGATCGGTCTGCAGATATCCGGAATGATGCAACTCACGCGCCCAGGCAGCGGAACTGGCGTGATCAGGCCCGGCGATGTCTTCGTCCTGGACCTCGCCCAGAGCATCAAGCTCGCGACCGACGGAACGTCCGCCGTTCAGATCTGCATTCCTCGACGGCGGTTCGACGACCAAACGAGGCGCTCCGGCCTGCGGCACATGCAAATTCTGCCCTCGCAGAGCAGCCCCCTGTTCAAGCTGCTGGCCGACCACCTGCTGAACATGCGGGGGTGTCTGAGCCGGGCCGGATCGGAGCAGCGGAACCTGCTGACCTCGGCAGCGCTCGCCATCTGCAATGCCGCGTTCATGCCGGGCTACGCCGCGCCGTCGTCCCTTCCGGTCGCCACGGCGATCGAGATCAAGCAGTTCATCGAGGACAATATCCAGAATTCCGATCTCGGGATCGATCTCGTCCGTGCACGGTTCGGACTCTCTCGCACACCGCTCTACAAGCTGTTCGAGAACGACGGCGGGATCGCGAGTTACATCCGCAATCGCCGTCTCGTTCGCGCGATGCGGCTCCTGGCCGGAGTCGAAGGCGGTCCGCGCCAGCGGGTGTCGTCGGTCGCCTATGCGTGCGGATATGAATCAGAGAAGGTGTTCAGTCGCGCTTTCCGTCGACGCTATGGGGTCAATCCGCGCGATGTCACCCGAGGGGGTGGAGGTGGCCCGGTACAGGAACGCAGCATTTTACTGACATCTTGGATTCACGATCTGTGACGGCGAAGCCCCGCCCTTATGAAAGTCACCGGGCTCGCACAACGGCTTCGTGAAGCGGCCAGGATCGCAACTTCCCCTACCATGCTTCGTTGCGCCAATCGGAGCACTAACTCACGTGCATCAACCGGAGTCCGGAACGTTCGACAAGATGCCCGAAAGCTGACTCGGAGCGTCTGACGTAGACGGCGCGCTACTCTATGCCGTGTTTGCGTTTGATCTGGTTGGTCATCTGCACGACCTGTTGCTTGCTGATCAGGGGCATGATGAACATCCTCGCCCCATTCAGCCCGATCGCGCAAAGCGCCTCGTGACGCCGCTTCTCGAGCTCGCTCTGCCGCAGGTTCATATGGGTCAGCTGAACCGCGCCGAACGTGTCTTGGTCGTATCTGTGCCGGTTCGGCAGCATCAAGTTCGCGCAGATCGCGAGAACCAGCGACACCGGGACCTTGCGATCGTATCCGGGCGTCCGCTTTCTCCTGTGACATCGATCGTCGATCTCTGCCTGGAGCAGGAACGCATCTCGGAACCGACAAGAAGTCAGACAGTGCCTCTCCGCCTCCTCCGGGTCGACGCCGAACCGGAACCACACCGGCTTGCCCGGCGCGATGATCACGTCCTCCGGATGCGGGAGGCCTTTCGGGATGGCGGCGCCAGGCGCACCGTACCGATCGATGTATCGTCGCCACGACGCTTACTGGGCCTCGACCTCGTCGGCAAATTTCTTCTTGTACCGTGCTTCGCGCTCCAGAAAGTTCCTCTGAGCGTGAGTGTTGCCCTTCAACGCCGCGACCGCCTCGGCGCGGCGAACCGCGTCCGCCACGGTCATCTGAAGAACCTTGTCGCCTTCCCGAAGCTGGATGACGCGCTCGGCCTCTTCCAGGAAGCTGTCGCGCACCGACGTGTCCGCCGGCGGCGGTACACGGGGCGTCTTTCTCGGCCGACCACGCGGGTTGCCCGAGACGCCCTTCACGAACCGGCCGCTCACCGGCGGCTTCCCGTATCCGACCTCGTAGGTGCGGTTCGAGGGCGGCTTTTTCGTATCTCTCGTCATCGGCCCGCCTCCGGCCCGACCTGCAAACTATGGCGCTGCTCCCTGACATCCTCGAACGCGTCGCCGGTGTCGGCTAATGTCGCGCGCTTTCCGGTCAGTTGCTCCCATCGCATGACGATGACGTCGCAATAGGCCGGGTCGTACTCGATCAGACGTGCGCGGCGGCCCGAGAGTTCCGCGGCGATCAGGGTCGTACCAGACCCGCCGAAGCCGTCGAGAACGACCTCGCCGCGCCGCGAGCAATCACGGATAGCGTCGGCCACCAAGGCGGTGGGCTTGACGGTCGGATGCATCGCGAGGGCTTCCTCGCGGTCCGCCCCGATGCTGCTGATCCCCGGATAGTCCCACACATTCGTTCGATAGCGCCCCGAGTCTCCCAGCCCGAAGCTGTTCGTGTGAGGCCCCGCCCCGACCTTGTAGACGAAGACCAGCTCGTGCTTCGAGCGGTAGAACGTCCCCATCCCGCCGTAGGTCTTGTTCGAGACGCACAGGTTCTTCAACTCGGTGAAGGCGGCGTCGCCGGCCTGCAGCAGCTCGCGCATGTGGCGCCAGTCCATGCACACGAAGCCGATCGCGCCATCGCGACACACCGAGGCTGCGTTGGACAGGGTCACGGTCAGGAAGGCGGTGAACGCCTCCCGCGACACCTCCCCGGACGCCATCGCGAACTCCCGATGGCGGATCGCTCCGAGGCCGCAGACATGGCCATCGACCGGCACGTTGTAGGGCGGATCGGTGAAGACCAAGTCGGCCCGTTCGTCGCCGAGCAGCCGAGCGTGATCGGCTGCCTCCCGGGCGTCACCACACAGCAGCCGGTGGCGACCGAGCAGCCAGAGGCCGCCGTGGCGTGTGGCCGGGACCTCGGGCGGCTCCGGCACCAAGTCCGGCGCCTCCGCGGCGTCGGGTGCGCTTTCGCGGGCGAGCGTATTGAAAGTAAAGCCCCTGAAGGCCTGGGGGCATTTCCCTGATTTCCAGGAACAGGGAAATTCCGCCAAGGCCACGGAATAACGAGGGTTTTGGGCACACCCACCCGCCATTCCGGGGCCGAGCAGGAGTTTTCCCGGCGGGAACAGCGAATATCAGGTGAGAGCCGTCCGATAGGGACTGCCTGCACCACCACCCAGCCGAATAGGCATTCTCCTTGTGGATCATGCTCGGTTCGTTCGTATCGGCCGCCGAGCCCGAGCCCGAAGGTCGAAAATCGGCGGCCGGTTCCCGGACTGACGTCACGCGATGCGTCCATTGCGCGGTCCGGCCGATGAACCCCGGCCCGGCACTGTCCGGCGGCAGATGAACGGGCTGTCTGTCCGTCCATCGAAGCCAGGAGTTTCGTGATCAGGTCGGCCGGCTCACCGGCCGATGTCCAGCATGACGCCACCTTCGCTCGAATCCGCAAGCAGAAGAGAAGCGATCGCGAAGGAACGACCTGAGTCGCTCTGCTCGTCGGAGTTCCGGGCGTGCGTCAATCGATGTGCCCCTTCGCCTGATCGAACCAGCGCTCCTGCGAGCTCGAACGTCCGAAGGCGGGTGCGTCCTGCCGATAGGACGGCTCGGACGCATAGGCCTGACGCGGATCGCCGGCCGCGGGCGCGTAGGCCCGGAACATGGGCCCGGCCTCGTGGCGGATGCGGTCGCCGTTCCCGTGGTGCGCCGGCTGCGCGATCGCGCCGGCGCCCACCGCCACCAGCGACACGAGAGCGAAAGCGATGGTCATCGTGGTCTTCATCTCGGTTCTCCTTCTGCTCCGGCCTTCGTGCCGGCCCAAGCAATCTGGCGACCCGCCGCTACCGATTTGTTTCGGCGACGCAGAACAGGGCTACGTCAGTAACAATGGCGAGGTGTCAACCGGGTCCGTGATTAGTTCGACACGCACGGATCGCACGGGACGGCCACCAGAGCCTGTCACGTGGGCGCGAAGCGTGGAGGCGTGAGCCGATCGCCGGCTGGTGCGCGGCCGTGTGCGACACTGTTATTCGGCGGCCGAGACTTGCAGACGGGTCGAACTCGCTGACGTGGAACGGCCGGCCCGGAAGACCGATCTCGGGTCAATCGACGGTCTCGACGTCCGAAGTCCGGTGTCGGCGACTGCGCGGGTTTGGGATGCATCGCGCCAGGGTCTCGGCGAGCTCGTCGGACACGAGAGGATAATGAACGATGTCGCAAATGCCGGCACGGGTGACCGATGCAGAGCCGGACTCGATCGCTGAATGGATCGCGACGACGATCGGCAGCTCGGGCGCGAGGCGATGCAGCATCGCTGCGGCATCCGCCGCGGTGCGCGAGCCGTCGGGTTGGCACACCAGGGCGAGGTCGAAGCGTGACGGCACCGCTCCGTCGCCGGCGACCGCTGCGGTCGGGTCGGCGAATCCGACCGGCTCGTAGCCGAGCGCCGCCAGCATCTCCTCGTCGTGGAGCAGATGCTCGCGCTCCGGCGAGATCAGCAGCACGGTCTCGCCCTCCCCGTGCCCGACGGGCGTTCGCGAGGAAACAGCGTCGCAGTCCTCCTGCCCGGCGGACGGAAGCCAGACCTCGAACCGGCTTCCGACGCCGCGCGTGCTGCTGGCGATCACCGTGCCGCCATGCTCCCGCACAATCTCCCGCACGGTCGCGAGCCCGAGGCCGTTGCCCTCCGGCCGCGTGGTGAAGAACGGCTCGAAGATCCGTTCCAGTGTCGCCGCGCTCATTCCGCGCCCGGTATCACTCACGGAGAGCAGCACCCAAGGACCCGGCGCGAGCGCGATGCCGTCGTCGCGCAGCGACGTCATGCGCACCTGCAGGCCGGCCTCGAGCACGATCCGGCCATCGCCGTCCATCGCCTGGGCGGCGTTGTTGCACAGGTTCAGCACCACCTGCTGGAGCTGCACCGGATCACCGAGCACGGCCCCGGCGCTCTCTGTGATCCGGACATCGAGCCGGACGTGAGCCGGCAGAGAGGCCGCGAGGAGCGACCTCGCCTCGTCGACCAGCGTCGTGACCGAAACCCACGTTCTCGGCATCTCGCCGCGGCGGCCGAAGGTGAGGATCTGGTCGACGAGATCACGTGCCCGCTCGCTCGCCCGCTGGATCTCGGCCAGGCTGCGGGCGAGGCGCGTTCCGCGCTCCGCCTGCGCCCCGGCGATCTCCGCGTAGCCCAGAATGGCGGCGACGATGTTGTTGAAGTTGTGCGCGATCCCGCTCGCGAACGCACCGAGGGTCTCCATCCGGCGGGCCCGTTGCAGGATCGCCTCGAGGCGCACGCGCTCCTGCTCCGCCTGCTGCCGATCGAGCGCGTTCGCCACGACGTCGAACGCCATCCGGCCCAACACACCGTCGACGGATTCGCTCAGGCTTTCCGATCGAACGGCGTCGTAGCCGAGAAGACGGCTCCATCCGTTGGTGCTCGGCGTGCAGAACCAGCCCTTCGGCGCCACGGCCGACAGCAGTGTCCGGTCCGGCCCGGGCGGCAGACGATCGAATTGCGGGAGACTGATCGACCGGGCCGCGCCGGCGTTCAGCCAGGCTCCGAGACCGATCGCCTGCTCCGGCCATCCAGACGGAAAGTCCAGGCCGGGCCGCGCCCACCGATGGATCTCGGGCGGCGAGCCCGCCGTCACCACATAGGCGCGGTCCGCCCCGAAGATGCCGGCGAAGGCCTCGAGCGCGCCGACGATCCCATCGTCGATCTCGTCCGGCCGCGAACCGACGAGACGGGTCGACACGCCGGCGATCACATGCTCGGCCGCGGCGAGGGACCGCAGCTCGCTCGCGCGCCGGTGCAGCAGGCGCCCGAGCTGGACCAGGGCGGCCACCAGCAGGACCGAGATCGCGAACAGCAGCGCGCGCGACCGGTTCGCCGACGCCCTCGCCTCGTCCTGCCGGCGCACCACGATCGCCGCCAGCGCCTCGCGGGCGCGATCGACCGGCAGAGACACGACCTCCTTCACCAAAGCGTCGGTCGCCGGCAGGGTGGCGTGAAGCATCTCGCCGTGCGCCGAGACGGCATGGATCGCGTCTTCGTTGTCGGGGCTTCTCAGGGCGCGGAGCGCATCGAGGCGTTGCTTGACGGCTGCGGCGGCATCCGGGGAGGTGTCGAGCGTGAGGTTCAGCATGGCGGCGGCCAGGCTGGTCGTCGCGGCGATCACCGGACCATTCCGATCGGATGCGGCGAGACGAGCGCTGAACAGGCCGAAATACGACAGCGAGTTCTGCAGCAGTGCATTGCTGCTCTTGAACCGCTCGACCAAAGTCCCCTGCCTTGCGATCAGCCTCTCGAGATCGTCGATCGCAGCCATCCGCTCGGAATCGTCGATCGCGGCATCCCGCAGTTTGGCGACCGCGTCATCGAGCCTGCTCACCGCTGCGGACAGCGAATCGTAGTTGCGCAGCAGGCCGGCGCGCGCCGTCACCACGTCACGCTGCAACGCCCTCTCTGCCATCGCGACCTCGTCGAGCGTACGCAACGAGGTGCCGTACCGGGAGGTGTCGAGGTCGAGGCCACGCAGCCACAGTCCGGTGAGCAGCAGAAGCAGAAGCAGGACGGCCGTGACGGCTGCGGTGGCTTTCATGGCGGGGGCTCGACGCGCCGGTTCCGATACTCACCGGTGAGGGTGCCTAGAAAGTCGACGATGGCGGACACCTGTCCATCGTCGAGGCGGTGATCGAGCTGGGCCACTCCCATTCGTCGGACCGCGTCGGCGAGTGTCGGGGCGCTGCCGTCGTGGAAATACGGCGCCGTCGCGACGACGTTGCGCAGGCTCGGCACCCGCACCACGGCCGGCTCGGGCGAGGCGAGCGGTCGAAAGATGCCGTGCCGCTGGAACATGTTGGCGCCGACCGCTGCGCCTTGATGGCACGCGATGCAGCCGAGCTGCTTGAACAGACGGTAGCCTTCGACCTCGCGTGCCGTGAGGACGCCCGACTCTCCTGCGAGCCAGCGATCGAACCGGCTTCCGGGCGTGACCAGCGAGCGCAGAAAGGTCGCGAGAGCGTCGAGAAGGCTCGCGGCGTCCGGCCCGCGGCCATAGGCGGCGCGGAAGCGGCCGACCATGTCGGGGTCCGCGTCGAGCCTCGCGACGACCGCGTCCATCGTGGTTCCCATCACCAGCGGATTGACGAAGGACGCCTCGACCTGAGACTCGAAGGTGCGATAAGCGCCCTCCCAGTTCAGGCGAAAGGCGAGCGCCGCATTGAACACCGTCCCGGTGTTGAGCGGGAGCGTGGTCGTCCCGTCGAGGGCCGTATCCAGGCGATTGCCGGTCGCGCCGTTGGTGGAGAGGTCGTGACACGACATGCAGCTTCGACGGCCGTTCCCCGACAGCCGCGGATCCGCGAACAGCCGCTCGCCGAGCGCGAGCTTCGCCGGATCGGCGTCCGGCGCGGGCCCGATCGGGGTGATGGGCTCCCGAAGCGGCGATGCGCGCGCCGCCGCGTCGCGATCCGGCGCCGCCGGATCGTGGTCCGAAGCGGCCGCGAGCATGCCGAAGGTGAGTATCACGACCGTCAGCGCGCCGGAGACGACGGCGACGAGCGATCGGCGCATCGCGCGGTCGCGCCACCCGAGCCTGCGCAGCCCCGATGAAGTCTCTGCGTTCCGGAGGACCCCCATGACACTCGGCTTTCTGGTTCCGCCGCTCACGTCATGGCGGCGCCGTCGGCGGCACGATCCGCATCACGAAAGCGGGGGCTTGCTCGCCGGGACCGAGCGGGCCCGGAACCTTGTTCTTCACGGCCGGGACGTGTTTCAGATAAGCGGCGATCGCCCGCGCGTCCTCCGGCGTGAGCTGCGCGAAGGCGCGCCACGGCATCACCGGTGCGAGCCCGCGGCCGTCGGGGCGGAACCCGGTCTGCAACGCCGTCACGATCTCCGCCTCGCTCCAGGACCCGATGCCGGTGTCGTCGTCGGGCGTGATGTTCGGACCGTAGAAAACGCCGAGCGAGGGAATTTCGAAGCCGACATCGGACCCGCCGAGATGCCGGGTCGCATCCGGACGGCCGAGAAAGTGCCCCGGCGTGTGACAATCCGCGCATCCGCCCAAAGTCACCAGATACGCGCCGCGCTCGACGGCCGTCATCCCCGACCGACCGTTCAGGACCAGCGCGCCGAGCGCGAGAGCCGCGACGACGAGCCCGAGCCAAATGGAGCGCGCCAGGCCGAGTCGGCGCTGCGCTCGGTGGCGCGAGTCGGTATCTCGGGTACTCTCCACATCGCTCTCCTGCGGGTGCTTCCGAAGGAAACGAACGTGGAGGCGCGAGACTACGGCACGGTTTCGCCATGGGAGAATTCGGCTACATCCGTAATCAGAACGGCTCGACCGACAGATCGAACACGTAACCGACGCCGCGCTCGGTGCGGATCACCCGTGGCGCGCTCGAATCGACCTCCAACTTGCGCCTGAGACGGAGCACCTGGACGTCGATGCTGCGGTCGTAGATGTCCTCGTGCACCCGGGTCGCTTGCAGAAGATGCTCGCGTGAGAGCGGCCGCCGCGGCGCTTCGAGGAAGGCGAGCAGCAGCGCGTACTCGCCCTTGGTCAACGCGACGGGCTCACCGGCGGGATCGATCAGCCGGCGATTGCGCCGCTCGAGCCGCCAGCCGCCGAACCGGTAGCCGCCGCGTTCCGGATTGCGGCTGCGCGCCTGACGCCCGAACTCCTGCCGGCGCAACACCGCCTTCACCCGGGCGAGCAACTCGCGCAAGCTGAACGGCTTGGTGACGTAGTCGTCCGCCCCGAGCTCGAGGCCGAGCACCCGGTCGATCTCGTCGCGGCGGTGGCCGGTGGTGATGATCACCGGCACATCGGACCGCGATCGAATCTCGCGGAGCAGATCGAGGCCGTCGTCAGTTCCGAGCCGCAGGTCGAGAATGACCAGCCCCGGCTCGCTCGCGCCGAAGTGACGGCCGAATTCCGATCGCCCGCCGACCGCGACCGAGGGGATGTCGTGCTCCTCGAAGTAGCTCGTGATCATGCGGCGGAGCGTGGGGTCGTCGTCGACGACCAAGATCCGGTCCACCGCGAGATCGGCCGCGGAGCCAGCGCCCTCGCCGGTACTGTCGTCGCGGCTCGAAGCGGGTCCCGACGCGACGGTCCGCTCCGAATCCGCGGGATGATCGCTCATCGAACCAACCACGCCAGCTGCTCGATCCACATCAGGACGCCCTCCCATGTCTCCATGTCGCACATGGTCACGTGTCTCTCCGCTGCTCGCCACACGTCCTCGCCGTCGTCGTCGCGAAGGATCCGATGCCGGCGCAGACGATCCGGAGTGAGTGGATCGTCGCGCTGTGCCGTGCACGAAGTAGCTCGAATCGTGGCTGCGGGTCTCTGCAACTTGTTCCCGGTTGCGGTCACACTCAGGTGATGAGCAGCCGCTCGGTGGAACGTGAGCGGCCGCTACACCCGTCGATACGGTTCGGCCTCGGCGCATTCGCCAGAGGCCCAGACCCGACTGTCGCGCCGGTAGCCTACAACTCTGCCTCGTTTCGGACGGCGACGTTCGGATGGTGGACGGCCAGGTCAGGTTCGCGGCTTTCGTCCTGCAGGCCGTGCGCGGCGCGGATCATGTCCGCCGCGCGCTCGCCGATGACCACGCAAGGGGCCATCGTGTTGCCCGACGTGATCCGCGGCATGATCGACGCGTCGGCGATACGGAGATTGTCGATGCCGTAGACCCGAAGCTGATGATCGACGACAGCCATGGCGTCACGGCCCATCTTGGCGGTGCCGGACTGGTGCCAGTACGTCACCGCCGAGTTCCTGATGAACTGCTCCATGCCGGCGCGGTCGTGCTGTCGTGGCACGACCTCCCGCTGCACGATTCGGCCGAAGACCGGATGGTTGCCGATCTCCCGGCACAGCGCGACGGCCGCGAGCGCCGCAGTCATGTCCTCGGGCTCGCTGAGAAGGTTCGGCTCGATCAGCATCGGGTCGCTCGGATGGGGTCCGGACAGACGAAGGCGGCCGCGGCTCTTCGGCTGAGCCAGCCCGGCGAACATGGTCCAGCCATGCTCGGGGGGCGCCACACCGACCTCGGCTGGCGACGGCACCGCGAACCCGAGCTGGCACTGCAAGATGTCGGGCGCGTCGTGGCGCGCGTCGCTCTTCCAATGCAAGGTCGCTTCGCAGCCGCCGCTGCCGATCTCCTGCGGCTCGACGTACTGCCACGTGCAGCCGAAGGCCACGTGATCCTGGTGATTCCGGCCCACGCCCGGCAGATGCTGGACGACGTCGAGCCCGTGAGCGTGCAGCTCGTCCCGAGGGCCGATCCCGGATTGCATCAGCACCTTCGGCGTGTGGACGGCGCCGAGCGACAGGACGACCTCGCAGCGTGTCTCGAACGTCAGCAATTGCCCGCCGACGAGGGCCTCCACTGCGGTCACCCTGCGACCGTCGAGGCGGAGGCGGCACACGAGCGCGCCGGTCAGCACCGTCAGGTTCCCCTGGTGCATGCGTGGAGCCGTATAAGACTGATGCACCGACTCGCGCTGTCCGTCGCGAATGCGCAGATCGGCGATCGCGACGCCGCCGGGAGCTTCCATCATCTCGCCGTTCGGGCTGTCGAACCGCGGGATGCCGACGAGGGCCGCGGCCTCGACCATCGCACAGGCGACCGGCTTCGGTGAATCCGGCTGCGCCACATGCACGGGACCGCCGGATCCGCGGCGCAACGTGTCGGCCTTGCCCTGCCAGTTCTCGATGCGGCGAAAATAGCCGAGCACGGATCGATAACCCCAGGCCGGATCGCCGGCCTCCGCCGCGAAATGATCCCAGTCCGCCTGGTGGCCCCGCGCCCAGACCATGACGTTGATGCTGGAGCCGCCGCCCAGGCCTTTGCCCATGTTCAGCTGCAGCCGACGTCCGTTCAGGCCCGCATTGGGCTCGCTCTCGAACGCCCAGTCACGCTCCGAACCGAGGTTCAACGCCCATTGCGCGGGGTCCACGATGGTCGGCGACGTGTCGCCGCCGCCGGCTTCGAGCAGCAGCACCTGGGCATCGTGCTGCTCCGCCAACCTCGCCGCGACCACGCATCCGGCAGAGCCGGCACCGCAGACGATGAAGTCGAAGCTCCGTCGATCATTCGCATCGCGATGCGACCGACGACCAGCGTTCGGAGATGCGTGGTCGAGGCCTTCGGAATCCGATTGCATGGCATGCTCCTCGCGCGGCATATGATCCGCGCTGCGCCACCGAGTCGCTCTTCGGGTTGATCTCGGGCATGCGCGCAGCCTGTGACCGCGCCGACCTGCCCATGAAGGAGGAGTGGGGCGAGGAGCACGCCGCGAACGACGTGCCGCCTCTTCAGCATGCCGTCACTTCGTGAGCGCCTTCGCGGCGTCCTCGATGAGAGTCGCGACCGCGTCGGGCTTCGACATGAACACGGCGTGGCTCGCCTTCACCTCGACGGTCTCGCTCTCGGCGCGCCGCGCCATCATCCGCATGAGGTCGGGGCTGATCGCACGATCGTCGGTCGCGACGAGCGCCCAGCTCTTCTTGCTCTTCCATGCGGGCGTCGTCACCTTGGTCTCGAACGCCGCCTTGGACGGGAAGACCTGCGAGGCGGCCATGAACTCGGCCTCGGCCGCCGGGACATCGGCCGCGAAATCCGCGGCGTAGACCTTCGGGTCCAGATACAGATACTCGTCCGAGGTCGCCATGATGCCTTTCGTGGCCGCGGGGATCTTGCCGGCGAGATCGAGGAGGGTCTCGCCGGCGTCGGGCTGGAAGGCCGCGATGTAGACCAGGCCGGCCACGTTGTCGGCGTTGCCCGCCTCCGTCACGATCATGCCACCATAGCTGTGGCCGACCAGGAGCGAGGGACCCTGCTGCAGATCGAGGATGCGGCGCGTGGCACGAACGTCGTCCTGCAGAGAGGTCATCGGCGGCTGCACGATCGTGACCTTGTAGCCCTTCTGCTTCAGCAGATCGTGCACCTTGCGCCAGCCGGACCCGTCGGCGAGAGCGCCGTGAACGATGACGACGTTCTTGATCGGTGCCGCGTAGGCCGGCGTGAACGCGGCGAGCGCGAGCAGCGTGCTGCCGGCGACGGCGAGCGTGAGTTGCGTCAGTCCCATAGCCTGGTCTCCTCCGTTGCATCGTTCGGTTCGGATGTTAGCGAAACACGTCCGGAAGGTGCTCTCGAATACATTCTTCAATTTGTCGGTCGGCGCACGTAAGCTCGGACGATCGATATTTCCTTTCATCTCGGAGCAGCACGATGAAAGATTCTCCCGGCCGTCGCCTCGATCGCATCGACGTCAGGATTCTCCGCAGCCTTCACGCCGAGGGGAGGCTGACCAATGCCGAGCTCGCGGCCCGGGTGAACGTCAGCCCGGCGACGTGTCACCGCCGGACACAACGCCTCTTCGACGAGGGCTTCATCACGGGAGTCCGGGCGGAGCTCGCCCCGGCCAAGGTCGGCCTGGGGACTCTCGTGATGATCGGCGTCGTGCTCGACCGATCGACGCCGGAAAGCTTCGCGGCATTCGAGAGCGCCGTTCACAAGATGAAGGACGTTCTGGACTGCACCCTGGTGGCCGGCGACTTCGACTACCTGTTGAAGATCCGCGTCCGCGACATGAGCGACTTCAACAAGCTGCACGGCGAGAAGCTGATCGCTCTCCCGGGCGTCAGGCAGACGCGGACTTTCTTCGTCATGAAGGTGGTCAAGGAGAACGCGCGGTTAGCGTTCTGACGTCCAGCCCGGCCGACCGATACGGCGATGTCGAACCTCGCGGTCGGCTCGGTGGGCGAACGCACCATCGCGGCGACGCCGCTCCGAATGTCGCTCGCCTCGGGCTCACGGGACGATCTCCAGGGACGTGATCCTGTCGCCCTCCACCCTGAAGACGTATCGGAGGTCGATCGGGCTGCCGGGGAAGTTGCCGGTCACGCGGCTCGTCACGACGGTCAGCCCGTCCTTGCTTTCGGAGCGGATCGGCTCGCTCGTGTAGTCGTACTTCGCGGAGCTCTCGTCCTTCCAACGTCGGATCTCGGCGATCCCGGCGTAGGTGTGCCCCTCGTCCTCGACGACGGCGTCCGGAGCGAAGCAGCCGGCCGCGGCCGCACTGTCACGCATGTCGGTATTGAAGTAGGCGGCGATCGGGGCTGGCAGGTCGAGAGGCCTGCTCGTGTCGTGCGCGCTGAACGTGGACGGCTGGAGCTTGGACATGGGGACCTCCTGCGGAACGGGTGGACATGCGCCGCGTCAGTCAGCCCCATTTAGCCGTAGACCTTCGTTGCGATAAGTGGGATGAAGCGGGATGGAGTGTTGAGAAAAGCGGGACAATGTACCGACCCGGCCTGAACGAGCTCGATGCCGTCATCGCCATTGCGCGCAGGGGCTCGTTTCGGGCCGCCGCGCTCGATCTCGGCATGTCGACGACCGCGCTCAGCAACGCCGTCGGCAAGCTCGAGGCGGGTCTCGGCGTCCGCCTGTTCCATCGCACGACCCGCAGCGTCTCGTTGACCGATGCCGGCGGAGCCTTCGTGAAGCAGATCGGACCGGCGCTTCAGGACATCCACGGCGCGATGGAGACGGTGCGGTCGCGACAGACGACTCCATCGGGCACATTCCGCATCAACACCTTTCCGATGGCGGCCCGTGAGATTCTCTCGCCCCTGGTTCTCGAGTTCCTCCGCCGCTATCCGCAGGTGCATGTCGATCTCGTCACGGAAGGACGATTGGTCGACATCGTCGCCGAGGGATTCGACCTCGGCGTGCGCGTCGCGGATCTCGTGCCCAGCGACATGATTTCGGTCTCCCTCGGTCGATCGCAGCAGTTCGCCGTCGTAGGATCGCCGGCCTATTTCGAAAGACACGAGAGGCCGCGCGTCCCGCCGGATCTGCTCGATCACCCATGCGTCCGCGTGCGCTTGCCCAACGGTGCTCTGTATCGATGGCAGTTCGAGAAGGAGGGACAGACGGCCCAGATCGACGTGAACGGTCCGATCACGTTGGACGAGGCCTCGCTGGCACGAACGGCCGTGCTCGACGGCATCGGTCTCGGCTTCTTCATGGAACAGGACGTGCGGGCCGACATCGAGGCGGGGCGGCTCGTCCGCGTGCTGGAGGATTGGACGCCGCCGTTCGGGGGGCTCTGCCTCTACTACCCCGCGCGGCGCAACGCTTCCGCCGCGCTCAAGGCGTTCATCGGGCTCGCTCGCGAACTGAGTGGAACGCCGGGCGCGTGACAGCCAGCCGACGGCTCGGATGATCGACGACGCTCGCAAGCCCGTCCCGGTCGCCCCGCAGGAGCGCGAGCGCGACGAGCTTCGAGGACCGACTGGGTCAGCGCCGCGACCGCCTCGGCGCGCCGAATCGCGTCCGCCACGGTCTCTGGAGAACCTCGTCGCCTTCCCGAAGCTGAATGATGCGCTGGGCCTCTTCGAGGAATCTGTCGCGCACCGGCGTGCCCGGCGGCAGCTGCACTCGGAGCGTCTTTCTCGGCCGACCACGCGGGTTCCCTGAGACGCCTTTCACGAACCGGCCGCTCACGGGCGGCTTCCCGTACCCCCGCTCCGACCTGCCCTGGCCATGGGCCGCGACCGGCGCCGGCACCCAGGAGCACGGCGCCCCGGCGTGGGGCGGCGCCTTGCCGGGCTGGGTCTAGGCGACGACCGCGTCGCTCGCCTTGGCCCCGTTCCAGGCTCGGGTGTTCTCGACCTGACGACCGCACGTTCAGGCGGCCGCTCACGGGCGGCACTCCGACGTCCTGACGGCCGCCACCTCGGAGACGTGGAACACGGCGCACCACGCCCGACCGAAGTGCGAGCTTGTTTGCGCAACAGCAAGACCCCGGTGCCCGCGGTCGGGTTATCGCTGCTCAGGCGCCGCGGCGGCGCGGAGCGAGACGGTGCGCCTCGGCCTTGCGGCCTTCAGTTCGCTGTCGCTCCACTCGAGTTCGCGCGCCTGACTCTCGATCAGCTTGTCGGTGTGATGGCTCCCCTGTTTCGGATGGCGCTCGGGCGTGCGATCGAGACGATCGTCGACGCGGTCCTCTCCGCGCTCCCCTGCTTGTCCTGAATCGCCGCGTGAACGACTTTTTTCTGTCGAACGCGACGTTCTATCATCGGTCCGCTTGTTCCCCCGGCGAGCAGATGGACCCGACCATGATGCCCCTCCCCCAGGTAACCGCCCCTGCCAGCAGCGCCACGCGACGCCCTAGCGCGCCGCGAGCGGGGCGCTAGGCTCTCGCGCGCGGGACAGTCGAGCACGCCTTCATCTCTTCAGGGTCAGCGAACGGATCACCCGCATCGGGTGTGATCACCCGTCCGCGCGCAGTCGCCGCCGAAACCGCGTGTCGCCCTGATCTCCACCTCCGACCGACCAGGATTTGCCCATGACATCGATCACCGTCAACGGACGCGCCTACGACGTCGCCACCGAGCCTGACACGCCGTTGCTGTGGGTGCTGCGCGACGTGCTCGGGCTCACCGGCACCAAATACGGCTGCGGCATCGCGGCGTGCGGCGCCTGCACGGTGCTGATGGACGGCCAGGCCACCCGCTCGTGCCAGCTCCCCCTCGACAGCGTCGGCAGCGCCGAGATCCGCACCATCGAAGCGATCGAGGAGAGCCCGGTCGGCCGCAAAGTCGTGGATGCGTGGGTCGCCCAGCAGGTGCCGCAATGCGGCTACTGCCAGTCCGGCCAGGTGATGGCCGCAACCGCGCTGCTCGAGCAGACGCCCGCGCCGAGTGACGCCGACATCGCCGACGCGATGACCAACCTGTGCCGCTGCGGCACCTACAACCGGATCGCGGCCGCGATCCGGCACGCCGCGGGCTGACGGGAGGACATCGTCGTGAGCGCATTCGCCTCGTTCAAGCCCGGCGCATTCGACCTCGCCACCGTCGCGCTTCCGCACATGCGCCACGAGGGCGTTACCAACCTGTCCCGCCGCCGCCTGCTCGGGCTCGGCGCGGCGACCCTGGTGCTCGGCGCGCTGCTCCCGTCGGTCCCGGCGCGGGCACAGGCTGCCGCCGCCGTGAAACCGGGCACGCGCGTGGGCGCTTTTCTGGTGATCGGCCCGGATGGCCGCTTCAAGATTCTCAGCCCGTTCGTCGAAGGTGGCCAGGGTATCGCCACCGGCATCGCCCAGACGATCGGCGAAGAGCTCGACGTCGACCCGGCCCGCTTCGAGGTCGAGTGCGCGCCGCCCGGTCCCGACTACGCCCTGATCGACGGACTGCGGATGACGGGCGGCAGCTACTCGACGCGCTCCAGCTACGAGCCGATGCGCAGGCTCGGCGCGACCGCCCGCGAGATGATGATCCGCGCCGCCGCCGCTCGTCTGAAGGTGCCTCAAGCGAGCCTGACGACACAGGACGGCCGGGTGATCCACCCGCCGTCCGGGCGCGCAGTTCCCTACGGCGACCTCGCCGCGGCGGCGCTCGCGCTGGAGCCCGCGACCGAGGTGGCGCTCCGCGACCCGGCGACGTTTCGCTGGCTCGGCAAGCCGGTGGCTCGCATCGACATCCGCGCCAAGGCGACCGGCAAGGCCGTCTACGCCATCGACCTGAAGGTCGGCGGCATGCTCCATGCCGCCGTCCAGCACGCGCCGGTGCTCGGAACCGAGCCGGTGCGCATCGCCAACGAGGCCGCCGTCGCGGCCATGCCGGGGGTGCATGGCGTGCACCGCCTGCCGGGCGCCGTCGCCGTCACGGCGGACACCTGGTACCGCGCCCGCAAGGCGGTCGAGAGCGCCGAGGTGACCTGGTCCGAGCCGCCGGCCACCGGGCTCGACGCGGTCGCTGCCGACTTCTCGTCGGTGGGGCTGCGCGCCGCCCTCGCCGGCCACGCCGGGCCCGGCGTCCCGGCCGAGCAGGCGGGCGACACCGCCGCCGCCTTCGCGGTGGCCGCCAAGGTGATCGAGGCGGAGTACGACGCGCCCTATCTGGCGCACGGCCAGCTCGAGCCGCCCTCCTCGATCGCCCGCTTCAACTCGGACGGTACGCTGGAACTGTGGATCCCCAACCAGATGCCGGAGCTGTTCCAGTCGGTCGCGGCGCAGACGGCCGGCCTGCCGCCCGAGAAGGTGATGGTTCACTCGCCGATGCTCGGCGGCTTCTTCGGCCGGCACTTCGTCTACGGGCCGGGCAATCCGTTCCAGCAGGCGATCCTGCTCGCCAAGGCCACCGGCCGGCCCGTCAAGGTGCTGTGGTCCCGCGAGGAGGAGTTCAAGCGCGACGCGCTGCGGCCCCTGAGCTTCAGCCGCTTCCGCGCGGCGATCGGCGCCGACGGCAGGCCGACCGCGATCGCGGTGCGGACGGCGGGCGAAGGGCCGCTGGGACGCTACTTCGGCGCCGGAGGAGACGCCGGCGTCGACAGCTCCGCCGTCGAGGGCATCGTCGAGAAGCCCTACGCCATCCCCAACCGCAGCATGGATTACGTGAAGGTCCGCCACCCGGTGACGATCGCGTTCTGGCGCTCCGTCGGGCACTCGATGAACGACTTCTTCTACGAGAGCTTCTTCGACGAGATGGCCGATGCGGGCCGGCAGGACCCGTTCCGCCTGCGCGTGGAGCTGCTCCGCGGCAAGCCGCGTCACCTGAAGCTGCTGGAGACCGTCGCGGCGATGTCGGGCGGCTGGAAGCGCGGTCCGTACGACGCGGACGGCGGCAAGCGGGCCCGCGGCGTCGCCATGGCGTCACCGTTCGGCTCGGAGACCGCGACCATCGCGGAGGTGTCGATCGAAGGCGGCGAGGTTAAGGTCCACCATCTGTGGATCGCCTTCGACCCCGGCCGCGTCGTCAATCCGGCGATCGTGAAGGCGCAGGTGGAATCCGCAGCCGCGCTCGGCGTCTCGGCCACACTGTTCGAGGAGCTCGTCTACAAGGACGGCGTCCGGCAGTCGCACAATTTCGACGACTATCCGGTTCTGTCGCGCACCGCGATGCCGCAGGTCCATGTCGAGATCGTCGAGAGCGGCGAGCCCATGGGCGGCGTCGGTGAGCCGGGACTTCCCGGCGTGCCGCCGGCTGTGGTCAACGCCGTTGCGGCGCTGACCCGGCGCCGCGTGTGCAGCCTGCCGCTCGCCAAGACGAAGTTCGGCGTTTGACGTCCGGACCGGCGGTTCCGATTCCAACGCCGGCCACGGCGACGCGGCGGCGCCTCGACTGCGCCGTCGGCGTCCCGCCGAGCCTCACGGCCGCACGCGGAGACTCCTGATGAGTGGCCCTCGATCGTTGGTCTCACGTGTCCCCGCCTCGTTCTTCGGCATGGTCCTCGGCCTCGTCGGCCTCGGCAGCGCGTGGCGGGCTGCGCATCAGGTGTGGGGCCTGCCGGCTGTGGTCGGCGAAGCGCTGATGCTCGCGGGCGGCCTCGTCTGGGCCGTGCTGGTCGTGCTGTTCGCGGCCAAGTGGCTCGTCACCCCCGACGATGCGGCAGCCGAGGCGCGCCACCCCGTCCAGTGTTGCTTCATCGGCCTCGCCGGAGTCGCGACCATGCTGGTGGGGATCGCGCTGGAGCCCTATGCCCGCCCGGCCGCGCTCGCCATGTTCACGGTCGGCGCCGCCTTCACGCTCGCCTTCGGCCTGTGGCGCACCGGTGTGCTGTGGCAGGGCGCCCGCGATCCCGCCGCGAGCACGCCGGTGCTCTATCTGCCGACGGTCGCGGGCTCCTCCGTGATGGCGATCGGCCTGTCCGCGCTCGGTCATCCCGAGTGGGGTCGGCTGTGCTTCGGCGCCGGCGTGCTCTCCTGGCTCGCGATCGAGTCGGTGTTGTTGTTTCGGCTCTACACAGCGCCCGAGATGCCGGTCCCGCTGCGGCCGACGCTCGGCATCCAGCTCGCGCCGCCGACGGTCGGCGCGACGGCCTATCTGAGTGTCACGTCAGGTCCGCCGGACCTGATCGCCTTCGTGCTGGTCGGCTACGGCCTCGTGCAGCTCCTGCTGCTCGTGCGCCTGTCGCGCTGGATCTTCGCCGGGGGCGTCGGGGCGTCGGCCTGGGGCGTCACGTTCGGCCTGACGGCACTGGCCGGCACCATGGTGAGGCTGGTCGGCCGCGGCGACACCGGACCAATGGCGGTGCTGGCGCCCGGTGTGCTGACGCTGGTGACGATCGCGATCGCCGGGCTCGCACTCCGCACGCTGTGGCTACTGGTTGCGGGTCGTCTGCTGCCGCCCGCGACACCGACGGTGCCGGCCGCGGCAGCCGTTCCGCTCGCCGGCACGAGATGATCGCCCGGATGCGTAGAACGCTCGGCAGGAACGCGGCGTCCGTCGCAGACGGCGTGTCCGGCCGCACCGTGTGGCGGCATCACTGCAGGACGGCGGGCCGCTGCGTCTCGGTCGCCCGCTTGAGCACCTGCGGCGGCTGGCCGAAGGCGCGCACGAAGGCGCGACGCATCCGGTCGCGATCGGCGAAGCCGGTCTCGCGCGCGATCTCCTCCATCGACAGGCGCCCCTCCTCCATGAAGGTCCGCGCCGCCTCGAGCCGCAGTTGCTCGACCGCCTTGGCCGGCGACTGTCCGGTCTCCTGCCGGAACACGCGGCTGAACTGCCGCGGGCTGAGGCTCGCCTGCTCCGCAAGCTCCTCCACGCTCAGCGCGTTGGTGAGGTTCTCGCGGGCGTGGACGAGGGCGCGACGAATCCGGTCGGACTTCGGCTCCAGCGCGAGCAGTGCCGAAAACTGCGACTGTCCGCCGGGGCGCCGGAGATACACCACCAGCTTCTGCGCCACCGTCTTGGCGACCTCGCGCCCGAGATCGTCCTCGACCAGCGCGAGCGCGAGATCGATGCCCGCGGTCATGCCGGCCGACGTCCAGATCCGCCCGTCGCGGATGAAGATCCGATCCTGATCGACGAGAATTCCGGGATGGAGCTTCTGCAGATTGCGGGCGTGCGCCCAATGCGTCGTCACGCGTCGTCCGTCCAGCAGCCCCGCTTCGGCGAGAACGAAGGCACCGGTGCAGACACCGGCGAGGCGACGCGACTTTTCCGCCGCCTTCACGAGATAACGCAGGAGCGCCGGGGACGAGGGCCGCGGAATCAGCGAGCCGATCGCCAACGTCGTGTCGTAGATCTTGCTCCCGAACCGCACCGTGTCGATCGCAAAGCCGAGCGAGCTGTGCACGGGTCCGCCGGCCTCCGACAGCACGTGCACGTCGTAGACCTTCCGGCCGGCGACCGCATTGGCGAGCTCGAACGCCGACAGCGGGGCGAGCCCCATCACCTGAAAACCGTCGAACACGACGAGGCCGATCGCCGGCATGATCTCGATCCTCTCCTGGCGGCACCGACGCTGATTTTGGCCTATGGGCGGCTCCGCGCGCCAGTGCGACGCGCCGGCCGCCCCGGCACCGAACGTCACACCGCAGCGATCGTGCGATAGCGCGGCGCGACCCCGGTGTTGGAGAGATGCGGCAGCATCACCTGGCGGGCGGCCTCGTAGGCGTCCCACTCGGCGCCGTCCTGCAGCGACGGGATGGTGGCGAACTCGCCGCGGTCCAGCCCGGCCAAAGCCGCATCGACGAGATTTTCCGGCGTCATCACCCACGCGGTCGGCAGGTTGTCGACCGGCAGGCCGGCATGCGTCCAGAACTCGGTCGCGGTCGCGCCGGGCAACACCACCTGGACGCGCACGCCCTTGTCGGCGAGTTCCTTCCTGAGCGACTGGCTGAAGGCGAGCACGAAGGCCTTCGAGCCGCCGTAGACGCCGTTGAGAATCTCCGGCCCGATCGCCACGATCGAGGCGATGTTGACGATCGTTCCGCCGCGGCGCGCGACGAAGCCCGGCACGGCCGCGTAGGTCAGTCGCATCACGGCGGTGACGTTGACGTCGACCATCTCCTCCATCCGGTCGACATCGGACTGCAGCAACTCGCCGGCGCCACCGAAACCCGCATTGTTGACCAACAGCGTGACGCTCGCGTCGGTGCGCAGCAGATCCTCGACACGGCGAAGATCCGCCCGGTCGGTGAGGTCGGCGGCGACGGCCCGCACCGTCACGCCGTGACGGCGACGCAGCGCCTCGGCTTGGCTCTCCAGCCGCGCGGCGTTGCGTGCGACGACGACGAGGTCGTAGCCGCGACCGGCGAGCCGGTCGGCGTAGACGGCGCCGATGCCGGACGAGGCTCCGGTGACGACGGCGGTTCCTTTGGTACCCATGATGATGTCCTCTTGGTCGACCGCCGAGTCGGCGGGGGTGAGACGAACGATAGTCGCGCAGGTGTCTGTCTTTAATGTCGAATAACCGGCGTTTTCGGACATGCCGGCCCCGAGCCGGGCGGCGGCCGATCAGGCCGCCGGTGCGAGGGCCGGACAGCGGTCGCGGGCCGCCGAGAGCTCCAGGATCACGGCGAGCGCCACACACACGGCCCCGACCCAGCCGACCTCGCGGATCGAGCCCCAGGCGATGACCGCCGACCCGAGCGCCGCCCCGAGCGAAAACCCGAAGTAGTGGACGGAGGCGTTCGCCGAGAGAATCGCCGGCGCGTTGGCGACCCCGGCGATGGCGATCAGGCGGGCCTGCTGACCGGGGAAAAAGCTCCACGCCGTGAAGCCCCAGACGACGATGCCGGCGAGCAGCAGGGCAAGGGCGGCGACGCCGTGCAGGGCGTGGGCAGCGACCGACAGGGCCGCCAGGGCGAGCGCCAGCAGCGGCAGGCTCGCCCGCACCACCCGGCCGGGTCCCACCCGGTCGGTCAGGCGGCCGCCGACCGTGAGACCCACGAAGGCGGAAAAGCCCCACACCAGCAGCACGATGCCGATCGCCGCGCCGTCGAGCCCGGTCACGTCGCGGACCAGGATGGCGAGATACGGGTAGACCGTGAACGGCCCGATCGCCCACAGCAGCATGACGGCGAGCGGCCGCCGCACCGCCGGATTCTTGAAGGCGACGAGGCGGGCGCCGAGGCCGACCACCGGCGCCGCGGTCCCGAGCGAGCGCGGCAACCCGACAAGCAGGCCGATGGTCGCGACGACGGCGAGCGCCGCGACGCCGACGAAGGTTGCGCGCCAGCCGAGAGACGCGCCAACGACGGCGCCGAGCGGCACTCCGAACACGATGGCGAGGCTCAGCCCGCTGGTGACGATCGACAGCGCCCGTCCGCGCTCCGCCGGCGGCACGAGGCTGCCGGCGACCGCGCTGGCGTTCGGCACGAACAGGCCGGCGCCGAGGGCGAGCAGCACCCGCGCCGCCATCAGGCCGGCGAAGCTCGGTACCACCGCGGCGACGAGGTTGGCGACCGCGAAAGCCGCCATGGTGCCGACCAGCAACAGCCGGCGCGACACCGCGCCGGTCGCCACTGTCAGGACCGGGGAGGTCAGGGCGTAGGTCAGCGCGAAGATGGTGACGAGCTGGCCGGCGGCCTGGCCACTCACCGCCAGGTCGGCGGCGATGTCGGGCAGGACCGCGGCGATCATGAAGCTCTCGGTGCCGACCGCGAAGGCGCCGAGTGCCATCCAGTAGAGGGGGGCTTTCGAAGACATGGCTGGGGAGTCCTGTTGCGCCGCCGTGGGCGCGTCGAACGGGACTCTAGGGACGAAGGCTCATGTCTTGAATGTCATCGACACGTCACTTCGTGCCATTTGCCTTCATGTCTCGACCGCTACTTTTCCGATCAGGGATTACGAGACCGCCATCGCCAAAACGGCACCGCCCTCCGGATCGGCTTGGCGCGCTATTTCGACGATGCCCCCGAGGTGCGAGCCGCTCTGGAGCCGGCAGCGGAGACGTTCGTCTACTTCACCCGTTCCGAAAGGTTCAAGACGGCGCCGCGGAGCCGACCCGGAACGATCGGACCGTAGACGGCGCGCTACTCGACGCCGTGTCTGCTTTTGATCTCGTTGGTCATCTGCTCGACCTCCTGCTTGCTGATCAGAGGCATGATGAACATCCTCGCCCCGTTCAGCCCGATCGCACGAAACGCTTCCTGATGCCGCTTCTCGAGTTCGCTCTGCCGCAGGTTCATATGGGTCAGTTGCACCGCGCCGAAGACATCTTGGTCGTACCTGTGCCGGTTCGGCAGCATCAAGTTCGCGCAGATCGCGAGAACCAGGACACCGGAACCTTGTGATCGTATCCAGGCGTCCTTCTTTTCCTGTGACATCGATCGTCGATCTCTGCCTGGACCAGGAACGCATCTCGGAACCGACAAAAAGTTCGACAGTGCTTCTCCGCCTCCTCCGGTTCGACGCCGAACCGGAACCGCGCCGGCTTGCCCCGGCGCGATGATCACGTCCTCCGGGTGAGGGAGACCTCTCGGGATGATCGCACCAGGCAAGCTGTACCGCTCGATATATCGTCGCCACGACGCTTGCGGCGTCTCGATCTCCTCGGCGAGTTCCTTCTCGTAATTCCGAGGGTTTTCGGCACATCCACCCGCCATTCCGGCCGAGCAGGAGTTTTGCCGGCAGGAACAGCGAATATCAGGTGAGAGGTGTCCGATAGGGACTGCCTGCACCACCACCCAGCCGAAGAGAACCACCGGACGGACCGGTCACGGGTGACCAACTCCATGTCTCGGCAACTGCCTTTCGGTCGCTGCGCTTGACGATCGAGCCCGAGACTCACACGTGCGGCTCCGGTTCAGGTCCATTCGTTTAGGAACTCGGCTCAATGGCGGATGCGGCGGAGCAGGAGGCTTCCCCTCGCGCGGGGTTCCTCAGCCGCCGAGGACGACACGACGAAAGCGCCGTAAGGCGACGGCCAGATAGACGCCGCCGATGGCGGCGACGGCGAGCAGCGGCGGCGTCGCCGCAGCAAAGCCGGCGCCGCGATACAGCACGGCCTGCGCGAAGGTCACGAAATGCGGCGTCGGGCTGACGATCCACACGATCCACCGCAGCCAGATCGGCATGCTTTCGAGCGGGGTGGCGCTGCCCGACAGGAGCTGCGTCACCAGCAGCACCGGAATGGCCAGCAGGCCGAACTGGCCCATCGTGTTGGCGATGGTGCCGAGCAGGATGCCGAGCGCCGCGACCGTGAACACGTAGACGGCGGCGCCCGTGAGGAACAGCAGGATCGATCCGACGATCGGCACCTGCAGCCACCACTCGACGACCAGCACCAGCGACAGCCCGGCCGCGGCCAGCGTCACGGCGCCGTTGGCCAGGATCTTCGCGAGCATGATCTCGCTCGCCACCACCGGCATGACGAGCAGATGCTCGACCGTGCCCTGCTCGCGCTCGCGGATCAGCGCCGCGCCGGTGAGGATCACGGTCAGCATGGTGATGCTGTTGATCACCTGCATCACCGAGGTGAACCAGCTCGATTTCAGGTTGGGATTGGAGTTGGCGCGGATCACCACGTCCACCGGGTTCGTCGAGACGCCGTCGCGTCCCGCCCTGAAGGCGGCGACCTCGTTCAGGATGATGGTCTGGATGTAGGCCGAACCGTTGCCGGCCTGGGTGATGGCGGTGGCGTCGACATTCAGCTGCACCGAGGTGCTGCGGCCGGCCAGCACATCCGCCTCGAACCGCGGTGGAATCTCGATGACGAAGACGTAGCGCCCGGCGCCCATCTCGCCGTCGATGTCACGCGCCGAGATCTCCACGGCCGGCCTGAACAAGGGCGGCGTGAGGCCGTCGGCGATGCGCCGCGACAGCGCCGAGCGGTCCTCGTCGACAATGGCGACCGCGAGGTTGTTCGCCTCGACGGAGGCTCCGGTCGCGACCGTGTAGACGTTGATGCTGAAGGCGTAGACGACCAGGATCAGCATCACCGGGTCGGCCCGGATGCTGCGCAACTCCTTGATGGTCAGTCGCCAGATGTTCGCGAGGTGACGACCGATCCCGAGGCGGTCGATCGCCGGCTTGCGCGTCGCATCCGCCCTCTGCGCCGCCACCTCACGCCTCCTGCTTGCGTAAGAACAGGCGCGCGGCGAGAAGATAGACGACCGCGAACAACGCGAGCATCAGCATCTCCGGCCACAAGGCGAACAGACCGAGCGCCTTGGCGAAGGTCCCGACGCTGATCGGCTGATACCAGGCGGCCGGAAAGGTCAGGCCGAGAAACCGCGCGCCGCCCGACAGGGACGACACCGGAACCAGCAGGCCCGAAAAGTTCACGGCCGGCACCACGGCCAGAATGGCCGTGGCGAACACGGCCGCGACCTGGGTGCGCGTGAAGGTCGACACGAGCTGGCCGAAGCCGGTCGTCGCGAAGCAGTAAAGCAACGTACCGAATGCGAGCGTGGCGAAGGACCCGGCGATCGACACACCGAACACGATGATGGCCAGCAGCACCAGCAGCACGAAGCTCACCATCGAGACCGCCACATAGGGGAGCTGCTTGCCGACCAGGAACTCGACCTTGCTGGTCGGCGTCGAATGGAAATTGGCGATCGAGCCGGTCTCGATCTCGCGCACCACGGCGACCGCCGACATGACGGCCGGGATCAGGATCAGCATCAGCACGATGATGCTCGGCACCATCGCGTTGACGCTCTTGAACGACTGATTGTAGCGGAAGCGGGTCTCGATGCTCACCGGAACGACGGCGGCGTTCGGCCCGACCGTCTCGACGGCGCGCTGCTTGGCGTATTGCAGGGCGAGGCCCGAGACGTAGCTGCGGGTGGTCTCGCCGCGGAACGGCATGGCGCCGTCGATCCAGACGCCGACCTGCGGCACGCGTCCGCTCTGCAGGTCGCGGCCGAAGCCGGGCGGCACCTCGACGACCAGCGCCAGCTCGCCGCTCCTGAACCGTGCATCCATCTCGGCCGTGGTGCGGACCGGCGGCCGCTCGGTGAAGTAGCGGGAGCCGGAGAAGGTTTCGAGCAGCGCGCGGCTTTCCGGAGTCCGGTCCTGATCGAACGCCGCCCAGCTCAGGTTCTCGACATCGAAGGAGATGCCGTAGCCGAACGCCAGCATCAGCACGAGCGGGCCGACGAAGGCGAAGATCAGGCGGATCGGGTCGCGCAGGAGCTCCGTCGCCTCGCGCCTTGCATAGGCCCACAGGCGCCCCGGATCGAACCGCTTCGGCGCGGACATCGACGAGTCCGCCGCCGGTGCAGCTTTCACCGCCGAATCCGTCGCGACCTCGCCGACGCCACCGGCCTCGGCCAGATAGGACACGAACGCGCCCTCGAGGGTCTCGCTGCCGCGCTCGCGGGTCAGCTCGGCCGGCGCTCCGACGGCGAGCACCTTGCCGGCGTGCATCAGCGAGATGCGATCGCAGCGCTCGGCCTCGTTCATGAAGTGGGTCGACAGGAAGATGGTCACGCCGTCGTCGCGCGACAGGTCGATCAGGGTGCGCCAGAACGCATCGCGCGCGATCGGGTCGACGCCCGAGGTCGGCTCGTCGAGAATCAGGACGGCCGGACGGTGCAGCACCGCGACGGCGAGCTGCAGCCGTTGCTTGATGCCGAGCGGCAACTGATCCGGCCGGGCGTCGGCGACGTCGTTGAGGTCGTAGCGGGCGAGCAGCTCGGCGATCCGCGGCGCGATCTCGGCCGGCGGCAGATGATAGAGCCGGGCGTGCAGATCGAGATTCTGGCGGACCGTCAGCTCGGTGTAGAGCGAGAACGCCTGCGACATGTAACCGACCTTGCGGCGCATCCCCATGTCGTCGCCGCCGATCGGCTCGCCGAACAGCGCGGCCCGCCCCTCGCTCGCCGGCAGCAGGCCGGTGAGTATCTTCATGGTGGTGGTCTTGCCGCAGCCGTTGGAGCCGAGGAAGCCGAAGATCTCGCCGCGGCCGATGCGGAAGCTGACATGATCGACGGCGACGAAATCGCCGAACTGTCGCGTCAGCCCCTCGGCCTCGATCGCCGGGACGTCGTCATCGCCGGTGACCCGCGGGCGCACCACCACGCCCGCGTGGCGGGCGCGCTTCTCCTCCGGCAGCAGCGCGATGAAGGCGCTCTCCAGCGAAGTCTCGTGCGCCTGCGCCAGGATCTCGGACGGGGTGCCGCGCGCGATCACGCGACCCTCGTCCATGGCGGCGAGCCAGTCGAAGCGCGCCGCCTCCTCCATGTAGGCGGTGGCGACCACCACGCTCATCTGCGGACGCCGCGCCCGGATCGTGTCGATCAGCTCCCAGAACTGCCGGCGCGACAGCGGGTCGACGCCGGTCGTCGGCTCGTCGAGCACCAGAAGGTCGGGGTCATGCATCAGCGCGCAGCACAGGCTGAGCTTCTGCTTCATGCCGCCCGAGAGCTTGCCGGCCGGACGCCCGACGAACGGATCGAGGCCGGTGGCGCGGGTGAGGTCGGCGATCCGGGCGCGGCGCTCGTCCGCCGACTGTCCGAACAAGCGGCCGAAGAAATCGACGTTCTCGTAGACGCTGAGCGTCGGATAGAGATTGCGGCCGAGGCCCTGTGGCATGTAGGCGATGCGGCCGCAGCTGGCCCGTCGGTGCTCCGCATCAGCCATGTCGCCGTCGAACACCGTGACCGACCCGACCTGGAGCTTTCGCACTCCGGCGAGAAGCGCGAGGAGCGTCGACTTGCCGACGCCGTCCGGCCCGATGATCCCGACCATGCGGTGTGCCGGGATGTCGAGGCTGACGTCGTCGAGGGCGTTCCTCGCCCTGTAGCGGTGCGTGACGGCGGCGAAGCGGGCGACCGTGTCCGTCATTGCGGCAGCTTCACCGCGAGCTCGTCCGGCCAGGCGATGCGCGTGCTGGTGCGCACGAAGCCGACACCGCGCACGCCGGTCTTCACCTGGCGATGGTACTTCTGAAGCACGTCCGGATCGACCTGCAGCTTGACCCGAAACATCAGCTTCTGGCGCTCCTCGGCGGTCTCGACACTCTTCGGCGTGAACTGCGCCTCGGTGGCGACAAACGCGACGGTGGCCGGGATAACGTATTCGGGAATCGGGTCGGCGACGATCCGGGCCTCGTCGCCGAGCGTCAGCTTGCCGGCGTCCTCGGCCGGAAGATAGATGGTCAGGTACACGTCCTTGAGATCCAGAATCGTGAGAACCCGTTGGCCGGCCGCGACCACCTCGCCGGCGCGGGCGAGCCGGTACTGGACGCGGCCGCTGCGTGGCGACACCAGCACGAGATCGATCAGCACCGACTGCAGGCGCTCGACATCCGCCTCGGCGATGTTGATGGCGAAATGCGCCTGCTCGCGCTGGGCCGTCACCGCCCGCAAGGCGGCATCGGCCGCCTCGAACTTGTTCCGACGCTGGTCGACGGCCTGTTCGGTGATGCTGCCCTTCTCGAGCAGACTCCTCCCACGCTCCAGCTCGGTCCGCGCGAAAGTCAGATCGCTGGTCCGCTGGGCGATGAGCGCGACGGCCTCGGCCAGCGCCTGCTTGGCGCGCAGCACCTGCGCCTGGGCGGCGCGGAGCTGCGCCTCGTATTCCGGCGCCGAGATGGTGGCGACCACCTGACCGGCCGTCACCTCGTCGCCCTCTTCCACCGTCACGGACGCCAGCCGGCCACCGTACTTCGCCGCGACGTCGACCTGAGTGGCCTCGATCCGGCCGTTCGACTTGACGATGCCGTCTGGCAAGGTGTTGCCGCGCAGTCGCGCGATCAGGGCGCGCACGGCGGCCTCGGCGCGAGCCGCCGGACCGGGTTGTGCAGAGCTCGGCGAGGTGGGGCTCGGTTGAGCCGATTGGGCCAGGGCCGGCCCGGCTGTCGGGAGGGCGTCGAAGAGCACGAGCACGGCAAGGACGATAACGGCAACACGAACGGACATCGGGGCCTCCAGGGACGATCGCGTCCCGACGCCCACCACGGTTCGCGACACCGTCCCGGACCGGATCATACGCCGTTACGACGCCGGTGTCCCGACAGATGCGGCTTGTGCTGCTCGCGCGACGTGAGCTCCCGACGACCAGCGCGCCGCAGGTATTGGCGGGGCGCGACCTCGCTCTCGACCCTGCACGCATGGCACGGTCTTGCTGTCGATCCAGCCAGGCGGGAGAGCTCGCTCCACAAGCCGCACCTGCCGCGGCTCACCCGACGCCGCAGCATCCATCGATCAGCGATCCGCCGGCGCAGGGAGGTGTCGCGATGCCTTGCCCGCATGAAGACCGCCCCCCTGGGTCGACGCTCACCCGGCGGAACGCATGTTTTGCCCGGCCGGACGGGCAATGTTGCGTTGCAGACGCGTGGCGCCTTGCCACGTCGCCCTCACGGCGCAGATGCGGACGCTGGCGAGCCAGTTGAGCACGCGGCGCGTCTGGGAGACCTACGGCGATCTCGGCATCGGTCGCTCCGCAAGCCTCGCCGCACGTACCGGAACCTCACCGGCCTGCTCGGCCCGACGATCACATCCACCGGGGTGCTGGCCGTTCAGCGCCGCGACCGTCTCGGCTCGCCGAACCGCGCCTCAGCCGCGCGGCGCGGCCGGCGCCGCGGCCTTGGCCACGGC
>NZ_NHSK01000105.1 GCF_016653355.1 Rhodoplanes elegans | reverse complement strand
GGGTGGGGGGAACGCCGCACGATCGAACGCAGCGATCCTGCCACTTCAGTCACGACACAGGGAGGTGCCCGTGCAACTGCGTCTCACGACCGATCTCGTCACCGGCCTCCTGTTCGTCTCGCTCGGCCTGTTCGCCATCGTGTACGGCTGGAACTATCCGATCGGCACGCCGTCGCGCATCGGCCCCGGCTACTATCCGCTGCTCGTCTCCTCGGGCCTCGTGCTGCTCGGCCTGATCCTGGTCGGCCGCTCGCTCGTGATCCCGGGCGATCGCATCGAAGGCATCGCGCTGCGGCCGCTCGTCTTCGTGCTGCTCGGCACGGTCCTGTTCGGGCTGCTGGTCGAGAAGGCCGGCTTCGTGATCTCCGGCATCCTCGTCGTGGTGCTGGCGCGGCTCGCCGATCGCGACTTCCGCCCGCTCGAGGTCGCGCTGCTCGCCGCCGGCCTCGTCGCCTTCATCGCCCTCTTGTTCTGGCTCGGCCTCAGCCTGCCGCTCCATCCCTTCCCGCGCTGGTGAGCCCACCATGGACATCCTGAGCAATCTCGCGCTGGGCTTCTCGGTCGCGCTCGATCCGATCAATCTCGTCTACGCGTTCCTGGGCGTGCTGCTCGGCACCGCGATCGGCGTGTTGCCCGGGCTCGGTCCGGTCGCAACCATCTCGATCCTGCTGCCCGTCACCTTCACGCTGCAGCCGCAGGCGGCCATCATCATGCTGGCCGGCATCTACTACGGCGCCGCCTATGGCGGCTCGACCACGGCGATCCTGGTCAACCTGCCGGGCGAGTCCTCCTCGGTCGTGACGACGCTCGACGGCTATCAGATGGCGCGGCAGGGCAAGGCGGGACTGGCGCTCGCCACCGCCGCGCTGTCGTCCTTCATGGCCGGCACGATCGCGACCTTCATCATCGCCTTCGCGGCGCCCGCCTTGGCCGAGTTCGCGCTCGACTTCGGTCCGGCCGACTACTTCTCGCTGATGGTGTTCGGCCTCGTCGCCGCCGTGATCCTCGCGCACGGCTCGGTCGTCAAGGCGATCGGCATGATCCTGGTCGGCATCCTGCTCGGCACCATGGGCATCGACGTGAATTCGAGCCTGCCGCGCTTCACCTTCGGGGTGCCGCAGTTCGGCGACGGCATCGACTTCGCCGTCATCGCCATGGGCATCTTCGGCATCGGCGAGACCATCGCGAATCTCGGCCGCGGCGCCGAGGCGCGCGAGTACGTGAAGGACTACAAGGGCCTGTGGCCGGCGCCGCACGACCTGAAGGCGATCGTCAGGCCGGCGTTGCGCGGCACCGCGCTGGGCGCCGCGCTGGGCATCCTGCCGGGCGGCGGGCCGGTGCTCGCCTCGTTCTCGGCCTATGCGCTGGAGAAGCGCATCGCGCGCGAGCCGGATCGCTTCGGGCGCGGCGCCATCGAGGGCGTCGCGGCCCCGGAGGCCGCCAACAACGCCGCCTCGCAGACCGCGTTCATCCCGCTGCTCACGCTCGGCCTGCCGGCGAGCCCGGTGATGGCCCTGATGGTCGGCGCTCTGATGATGCACGGCCTCTATGCCGGCCCGCAGCTCATCGCCGAGAAGCCGAGCCTGTTCTGGGGCCTCGTCGCCTCGATGTGGATCGGCAATCTGCTGCTCGTCGTCCTCAACCTGCCGCTGGTCGGCGTGTGGGCGCGGCTCCTCACCGTGCCGTATCGTCTGCTCTACCCGTCGATCCTGCTGATCTGCTGCATCGGCGTCTACTCGATCCGCAACGACGCCCTCGACGTGATCATCGCCAGCGTGTTCGGCCTGGTCGGCTACGTGCTGCAGCGCCTGCAATGCGAGCCGGCGCCGCTGCTGCTCGGCTTCATTCTCGGGCCGCTCATCGAGGAGAACCTGCGCCGCGCGCTCCTCATCTCGCACGGCAGTCCGGCGGTGTTCGTCGAACGTCCGATCAGCCTCGCCTTCCTGATCCTCACCGCCATCGTGGTGCTGATCCTGCTCCTCCCCGCGATCCGCTCCGGCCGCGAGAAGGTCTTCGTGGAGGAGACGAGCTGAGGAGGCCGCCCGCGCCGAGTCCGTGTCCCGGCGAAAGCCGGGACCCAGGGGCGACACGGCAAGGCGTCGGCGAAACACCTCCCCCGACGCTCTGGGTCTCGGGTCACGGCGCGTTGCGCCGCGCCCGGGACACGAGCCCAGAGCGAGTTGCCGGCGCCTACAGCGTCACGCCAGGCTCGAAGAACTCGACCTTGGTGCCGTCCGGATCGGCGACGTAGATGGTCAGCCCGTAGATGCCGTCGTGCAGCGGCTGGAAGAACGTCACGCCCGCCGCCTCGAGGCGCGCCGCGAGGGCGCGCACGTCCTTCACCTGGAACGCCATGTGGTCGATCTGGCGGGCGCCGGCGCCACCCGAGGTGAGCGCCAGCCCTTGCACGAAGGGCACGAAGGGCCGGCCGTCCGGCAGCGGCTTCGCCACCCGCGGCGTGAAGCCGACGAGGTCCGCGTAGAAGCGTTTCGAGGCCTCGATGTCGGCGACCTGCAGCAGCATGTGGGCGAACGACACGATGCGCGGCGCCAGCTTGGCGTCGACCCAGGCGCTCACGTCGCTCGACCCGGCGAGCACGCAGAAATACTGCGCCCACACCTTCTGGGCCGTCTCCTCCCAGGCCGCGTTGACGCCCGAGATGCAGTCGGTGACGGCGACGACGTCGTAGTCGCGCAGATAGGCCTCGCGGATCGACGTCTCGACGCAGGCGTTGGTCGTCGTGCCGGTGACGAACAGGGTCGTCACGCCGAGCTGGCGCAGCAGGATCTCCAAGCGCGTCTCGTGGAAGGCGCCGAAGCGGTGCTTGCGCAGCACGAAGGTCGGCTGCTTGGCGGCGAGATCCTTCAGCTCGTCGACGATCGCAGCGTCCCAGCTCCCGGCGAGGCACGACACCTGCTTGCGCCGCGCCGTATGGGCCGCGAGCTTCTTCCGCGCCCGGCTCGCGTCGACGGCGAAGTGCTCCTGCACGGTCCAGATCACCGGCACGCCGGCGGCCTGGAACTTCTCCACCAGGGCCTTGGTCGGTCCGACGATGGTCTTCAGCCGGCCGACATCGACGCCGGAGACGCCGAGCGTGCCGTTCTCGTGCAGGAAGCCGTTCTGCATGTCGATGACGAGCAGCGCGGCGCTCTCGATCTCGATGGCGTCCAGCGACATTCTTTGCTCCTCGGCCGGCAGGCCGGCTCTTGGTTCAGGGGTTCGACGGTGTGGCGGTCGATGGTGTGTCGAGCGGCCATGCGCCGGCCCATTGCGCGGCGGGCAGCGCGAAGCCGGTGGCGAAATCGTTGCCGGCGCGGTCCTGGCCGCGCACCAGCCAGAGCGGCCGGGTCGCGAGATTGACCAGCACGCGGCGCTCGGCGCCGCACTGGTTCTGCGGCGCCCGCGGATCGCGGAGATAGCGCGAGGTCGCCGGCATGTAACGGAGCGCGAGGATCGGCCCGGACGCCAGCGGCGCCGCCGGCGCGGCGCTCGCGAGTCGCGTGATGTCGACGAGTCGCATTGCGCCGTCGGCGAGCGTGAGAAGAACCAGCGCGCCGGCGAGCGGCTCCACCGGCCACCACACCGCCTCGTCGTGATCCAACGCGGCGGCGTCCGAAAGGATCTCGCTGTCCCACAGCACCAAGTCCGGACCGAGCACCGCCGCGACCGGGTCGAGCACGGCGTCGCTCTCGCCGATGTCGAGAAAGCTCCACGCGTCGGCCACGCAGGCGTGGCGACCGAACGGGTTGTGAACGCCGCACAGAAGCTCCGGCCACGGTCTTTCGGCCAGGGCCCGGGCCGCGGCGGCGCGCACCGGCGCGAGCAGGCGCTCCGGCAACGGCGGGGCCGCCGCCCAGCCGGCCTCTCGCCACGTCTCGGGCGAGGCCGTCGTCATCTCAGTCCGGCCGGATGATGCAGCGGCCGCGGCCGTAGCTTTCCGTGACCACGCCGTTCTCGTAGATCACGTCGCCGCGCGACACGGTGAGCACGGGCCAGCCCTTCAGCGTCCACCCCTCGTAGATGCAGTGGCCGTGCCCGGTGTGGTGCACGGTGCGCTCCTCGTCGAGATCGACCAGCACGAGGTCCGCATCGGCGCCCGCCTGCAAGGAGCCCTTCCGCGGCCACATGCCGAAGCGGCGCGCCGGATGATACGCGTTGAGCTGAACGAGGCGCGACAGCGACAGGCCGCGCTGGTGCACGCCGAAATGCAGGAGCAGCGACAGCTCCCACGGGAAGCTGACGACCCCCGGCACCTCCTTCCAGATGTCCTCGCCCTTCTTGGGAACGAACGGCACGTGATCGGTGCCGAGGCTGTACACCGAGCCATCGAGCACGCCGCGCCAGAGGCCTTCCAGCTCGCCGCGGTCGCGCAGGGGGGGCGAAATCTTCGCCTTCATGTCGAGGTCGGGATCGTAGCAGGTGCGGGTGAGGTAGTGCGGACAGGTCTCTACCGTCACGTCGATGCCGCGGCCGCGCGCCTCGGCCGCCAGCACCGGCCCCTGCCCCACCGAGGTATGGACGAGATGCAGCGGGCAGCCGGTGCGCTCGGCCAGGAAGATCATCCGCTTGATGGTCTCCTCCTCGCAGAAGGCCGGGCGCGACTCGCTGTAGACGCCGAGATCCTGGCGGCCCGTCGCCTTCATCTCGTCCTTGAGCCACGTCGCGATGCCGGTGTTCTCGCAATGGACGCTGATCACGCCGCCGGGGATCTGCTTCAGATGCCGCATGGTGGCGTAGACCCAGCCGTCGGTCGCCGGGACGATGCCGATCGGATTGTCGGGTTCGTAGCCGAAGTAGCACTTGAACGAGCGCACCCCGGTCTCGCGGACGATGTCCGGGATCTCGTGGATGTGCTCCTCGCGCTGGATGCCGAAATGGAAGCCGAAGTCGATCAGGCTGTTGGCCTCACCGACGGCGCGGCGCTCCTTGTAGAACGGCACATAGGGGCCGCTCTTGTTGCGGATGTACAAGAGCACCGTGGTGACGCCGCCGCTCGCCGCCGCCGCCGTCTCCGAGCGCATGTCCTCGTCGTAGGGGTAGTTGACGCCGAGATGGCAGTGCGGGTCGATCACGCCCGGCATCAGCACGCGGCCCTCGGCATCGATGACGCGGGCGGCGTCGGGCAGCGCATCGTTGGTGCCGGTGAGGACGATGCATCCGTTCGTCACCGCGACGCCGCCGAAGAACTCGCCGTCGTGATCGACGACGCGGGCGTTCTTGATGACCAGATCGGCCTTCATGGGAGGTCTCTCGATGGGGGTCGGTGTGGAGTGGCGCGATGGGTGGAATGGAATTCGAACTTCGGACTTGGCCCCGTCATCCTGAGGTGCTCGCGCAGCGAGCCTCGAAGGATGCGGCCCCGAACACGGGCCGTCGCCCTTCGAGGCCCGGCTTCGCCGGGCACCTCAGGGTGACGGAGCCGGTCACGGCGGCTACCCCTTCGTCAGCACGCCGCGGGCCTCGAAGATGCCGCGGATCTGCGACATGTGGTCGATGAAGGTCGGATCGGTGCGGCTGCGCCAGCTGCGCGGCCGCTCGATCGCGACGTTCAGGTCGAGATCGACGCGGCCGGGGCGCGGCGACATCACCAGCACACGGTCGGCGAGGAAGACGGCCTCCTCGATCGAGTGGGTGATGAACAGCACCGTGTTGCCGACCGACAGCCACATCGCCTGCAGATCCGTGATCATCTGCTCGCGGGTGAGCGCATCGAGCGCGCCGAACGGCTCGTCCATCAGGAGGAGGCCGGGCTCCTGCACGAGCGCACGGCAGATCGCGGTGCGCTGGCGCATGCCGCCCGACAGCTCGCTCGGATACTTCTCGGCGAAGCCCCCGAGCCCGACCTGCTCGAGCAGGCGCTCGGCCTTCGGCAGATAGTCCTGCTTGCGCCAGCCCTTGATCTCGATGGGCAGCAGGATGTTGTCCATCACGGTGCGCCAGTAGAGCAGCAGGTCGGTCTGGAACACCACGCCGACTTTTGCGTGCGGTCTTTTCACCTCCTCGCCGTCCACGAGAATGCGGCCCGTGGAACACCTCGCAAGGCCGGCCACCAGCGACAACAGCGTGCTCTTGCCGCAGCCGGACGGGCCGACGATGGCGACGAACTCGCCCGGCGCGATCGACAGATCCACCTGGTCGAGCGCCAGGAGATCGCTGCCGTCGCGCAGCTCGTAGGTCTTGGTGACGTTCTCGATCGCGACCGACACGCCGTGCAGGCGGGTGGTGGCGGGCGTCGGATCCTTCATCGGGCCGCCTCGCGCTGGAACACGGCCCGCTTCTCCAGCGCCTCCAGGCTCCAGAACGTGATCACGCCGAGCGCCGCGATGACGATCATGGCGGCGAAGCTCAGCGTCGTGTCGAACTGCGAGCTCGCCTGCAGCTGCAGGTAGCCGAGCCCCTTCTCGGCCGCCACGTACTCGCCGATCACGGCGCCGATCACCGACAGGCTGATGCCGACCTTGAGGCCGCCGAACAGGCTCGGCAGCGCCGCCGGCAATCGCACCTTGACGAAGGTCTGCCACTCGTTGGCGCCCATCGAGCGCACCAGGCTCACCATCGTCTTGTCGAGGCTGTTGAGCCCGACCACGGTCGCGATCACGATCGGAAAGAAGGCGAGCAAAAAGGAGAGAAACAGCTTCGGCGCGTAGCCGTAACCGAGATAGAGAACGAGCAGCGGCGCGAGCGCCACCTTCGGGATGGTCTGCAGCGCGACGAGGAGCGGGTAGATGGCTCGCTCGAACAGTCGCGAGTAGAAGATCATCAGCGCCGTGCCGACGCCCGTGACGGCCGCGATGGCGAAGCCCGCCACCGTCTCGAACAGCGTCACGCCCGCGTGGGTGGCGATCAGCCGATGATCGGTCACGATGCGCCCGAGGATCTGCGAAGGGGTCGGCAGGATGAAGCTGGAGAGCCCCGCGAGCGGCGCCCCGATCTCCCACACGGCCAGGATGAGCAGCGCCAGCACGGGCGCCGCCGCCGTCTCGGTGATGGCGCGCACGATGTGCCGCTTGCGCCGCTGCTGCTGGATCGTCACGCCGATACCCCGCTGTGCCACCGATGCCGCGGTGTCGCTCAGGGTCCGAGCAGGGCGTTGGTATAGAAGGTCGCGGCCGGCTTCGGCGCCTCGATCTCGCCGGCGGATTTCAGCAGCTCGAGCGCGTCTGTGATCGTGCCCTCCTCGATCCAGCCGATCGGCTTGCCGGCCGTCACCGGGATCGCACCGACCGTCGCCTTGACCTGCTCCAGCACCGCCGTCTCGCTCGGCGGCGACGCCCAGGTCTTGCGGATCGCCTGGGTGGCGGCCATCGGGTCGGCCTTGGCGGCCGTGACGGCCTCGGCCGAGGCCTTGAGGAAGCGCTTCAGCACGTCGGGCTTCTTGGCGAGGTGCTGGTCGCTCGTCACCAGCGCCATGCCGGGCACGGCGAGGCCGTAATCGACCATGTCCATCACGACGAAGTCGACGCCCTTGTGCTGCTCGCGGATGATCGGCAGGTCGTTGGTCTGATAGACGCTCACCACGTCCACCTGCTTCTGGATGAAGGCGGGCACGCGCGCCTGCGCGTTCATCAGCGTGCGCTTCACCGAGGCGGGATCGACCTTGTTGAGACGCAGGAAGGCGTCGAGATAGCTGGTGCCGGTCTCGCCGACCGAATGCGCCACCGTCATGCCGGCCAGATCCTTCGGGGTCTTGGCCGGCTTGTCCGGATAGGTGATCAGCGTCACCGGGGTCTTGGGGTGGTAGAGCGCGACGATCTTGACCGGCAGCCCCTTCTGGATCGCGCTCAGCGCGAACACGCCGGGCAGGATCACGATGTCCTCCTGGCCCTGGATCAGCGCGCCGAGCGCGGCCTGGGCACCGGCCCCCTCGCCGAGCTTCACGTCGAGCCCGGCCGCCTTGAACAGCCCCTTCTCCTGCGCCAGAAAATACGTGCCGTACTCGCCTTTCATCTTCCACGAGAAGCGGACATTGACCGTGTCCTGGGCGGCGGCCGGCGCCACCGGGCCGACAAGGGCAGCGGCGGCGGTGGCCGCAGCGAGAGCGAGGACGGCGAACGTTCGGCGTGACGGGCGAGATCCGAGCATGTCGAGGTCTCCGGTTGGCGTGCCGGACCCGATCCGGATCGGGGCGATCGCGGGGTCGGTCGGCCGGAACGGCGGGCGCCTCGGAGAATGCAAGAAGCGCGCCGCATACTCGTCATACAAAGCCGGGACGAGTGTGGGTGCCGGGCGCGGGGCTGTCAAGGAAACGGCCGGCGACATGACGCCGTAGCGCCAGCGCGCGTCGTGGCGCGCGGCGGCGTGCGCCGACGGGTTCGACCGCACGGGCACGGCGCCAACGCGCCATGCCCCCTACGATCTGTGCTCGATCGAACGTTCGGCGGTCAGCCGAAGGCTGCGGCGCGTTTGCGCAGGTCGTCGAGGTCGGGCTCGCTCGGGTTCTTCGGCTCGCCGGGATGGATGATGCCGACCGGGCAGCTCTCCGCCGCCTCGACGAGCTGGCGGTAGGTGCCGGCCGTCAGATCGCCGATCATCGCCTGCTTGTTGCCGTCGTAGACGAACATGCGCGTGTTCACCTGCAGGCAGGCGTTGCAGCTCGTGCAGCGCGGCGTCTCGATATAGGCCTCGCCGCTCGGCGCGGCGGGCGGCGCGGGCGCCGGCTTCGCCGGTTCCTTGCCGGCCTCCTTGGCCGGCGCCTTGGCGGCGGCTGGGGCCGAGGTTGCGGCCGCGACGGGCGCCGGTGCCGGA
>NZ_NHSK01000104.1 GCF_016653355.1 Rhodoplanes elegans | reverse complement strand
ACCCGTCTCGCCGCTTCGCGGCGAGCCACCCTCTCCCCGCGCGCGGGGAGAGGGACACGAGTGCCGTCGCGGACCGAGGTTACGCGATGGAAGGACTCTACTCCGCGGCGAGATCGCCGCGGTCGTCGGCGGGCGACTCGAAGTGCAGCGGCCAGGTGCGGGTGGCGAACTGCGCACCGGTCGCGGCGATGCGGCTGTCGAGCTCCTCGCGCCGGAGCAGGCCCGCCTGGGTGTCGACATGGCCGACCACCGAGGCGGCGTTGAGGGTCGCGGCCTTCAGAGCCTCGACGGGCGCGACGCCGAGCGCCTCGTAGGCCGCGTAGGTCGACGTGAACGCATCGCCCGCGCCGGCCGTGCCGGCGACCACGCAGTCGACCGACGGGCAGAACACGATCTCGTCCGGGGTCGCTACATAGGCGCCGCGGCTGCCATCGGTGAGCAGCACGCGCTTCGGGCCGAGGCTGATCAGGGCGCGGAAGAACTGCACCACGCTCATGTCGAAGCCGCCGCCAGACAGCGGCCGCTTGTCGATGTCGGGCCGCTCCTCGCCGGGACCGAGCGGCAGCTTGGGGCCGCCCTCGCCGAATTGCGCGATCAGGCTCGGCACCAGGGTCGACGCCTCGGAGCGGTTGAGCGCGACGATGTCGACCATGCGCAGCGCCTCCTGGAACGGGCCGGCGCGGGCCGAGAGCTGGCGCACGCCCGGATTGGTGACCACCATGGCGCCCTGCGTCTTGGCCCGGCGGATCAGATCCGGGAACTGCTCGGCCGACTTGCCGGAGAGCGAGGCGATGTAGACGACGTCGACGGCGAAGGCGAGGTCGTTGAGGTCGGCCGGTTCGAGCAGCGTGTTGGCGCCCCGGAACGTGAACACGGCGGCGTTGCGGTCGTGCGAGGAGATCAGCACCGACGCACCGGTCGGCGCGCGCTCGTCGCGCTTGGTCCAGCGCGTCGACACGCCCTGCTTCTCGAGCGTCGTGAGGATCGTCTCGGCGCGGTTGTCCTGGCCGAGCTTGACCAGGGTCGAGACGTCGAAGCCGAGTCGCGCCATCGACACGGCGGCGTTGACGGCGCCGCCGCCCGTGTGGGTGGAGATCTGGAGCGCCTCGGTCTTGCGGCCCTCCTCCATCAGCAGATAGGAGACGTCGGCGTTCGACATCGCCATGCGCTCGATGCGCGAGCTTTCGATGATCGCGATGGTGTCGATCATGGCTCCGCCGACCGTCAGGGCCTTCATGGCGTCCCTCCTGCAGTGTCGCCCGATCGGGCGAGACGCGCCGGGGCTCGGCACGCCGCCGTGTCCGCCCCTCGGGCTTGCTCGCCAAAGGCGCGATTCGTCAAGGCGCCGCCACTCCGCCATGCGCCCGTCGGTCCCTGCCGCGAGGCAAGGAGCGGGCCGCCCGGACGCGCCGTCACGCGCGCTTCGGCCCCACAAGTCCGGATGGTGAGATATAACGACTGGGCGTTGCCCGCACCAGCCGACCCCGGCGGCCGCGGCGTCGTCGCGCGGCCGCGCCGCCCCTGCGTGCATGATGGTTCGGTTTCGCCGGCGCAGCGAACCTCGTCGTCTCGGAGTTGAACGTGTCGGACGGAGCTTGGTGGTGGGCCGCCTTCGCGATCGCGGCCGCCGCCGCCCAGACCGTGCGCAACGCCGCGCAGCGCGAGCTGACCCGCACGCTCGGCACGGTCGGCGCCACCCATGTGCGCTTCCTGTTCGGGTTTCCCTTCGCGGTCGTGTTCCTCGGCCTGATCGTCGCGGCGACCGGCACGTGGCCACCGGCGCCACCCGCGGCGTTCTGGCCGTGGGTCGTTTCCGGCGCCGTCACCCAGATCGTCGCCACGGCGCTGATGCTCGCCGCCATGGGCGAGCGCTCCTTCCTGGTGGTGACGGCCTACACCAAGACCGAGCCTGTGCAGGTGGCGCTGTTCGGGCTCGTCGTGCTGGGTGATGCCGTGACGCTGCCGATGATCGCCGCGATCCTGATCGCCACCGTCGGCGTCGTGCTGATGTCGCTGCGGCCCGGACAGGCCGGGCTCCAGACGGGCGGGCTGCGGCCGATGCTGCTCGGCCTCGGCTCGGCGGCGCTGTTCGCCGTGTCGGCGATCGGCTATCGCGGTGCGATTCTCACGATCCCGGCCGGCTTCGTGACGGCGGCGAGCACGACGCTCTGCCTCGCGCTCATGATCCAGGCCGTGCTGCTCTCGGCGTGGCTGGCGCTGCGCGACCGCGCCGTGCTGATCGCGGTCCTGAAGGCATGGCGGCCGTCGCTGCTCGCCGGCTTCATGGGAGCGTTCGCCTCGCAGCTGTGGTTCCTCGCCTTCGCGCTGACGGCGGCCGCCAATGTGCGCACCGTCGCGCTGGTCGAGGTGCTGTTCGCCCAGGCCGTGTCACGCTTCGCCTTCGGCCAGCGCGCGACGGCCCGCGAGCTGTTCGGCATCACCCTGATCGTCGCCGGCGTCGTGCTCTTGCTGTGGGTGCATTGAGCGCCGCCGTGGGGCCCCGTAATCGACGGCGTCATCGCACCGTCATGGCCGGGCTTGTCCCGGCCGTCCACGCTCTTCTCCGTCGAAAGAGCCGTAAGCAACGTGGATGGCCGGGACGAGCCGGGCCATGACGAACTCCGAAACCGGAGAACGGCTCAATTCCGCTCGTCGGGCAGGACGGGGAGCGCGTGGAACTCGATGCCTTCGTCGAGCATCGCCTTGACGTCGTCGGCCGAGGCCTCGCCGTAGATCGAGCGGTGCTCGATCTCGCCGTAATGCATGCGCCGCGCCTCGTCGGGGAAGCGCTCTCCCACATGCTCGGCATTCTGCACGAGATGATCGCGCAGCTCCTTGAGCTTGCGGCGCAGCGCGACCTCCTGGGGGGACATGAGTTGCGGCGGCATCAGCGCCACCGGCGCCTTGGCGTCGATCGCGGCGTCCGGCACACCGGTGCCGGCCGGCACCGGACTGGTCGCGGACCCCGCCGGGGCAGCGGCCGCCGCCGGCGCCTCCTTCGCGACCTCGCCGGCGATCTCGGCCACGGCCGCGGCGGCGACGGACGCCATGCGCTCGGGCGAGAGCTTCGCCGAGCGGCCGAGCCGCGGCGTCATCAGCGCCTTCTCGACCTCGGGGCTGCCGCACACCGGGCACGCGACCAAGCCGCGCGCCGCCTGCTCGTCATAGTCCGCGGAATTGCGGAACCAGCTCTCGAACGCATGCCCGTCCCGGCAGGCGAGCGTGTAACGGATCATTTCGCCTCTTGCAGGGCGTGCAGATGCACGGCGGCCGTGCTCGGCTCGACCAGCTCGAAGCGGCGGCCGTGCTGCAGCGACGGGATACGGCTGCGCGCCGCCGTGACGGCGGCCGGATCGACCTCCGCCATGACGAAGCCCGGCTCCGTGCTGTTCTCGGCGATGACGACGCCCCACGGATCGACGATCAGCGAGTGGCCGAAGGTCTCGCGGCCGCTCTCGTGCACGCCGCCCTGGGCGGCGGCGAAGACGTAGCAGCCGTTCTCGATGGCGCGGGCGCGGGTGAGGATGTGCCAGTGCGCCTGGCCGGTCTGGCGCGTGAACGCCGCCGGGATGGCGATGAACGACGAGCCGGCCTCGGCGAGCGCCCGGTAGAGCGCCGGGAAGCGCAGGTCGTAGCAGATCGACAGGCCGATGCGGCCCCATGGGAGATCGGCCACCACGGCGCGGTCGCCGGGGCGGAACATGCGCGACTCGCGATGGCTCTCCCCGTTCGGGAGGTCGACGTCGAACATGTGGATCTTGTCGTAGAAGGCGACGATGTCGCCGTTCGGATCGATCAGATAGGAGCGGTTGGCCGCCGACTCCGGACCGATGCGCACGGCGAGCGAGCCGATGTGCAGCCAGATGCGGTGCTTGCGCGCGGTGTCGCGCAGCGCCGCGAGGCCGGGATCGGTGTCCTCGGGGGCGATCAGCTCGAGCAGGCGCTCGCGATCGCTCTCCATCACGTTGGTCATCTCCGGCGTCTGCACATAATGCGCGCCGCGATCCTTCGCCTTGCCGATGAGCTTGACGGCGGAATCGATGTTGGCGGCCGGGCGCCGGCCCGACTGCATCTGAATCAGTGCGACCCGAAAGGTCGAATTCTCTCTGAGTTGAAAGGTCATGAAACAGCCCTCCGTCACGCCTTCAGCAGGGGGTCGAGCTGACCCGCCTCGTCGAGGGCGTAGAGATCGTCGCATCCACCGACATGCGTCTCGCCGATGAAGATCTGCGGCACCGTCGTCCGCCCGCCGGCGCGCTCGACCATCTCGGCGCGCTTGTCGGGCAGACCGGCGACGCCGATCTCCGTGAACGCGACCCCCTTCCGCGCCAGCAGTTGCTTCGCTGACGAGCAGTAGGGACAGAACGGGGTCGTGTAGATTTCAATGTCCGGCATCGATCGTCGAGTCTCGTCGTTCAGTTCGGTCTTGCCCAAATCCGGTCGGTTCAGGTCCGTTGGTTCAGGTCCGGTGGCGTCGTGTCGTACCGTGTCGTGTCGTGTCGTACGTGTCGTGTCGTACGGGTCGTGTTCGAGTCCGGTCATCCGACGTCCGACACCGTCGACGTCTGCCGCTCGCCGGGTCCGGACGATGGCGGTCCTCCACCATCGAAGTTTCGCACGAGCTGATGACTTTCGCACCGCACACTAAACTGCAGTCCAGCACTATAGTGGAGATGGCGACCTATCAACAGTCCGTGTCACCCAGTAGTCATACCACCGTTGCACCCGAGACACAGGCGAACACGATCACGTCAACATTGCTCGCACCCGCCCGCAACAAGGTTCTGGCGCAGCTCTCCGCCGTCGCGCCGGTCGTCATGACGTCGTCGACGACGATCAGGCGGCGACCCCGCACGTCCGCCCGTCCCGCCTCCGGCACCCGGAACGCGGACTGCACGTTGCCGGCCCGCTCGGCGCGCGTCAGGCCGACCTGCTGCGGCGTCGGCCGGACCCGCGTCAACGCGGCGCCGAGCACCGGAATGCCCGACAAATCCGCCATCACGGCGGCGAGCGCAGCGGCCTGGTTGAAGCGCCGCGCGAACAGCCGTCGCCAATGCAGCGGCACCGGCACCAGCGCGTCGGCCCGGGCCGTCAGCTCGGCACCCGCGACCGTCATCCACCGCCCCATCATCGGCGCGATCTCCATGCGGTCGCCGTACTTCAACGCATGAACCAGAGATCCGGCCACGTCGTCGTAGAGCACCGCGGCGCGCGCCCGCCCGAAGGCCGGCGGCGCGGCGATCGCCCGGGCCGACAGCGCGCCCGGCGCGGCGTCGTGCGGCAGCGGAATGCCGAGACGCTCGCAATAAGGACGCGCTATGAACGACAACCGGGACCAGCAGGTTGCACAGACGGCGCCGTCGTCGGTCAGCGGCCGGCCGCAGGCCGGGCACAGCGGCGGCAGGATCGCGTCGACGGCGAACCGCAGCGCGGCGCGCAGTCCGGTCCGTGCCATGGTCGCCCCGGTGGCCATATGAACCCTTGTTCATCGACACCGCTCGGCGCGGGACCAGATGACGCTCGCGTGTCGGGTTTCCAACGGTAGGTCGCGAGTCGGGCCGAGCCCTTCGACGGATCAGGGCGCCGACGCGGGTGAGTCGAGCCGCGAAACACACGCAGTATTATACCAGGGTGGTAGATGAGTGCTCCTCACGTTTTCGATCGTCCGCTGATCCTGCGCCGGCGGCAGCGCGCGGTCGGGCTCGGCGCCGCCACGTTCCTGCTCGACCGGGTCGCCGAGGACATGGCCGATCGCCTCGCGGCGACGCTGCGATCGTTCTCACGCGGCGTCGATCTCGGAACGCCCGGTGACGCGATCCGCCGCGCGCTCGCCGGTCATCCGCGGCTCGGCACGCTGATCGGCGTCGATGCGCTCGCCGACGGCGCGACGGCGGTCGACGGGTCCGCGGCCGGCGTGGCGGTGGTCGCCGACGCCGAGATACTGCCCTTCGCCGACGCATCGCTCGACCTCGTCGTGTCGGGGCTGGCCCTGCAGGCGGTCGACGACCTGCCCGGCACCTTCGCGCAGGTGCGTCGCGCGCTGCGGCCGGACGGGCTGTTCTTGGCGGCGCTGCTGGGCGGCGCGACCCTGACCGAGCTGCGCCAGAGCTTCGCGCTCGCCGAGACCGAATGCGAGGGCGGGCTGTCGCCGCGCGTCGCGCCCTTCGCCGACATCCGCGACATCGGCGCGTTGCTGCAACGCGCCGGCTTCGCGCTGCCGGTCACCGACGTCGACGTGGTGACGGTGCGCTACGCGTCGCCCTTCGCGCTGTTCTCGGATCTCCGCCGCATGGGCGCCACCAATCCCCTGGTCGCACGGCGGCGCATCCCGTTGCGCCGTGCGACGTTGATGCGGGCGGCCGAGATCTATGCGGAAAAATTCTCCGACCCCGACGGACGGGTGCGCGCGACCGTCGAGATCGTCTGGCTGTCGGGCTGGGCGCCGCACGAGAGCCAGCAGAAGCCACTGAAGCCCGGCAGCGCGACGCACCGCCTCGCCGACGCGTTGGGGACCAAAGAGATCTCGGCCGGCGAGAAGGCGGGGCCGAAGCGGACGTGATCAGGTGTCGTAGTCGTAGGGTGGGCAAAGGTGCGCCGCAGGCGCGCCGTGCCCACGCGGTCGTGATCAGCAGTCGAAATCGGCAATGCCGACGGCGTGGGCACGCTTCGCTTTGCCCACCCTACAGCAACGCGTTGAACGTGATCAGGTGCGCGCGCTACCGAAGCAGCTCCTGCAGATGCGCGATCAAGGGAATGTCGGCCTCGGGCATCGGATAGTCGCGCATCGCCTGCGGCCGCACCCAGCGCAGCGCGGCGTGCTCGCGCTGTGTCACGACGCCGTCCCAGCGCCGGCACACATAGAGCGGCATCAGGAGATGAAAGTCCGTGTAGGTGTGGCTCGCGAAGGTGAGCGGCGCGAGGCACGCCTCCTTCACGGCGATGCCGAGCTCTTCCGCGATCTCGCGGATCAGCGACGCCTCCGGCGTCTCGCCCGCCTCCACCTTGCCGCCCGGAAACTCCCACAGCCCGGCCATCGCCTTCCCCTCGGGGCGCTGCGCGAGAAGAATCCGTCCGTCGGCATCGATCAGCGCACAGGCGGCGACCAGGAGGAGCTTTTTCACGCAGGACCTCGTGACAAAATGTAGGGTGGGCAAAGCCGCGACAGCGGCGTGCCCACGCGGTCGACGTCACCGGATCTGCACAGCGTGGGCACGACGCGCCGGCGGCGCGCCTTTGCCCACCCGACAGAAACCTACGCCGAACGCGGCGACGCGCGAACACTCACGACCGGTAGTCGCCGTTGATGGCGACGTACTCCTTCGTGAGATCGCAGGTGAGCACGCGATCGCGGCCCTTGCCGAGGCCGAGATCGACCTTCAGCTCGATCTCCGGCCTCTTCATCAGGGCCGAGACCTTCGCCTCGTCATAACCGGGATCGCGCGCGCCCTTGTGGGCGACCCGCACGCCGCCGAACCAGATCGACAGCTTGTCGCGATCGGCCTTCTCGCCGGCCTTGCCGACCGCCATCACGACGCGGCCCCAGTTGGCGTCCTCGCCGGCGATCGCCGTCTTCACCAGCGGCGAGTTGGCGATCGACATCGCGATTTTTCGCGCGGCTTTCTTGGTGGCCGCGCCCTGGACGATCACCTCGACCAGCTTTCGCGCACCCTCGCCGTCGCGCGCCACCTGCTCGGCCAGGTTCGCCAGCACGCGATTGAAGCCCTTGCGGAACGGCTCGAGGCGGGGATCGCTGGCGCGCGAGATCTTGGCCACGCCGCGCTTGGCCGCCGCCCCGGTCGCGAACGCGAGCAGCGTGTCGGACGTCGAGGTGTCGCCGTCGATCGTCACGGCGTTGAACGTGTCGTCGACGCCCTTGGTGAGCAGGCTCTGCAGCACGGCCGGCGCGAGCGGCGCGTCGGTGAACACGAAGCTCAGCATGGTCGCCATGTCGGGCGCGATCATGCCGGCGCCCTTGGCGATGCCGCAGATGGTCACCGGCTTGCCGTCGATGCGCACCACCGCGGCCGCCCCCTTCGGGAACGTGTCCGTGGTCATGATGGCGCGCGCCGCCTCTTCCCAGCGGCCGGGCTGCACGGCCGCGACGAGGTCGTCCATCACGCCGGAGAATTTTTCGGCCGGCAGCGGCTCGCCGATCACGCCCGTCGAGGCGAGGAAGATCTCGGCCGGCTTGCAGCCGGCGGACTTCGAGGCGATGTCGGCCGTCAGCTTGACGGCGGCGACCCCGGTCTTGCCCGTGAAGGCGTTGGCATTGCCGGAGTTGACGACCAAGGCGCGCGCCTTGCCGCCCTTCAGCTTGCCGCGGCACCAGTCGACCGGGGCGGAGGGGCACTTCGACTTGGTGAAGACGCCGGCGACCGCGGTGCCCGGCTCGAGCAGCGCGAGGAGCACGTCGGTGCGGCCCGCATAGCGGATGCCGGCCGCCGCGGTCGCGACCGCGACGCCGTCGATCGCCGGCATTTCGGGAAAGCGCTCGGGCGCGAGCGGTGAGACGGCGGCCATCGGCCTTGCCCCCTGGTCGACGGGCGCGAGCCTGTCCCGCGCCTCTGAGAGTCGTCGCAGGGTCGATTAGGAGGGCGGGCGCACCGGGTCAAGCGGCAGGGCGGTCGCGGCGGGATCCAGCCTCCGTGTCCCGGACGGGCTGCAGCGCGTAGCGATGCAGCGCGAGCCGGGACCCAGGGGCGCGGAATGCATGTGGTCGTCGATAGCCGCGAACGGGACCTTTCCCGTGCGGCCCCTGGGCCCCGGCTCTGCGGCCCGTCGGGCTTGCGCCCGACCGGCCTTGTCCGGGGCACGCGGCGTCCGGGGCACGCGCTCGTCAGGAACGAGCATGCCCCGCTTTCTCACACCGTGCCGGACGAGCCGCCGCCGAGGGCCGCCTGGGCAGCGGCGAGGCGGGCGATCGGCACGCGGAACGGCGAGCACGACACGTAGTCGAGCCCGAGCTTGGCGCAGAACATCACCGAGGCCGGGTCGCCGCCGTGCTCGCCGCAGATGCCGGTCTTGAGCTTCTCGCGCACCGCGCGGCCGCGCTCGGTGGCGATCTGCATCAGCTCGCCGACGCCCTCCTGGTCGACCGACACGAACGGGTCGTTCGGGAAGATGTTCTTCGCCGTGTAGGTGCCGATGAAGGTGGCGGCGTCGTCACGGCTGATGCCGAAGGTCGTCTGGGTGAGATCGTTGGTGCCGAACGAGAAGAACTCGGCCGACTCGGCGATCTCGCCGGCCCGCAGCGCGGCGCGCGGCAGCTCGATCATGGTGCCGACCTGGTACTTGAACCGGGTCCCGCTCTCCTTCATCACCGCCTGCGCCATGGCGTCGATGCGTCCCTTGACGAGGTCGAGCTCGGCCTTGGAGGCGATCAGCGGCACCATCACCTCGGGCACCACCGGCTCGCCGGTCTTCTTGGCGGCGTCGACGGCCGCCTCGAAGATCGCCCGCGCCTGCATCTCGGCGATCTCCGGATAGACGACGGCCAGCCGGCATCCGCGGAAGCCGAGCATCGGGTTGAACTCGGAGAGCTCCTTGGCGCGGTCGGCGAGCTTGCGCGGATCCGCTCCCATCGCCGTCGCCACCTCGGCGATCTCCTGCTCGGTGTGCGGCAGGAACTCGTGCAGCGGCGGGTCGAGCAGCCGGATGGTCACCGGCTTGCCCTTCATCACCTCGAAGATCTGGGCGAAGTCGCCGCGCTGCATCGGCAAGAGCTTGGCGAGCGCGTTGCGCCGGCTCTGCTCGTCGTCGGCGAGGATCATCTCGCGCACGGCGCGGATGCGGTCGCCCTCGAAGAACATGTGCTCGGTGCGGCACAGGCCGATGCCCTCGGCGCCGAACTTGATCGCCACCTTGGCGTCGTTCGGCGTGTCGGCGTTGGTGCGCACCTTGAGCTTGCGGGCCTTGTCGGCCCACGCCATCAGGGTGGCGAAGTCGTCGGAGAGCGTCGGCTCCTGCATCGGCACGCGGCCGGCCAGCACGTGGCCGGTGCTGCCGTCGATCGTGATCACGTCGCCCTTCTTGAACACCTGGCCGCTCGCCGTCATGGTGCCGGCCGCGTAATCGACCCGGATCGAGCCGGCGCCGGCGACGCAGGGCTTGCCCATGCCGCGGGCGACCACGGCGGCGTGCGACGTCATGCCGCCGCGCGTCGTGAGGATGCCTTCGGCGGCGTGCATGCCGTGGATGTCCTCCGGGCTGGTCTCGACCCGCACCAGGATGACCTTGCGGTTCTGCGACTTCAGCAGCTCCGCCTCGTCCGAGTTGAAGACGATCTCGCCCGCCGCGGCGCCCGGCGAGGCCGGCAGCCCGGTGGCGATCATCTTGCGCTCGGCCTTCGGGTCGATGGTCGGGTGCAGGAGCTGGTCGAGCGAGTTCGGCTCGATGCGCAGCACCGCCTCGTTGCGGCTGATCACCCCCTCGTTGGCGAGGTCGACGGCGATCTTCAGCGCCGCCTTGGCGGTGCGCTTGCCGTTGCGGGTCTGCAGCATCCACAGCCGGCCGCGCTCGACCGTGAACTCCATGTCCTGCATGTCGCGGTAGTGCTTCTCGAGCTTGGTGTAGTACTTCACCAGCTCCTTGAACGGCTCCGGCATCGCCTTCTCGAGCGACGGCTTGTCGGAGCCCGAGGCGATGCGGGCGGCCTCGGTGATCTCCTGCGGGGTGCGGATGCCGGCGACGACGTCCTCGCCCTGGGCGTTGATCAGGAACTCGCCGTAGAGCTTGCGCTCGCCGGTCGACGGGTTGCGCGAGAAGGCGACGCCGGTCGCCGAGGTCTCGCCGAGATTGCCGAACACCATCGCCTGGACGTTGACGGCGGTGCCCCAGCTCTCCGGCACGCCGTTGAGCCGGCGATACGTGATGGCGCGCTGGTTCATCCACGAGCCGAACACCGCGCCGATGGCGCCCCACAGCTGCTCGTGCGGGTCCTGCGGGAACGGCTTGCCGGTCTCGCGGATCACCCGCTCCTTGTAGCGGACGATCAGCTTCTCCCAGTCCTCCGCGGTCAGATCGGTGTCGAGCTTGTAGCCGTGCTCGTCCTTGTGCTCGTCGAGCAGCTCCTCGAAATTGTGATAGCCGACGTCGAGCACCACGTTCGAGTACATGGTGATGAAGCGGCGATAGGAGTCGAAGGCGAAGCGGCGGTCACCGGCCTGCTTGGCCAGCGCCTCGACCGTCTCGTCGTTGAGCCCGAGATTGAGCACCGTGTCCATCATGCCCGGCATCGAGGCGCGCGCGCCGGAGCGCACCGAGACGAGCAGCGGATCGGTCTTGTCGCCGAAGTCCTTGCCGACGATCTTGGCGATGTGGGCGAGCGCCGCCTCGACCTGCGGCTTCAGCGTCTTCGGATAAGTGCGGTTGTTCTGGTAGTAGTAGGTGCAGACCTCGGTCGAGATGGTGAAGCCGGGCGGCACCGGCAGGCCGAGGCCGGCCATCTCGGCGAGATTGGCGCCCTTGCCGCCGAGCAGGTTCTTCATGCCCGAGGCGCCTTCGGCCGTGCCGTTGCCGAACGTGTAGACCCACTTGCCCTTCACGGCGACCGGCGTCGGCGCCTTCACGGGCGGCTTCGCGCCGCTCGGCTTGGCGACGCGCGCCGCCGGCTTCGCGGCCGGCTTGGTGGCGCGGGCGGCGGGCTTGGTGGCGGGCTTTCGAGCCGGCGACTTGATCGGCTTCGTCGCAGGCTTGGTCGCGGCCTTGGTCGAAGATCTGGTGAGCTTGGTGGCCTTGACGGCGGGCTTGGCCGACTTCGCGGCCGGCACGGCGCGGCGCGCCGCCGCGACCTTGGCGGCCGGCTTCGCCGACGCGGTGACCTTCGCAGCCTTGCCCGCGAGGGGCTTGCCGGCCGGCTTTGCCGGCTTCGCGGCGGTCGCCCTTGCGGGTCCTGCGGCGGCTCGCCCTCCCTTGGCGGTCGCTACGGGACGGCGCGATGCTTTGCTCGTCTTGGCCATGGACTGCTCCGGTGTGCGCTTTTGTGGGCGCTATGACGGTCTGCTTGACGCAAAAGACTCCGCGGGCGGCGGGCGCAATCTGCACGCCACGTCCGGGGGTCGGTCCCTCCGGTCCTCGACGGACCTTGTCGTCCGAACCTCAAATCGTCCGGTTTGCCGGAGCGCAGTGTCCACCGGACGCGACGATTTTTCTAGCCCTCGATGCGGGAAAAATCCGCGACCGCCAAGGTTGCCGCGCGAATCCCGTCGAGCAGGCGCAAGCGATTCGCCCGCACGGCCGCGTCGTCGGCGTTCACCGTGACCTTGTCGAAGAAGGCGTCGACGACGGGACGCAGTGTCGCCACCGCGGCCATGGCGGCCGAAAAGTCCTCGCGCACGACCGCCGCCTCGGCCTCGGTCCGCGCCGTGTCGACGGCCCGCGCCAGCGCCCGCTCGGCGTCCTCGCGCAACAGCGCCGCGTCCACGGCCCCGGCATAGCGGGTGCCGTCGCGCTTCTCCTCGATGCGCAGGATGTTGGTCGCCCGCTTCACGCCGGCGAGAAGATTCTTGCCGTCCTCGGTGTCGAGGAATTTTGCCAGAGCCTCGACGCGGCGGACAATTTTCACGAGATCGTCCTGCCCTTCGAGAGCGAACACGGCGTCGACGAGGTCGTGCCGGGCGCCCTGCTCGCGGAGCTGAACTTTCAGGCGGTCGGCGAAGAAGGCGAGGAGATCCCTGGTGAGGCCGTCATGCGCGGGCTTGTCCCGCGCATCCACGTCCTTGCCGGTCCGCGCCGCCGAGGAGGCGTGGATGGCCGGGACAAGCCCGGCCATGACGGCGAGGTGCGCGTCGGTGACCGAGACCAAGCCGAGCCGAAGCCCATTCTCCAAGATAATCCGAATCACCCCCAGCGCCGCACGCCGCAGCGCATACGGATCCTTCGAGCCCGTCGGCTTCTCGTCGATCGCCCAGAAGCCGACCAGCGTGTCGAGCTTGTCCGCGAGCGCGACGGCGATCGACACCGGGTCGGTCGGCACCCGGTCGGCCGGGCCCTGCGGCTTGTAGTGCTCTTCGCAGGCCGCGGCGACGGAAGAATCCTCGCCCTGGGCGAGGGCGTAGTACTTGCCCATCAGGCCCTGCAGCTCGGGGAACTCTCCCACCACCTCGGTCAGCAGGTCCGCCTTGCACAGCGTCGCGGCGCGCCGCACCTTCTCGACGTCGGCGCCGACCAGCGGGGCCAGCTCCACGGCCAGCCGCTCGATGCGGGCGATGCGCTCCGCCTGCGTGCCGAGCTTTTCGTGGAAGACGATCTGGTCGAACTTCTTCAGCCGGTCCTCGAGCTTCGTCGAAAGATCCGTCTCGTAGAAGAACTTGGCGTCCGAGAGCCGGGCCCGGATCACGCGCTCGTTGCCGGCGACGATCGCCTTGCCGCCGTCGGTCGCCTCCGTGTTCGACACCAGGATGAAGCGCGGGGCGAGCTTGCCGGTCTTCGGGTCGCGCACCACGAAGCACTTCTGGTTCGCCCGGATGGTCGAGCGGATCACTTCATCCGGGATTTTCAGGAACGCCGGGTCGAACGACCCCATCAGCACCACGGGCCACTCCACCAGCCCGGCCACTTCCTCGAGCAGCCCCTGGTCCTCGACCAGCTCGAAACCTTGGGCGAAGGCGAGCTGCTTGGCCTCGTGCAGGATGATGTCGCGGCGGCGCGCCGGATCGAGCACCACCTTGGCCTGAAGGAGCTTCTCGACGTAGTCGTCGTGGTGCTTCACCCGGAAGGCGCCCGGCGCCAGGAACCGGTGCCCGCGTGTCGTGTCGCCGGCCGTGATGTGGTCGACCGCGAACGGCACGATGTCGGGATCCTCGGTCTCCGGCCCGAAGGTCGCGACGATCGAGTGCAGCGGCCGCACCCAGGTGAGCCGCCCGGAACCCCAGCGCATCGACTTCGGCCACGGGAAGGTGCGCACGACGAGCGGCAGGATCTCGGCCAGGACTTCGATCGCCGGCCGGCCGGGTTTTTCCACCAGCGCGACGTAGAAGTCGCCCTTCTTGGGGTCCTTCTGCACGGTCGCCTGGGCGATGGAGGCGAGTCCGGCGGACTTGAGAAAACCCTCGATCGCCTTCTCGGGCGCGCCGACGCGCGGCCCCTTCTTCTCCTCGCGCAGATCGGGCTGGCGGGCCGGGATGCCCTGCACGGCGAGCGCCAGCCGCCGCGGCGTCGCGAACGCCGTAGCGCCTTCGTAGACGAGACCGGCGTCGACCAGCTTGTCGGTGACGAGCTTTTTCAGATCCTCGGCCGCCCGCCCCTGCATGCGGGCCGGGATTTCCTCGGAGAAGAGTTCGAAGAGAAGGTCGGGCATGGGCTGTCAAACTCGGCGGCGCCGTTCCCCTCCCCCCGCGCGCGAACCGCGTGGCGGGGGGAGGGGAACGGCGCCGCCGAGTT
>NZ_NHSK01000103.1 GCF_016653355.1 Rhodoplanes elegans | reverse complement strand
CCGGGCGCGGCGCCCCGGCCCCCGGGGTCGGCGCCGGTGCCGGGCCAGCCGGTCACCACCGAGCAGTCGCGCGAGGCGGTGCTCGCCGCCGGTCCGCGCGTCCAGGTCGACACCCCCAACATCCGCGGCTCGATCGCCCTCAAGGGCGCCCGCCTCGACGACGTCGCGCTGGTCCGCTTCCGCGAGACCGTCGATCCGAAGTCGCCCGCCATCGTGCTGCTGTCGCCGTCCGGCACGCCGCATCCCTTCTATGCCGAGTTCGGCTGGGTCGGCGGCGCCGGCACCGGCGTGAAGCTGCCCGGGCCCGACACGGTGTGGAGCCAGGAGGGCGCCGGCGCCCTCACCCCGGCCAAGCCCGTGACGCTGGTGTGGGACAACGGCGAGGGCCTGCAGTTCCGCCGCACCATCACGGTCGACGACAAGTTCCTGTTCACCGTGAAGGACGACGTGGTGAACACCGGCTCGGCGCCGGTGACGCTGTACCCTTACGCGCTGGTCTCGCGTCACGGCACGCCGCAGACGCTCGGCTACTACATCCTGCACGAGGGCCTGATCGGCGTGCTCGGCGACCAGGGCCTGCAGGAGATCACCTACAAGGCGATCGAGGACAAGAAGGTGATGCCCTTCAAGGTCACCAATGCGTGGCTCGGCATCACCGACAAGTACTGGGCCGCGACCCTGCTGCCGGACACGTCCGCGAGCCTGCAGGCCAAGTTCTCCTCCGCCCAGGTCGGCAACGTCCGCAGCTTCCAGACCGACTATCTGCTCGATCCCGTCACGGTGCAGCCGGGCCAGACCGGCACCGCCATGGGCCGGCTGTTCGCCGGCGCCAAGGAGGTCGGCACGGTCGACGCCTACGACTCGGCGCTCAAGCTCAACCGCTTCGAGCTGCTGATCGACTGGGGCTGGTTCTACTTCATCACCAAGCCGATGTTCTGGACCATCGACTTCCTGTTCCAGTGGACCCACAATTTCGGCGTCGCCATCCTGCTGGTGACGGTGCTGATCAAGATCTTCTTCTTCCCGCTGGCCAACAAGTCCTACGCCTCGATGGCGAAGATGAAGGCCGTGCAGCCGCAGATGCAGGCGCTGCGCGAGCGCTATCCGGACGACAAGGTCAAGCAGCAGCAGGAGCTGATGGAGCTCTACAAGCGGGAGAAGATCAACCCGATCGCCGGCTGCTGGCCGGTGCTGATCCAGATCCCGGTGTTCTTCGCGCTCTACAAGGTGCTGTTCGTCACCATCGAGATGCGGCACGCGCCGTTCTTCGGCTGGATCCACGACCTCTCGGCGCCCGATCCGACCACGGTGTTCAACCTGTTCGGCCTGCTGCCGTTCGATCCGACCGTCGTCCCGGTGGTCGGCTCCTTCCTCCATCTCGGCGCCTGGCCGCTCATCATGGGCGTGACCATGTGGGTGCAGATGAAGCTCAATCCGGCGCCGCCGGATCCGACGCAGAAGATGATCTTCGACTGGATGCCGGTGATCTTCACCTTCATGCTGGCGAGCTTCTCGGCGGGCCTGGTCATCTACTGGGCGTGGAACAACACGCTCTCGGTGATCCAGCAGGCCGTGATCATGCGCAAGAACGGCGCCAAGATCGAGCTGTTCGACAACCTCAAGGGCCTGATCCCGAAACGGAAGGCCGAGTAGGACGCGGCCGCGCCGCGTCCCGACGACACCGCGTGATGGCCGGGCTCGTCCCGGCCATCCACGTTTCAGGACGGCGCGTCGTCGCTCCGCCGTCATCCTCATGGTGAGGAGCGGCTGCAGGCCGCGTCTCGAACCATGAGGCCATCGCCCCCCCGGCGGCCTCGCGGGCCGCCCCGCCCTTCGAGACGCCGCCTTCGGCGGCTCCTCAGGACGAGGGCGGAGCGGACTGTCCCGGGCCTCGGATCTGGAGCTGGTCGCCATCATGTCGGACACGCCGATCGCCCCCGTCGCGCCCGCGCCGTTCACGCCGGCCGAGATGTCGGCCGGGCGAAAGCTCTTCGCGGTCGACTGGCAGTTCATGGCGGCGGCCGCGAACATGGGCGCGCTGCCCAAGATGTTCGGGGTCGAGATCGCCTTCGCGGGGCGCTCCAACGTCGGCAAGTCGAGCCTCGTCAACGCGCTCACCGGCCGCGAGGGTCTCGCCCGCACGTCGCAGACGCCGGGCCGCACCCAGGAGCTGATCTTCTTCTCGGCCGGCGAGCGGCTGCGCCTCGTCGACATGCCGGGCTACGGCTACGCCGCAGCGCCCAAGGCCAAGGTCGCCGCCTGGACGGAGCTGATCCGCGCCTATCTGCGCGGCCGTGCCAACCTCGCCCGCGTCTATGTGCTGATCGACGCCCGCCACGGGCTGAAGGACACCGACGCGCCGGTGCTCGACCTCCTCGACGAGAGCGCGGTCAGCTATCAGGTGGTGTTGACCAAGGCCGACCAGCCCAAGCCCGCCGAGCTCGCCGCCGTCACGGCCGCGACCGAGGCGGCGCTGAAGAAGCGCACCGCCGCCTATCCGGGCATCCTGGTCACCGCCTCGCGCACCGGCGCCGGGATCGGAGAGCTGCGCGCCGCCGTTGCCCGGCTGATGAACGAGACGCGGTGAGGGTTCACGCGGGGCGCCGTCACGCGCGGGCTTGACCCGCGCGTCCATCGTCAGAAAAGTGCGTCTCGTTCGATGTCGCCGGGTCGAGCCCGGCGACGACGCTGCGGGTGACGCAATGTCACGCGCACAAGGGATGCGTTCGGATGACCCTCCAGTTCTTCGTCCTCGTCGCCGGCGTGATGGGCGCGGCCGGGGTGGCGCTCGCGGCGGCCGCGGCGCATGCGGCGCCCGGCGCCGGGCTCGACAGCGCCGCCCAGATCCTGATGGTGCACGCCGCCGCGCTGCTCGGCGGCACGGCCGCGGTCGCCGCCGGCCTCACCTTCCGGCCGCTCGCGCTCGCGGCGCTGATCGGCTTCGTGCTCGGCACCGTGTTCTTCGCCGGCGACATCACGCTGCGCGCCTTCGTCGGCAATCGCCTGTTCCCGATGGCGGCGCCGACCGGCGGCAGCCTCCTGATCCTGAGCTGGCTGACGCTGGCCGTCGCCGCCGCCGTGCGAATGATCCGCGGCTGAGGCACCGGCATCCGCGGGGACTCGGTCCCGGACTTTGGTTCCGGGACTTCTCCCGCGTAGCGTCGGTCCGCGCACCGGGCAACGCCGCCGCGCCTTTCGGACAGAGGTCGGACTCTGGATTCGGCGCGAAGTAACCGTATAGTTACTTGCGTCGGACGGCCCCCGCCGAGACCCCCATCGGTCGAGATCACGGGCCCCCGTGGCCGTCCGGCGCAGGATCACGGTCGATTCCGTCCGCTTGGCGGTTCAACATGCCCGAGGGTCTCGTCATTCGTCCGTCCAGCGTCACGCGCTGGGATTGCCTCGCGCTCGGCGAGGTGATGCTGCGCTTCGATCCCGCGTTCGGGCGGGTCAGGGAGACGCGCCGCGTCCGGGTCTGCGAGGGCGGCGGCGAGTACAACGTGGCGCGGGCGCTGCGGAAGTGCTTCGGGCAGCGGGCCGCGGTCGCGACTGCGCTGCCCGACGACGAGCTCGGCCGCCTCGCCGAGGATCTGATCCTGGCGAGCGGCGTCGACACCTCGACGATTCTCTGGCGGCCCTCCGACGGGAGCGGCCCCGCGACCCGTGTCGGCCTCAACTTCACCGAAAAGGGATACGGCGGCCGCGCGGCGCGTGGCTGCATCGATCGCGGGCACTCGGCCGCGTCGCAGATGCGGCCGGGCGAGATCGACTGGGACCGCCTGTTCGGCCGCGACGGGGTGCGCTGGTTCCACACCGGCGGCATCTTCGCCGGCCTGTCGGACGGCACGGCCGCGGTCGCGCTGGAGGCCGTCCAGGCCGCCCGCCGGCACGGCACGGTCGTCTCCTACGACCTCAATTTTCGCGAGTCGCTGTGGCAGGGGCGCGGCGGCGCCGCCGCGGCCCGTGCCGTCAACCGGGCGATCGCCCCGTTCGTCGACGTGATGATCGGCAACCAGGAGGACTTCCTGTCCCGCCTCGGTCTCGATGTGACGCTGCCCCATCCGGGCGCGACGCAGTTCGATGCCGAGAACGGCGTCGCCGTGGTGTCGGCGGCCGCCGCGGCGTTCCCGAGCATCAAGGTCGCGGCGACGACCCTGCGCGATGCCCGCACGGCCGGCTTCAACGACTGGGGCGCGCTGCTGTGGGCCGGCGGCACCGTCTACGCGCCGCGCCCGCGAAAAAACCTCGAAATCTACGACCGCATGGGCGGTGGAGACGCCTTCGCGTCCGGCCTCGCCTTCGCGTTCCTCACCGGCCGCGGCCCGCAGGCGGCGGTCGACTGCGGGGTCGCCCACGGGGCGCTCGCCATGACGTCGCCCGGCGACGTCTCGATGGCCGACGCCGACGAGGTTCTGGACGCCGCCGCCGCCGGGTGAGGCCCGCCGGCGGTCCCGGTCCGCCCATTCGGCTCTTTCCGGTCGGCCTGCGGCCCGGTAAAACCCGGCCCGCGTGCCGTTCCGGCCGCGCCGTCCGTTTGGCCTGCCCCGAGGACCCGCCATGACCGTGTCGCCCTACGACATCGCCCGCGTGCTGATCGAGGCGCTGCCCCACATGCAGCGCTACGACGAGGAGGTGGTCGTGGTGAAGTACGGCGGCCACGCCATGGGCGAGGAGGCCGGCGCCAAGAGCTTCGCCCGCGACATCGTGCTGCTCGAGCAGACCGCCATCAATCCCGTGGTGGTGCACGGCGGCGGCCCGCAGATCGGCGGGATGCTGAAGCGTCTCGGCATCAAGTCGGAGTTCGCGGCCGGGCTGCGGATCACCGACGCGGCGACCATCGAGGTCGTCGAGATGGTGCTGGCCGGCTCGATCAACAAGCAGATCGTCGGCTACATCAACGAGGCGGGCGGCAAGGCGGTCGGCCTGTGCGGCAAGGACGGCAACATGGTGACGGCCCGCAAGGTCAGCCGCACCGTGGTCGATCCGGGCTCCAGGATCGAGCAGATCGTCGATCTCGGCTTCGTCGGCGAACCCGACAAGGTCGACACCACGGTGCTCGACGAGATCCTCGGCAAGCAGCTGATCCCGGTGCTGGCGCCAGTCGCGACCGCGGCCGAGGGCGGCACCTACAACGTCAACGCCGACACGTTCGCCGGCGCGGTGGCCGGTGCGCTCAAGGCCAAGCGCCTGCTGCTGCTCACCGACGTGCCGGGCGTGCTCGACAAGTCGAAGCAGCTCATCAAGGAGCTGTCGATCGACGACGCGCGCCGCCTGATCGCCGACGGCACCATCTCGGGCGGCATGATCCCGAAGGTCGAGACCTGCATCTACGCGCTCGAGGCCGGGGTCGAAGGCGTCGTCATTCTCGACGGCAAGGTCGAGCACGCGGTGCTGCTCGAGCTTTTGACCGATCATGGTGCCGGGACGCTGATCCACCGGTGACGTGGCGAGCGACGCTCCTTAGCCAAGTCTAGCCGGCGGGAATCGGTCGCCAAGAATCACCAACTCCGCTCGTCCCCGCGAAGGCGGGGACCCAGGGGCGGCTCGACGTGCGGCCCTGGATCCCCGCCTTCGCGGGGATGAGCGGAGCGTGGGCGACACCGTCAGCCCCGCGCCCGGCAATCGCCACTGTCGGCGCATCCCATGCTACCGCGGCGCCGCGCCGCAGCCGGAATTCCGCCGTCGTCCGAACCCATTCGCCGCGCGTCGCGACCAATCCCGCGGGGGCGGGCCATCCACGCCTTGAGTGTGCGGATCGTTCCGTGCAAGGTGCCGCAACGTTTCCGGATGTTGCTGCTGCCCGCCACGGAGAGTTCCGACGTGACTGCGCGCTCCACCCGTGTCCTGATGATCTACCCCGAGTTCATCGCGAACTCGTTCTGGCACTACAAGGCGGCCTGCGAGCTGGTCGGCGCCCGCTATCCGGCGGCGCCGCTCGGGCTGATCACGGTCGCCGCGATGCTGCCTCCTCACTGGGAGGTGCGGCTCGTCAACCGCAACACCGAGACGCTCGCGGACGGCGACATCGCCTGGGCCGATCTGGTGATGATCGGCGGCATGCTCAACCAGCAGCCGGACTTCCTGCATCTCATCGACGTCGCGCACCAGCACGGCAAGCCGGTCTGCGTCGGCGGTCCCGACGTGTCGTCGAGCCCGCATCTCTATGCGAAGGCCGACTTCCAGGTGATCGGCGAGGCCGAGCTGGTCATCGACGCCTTCATCGCGGCGTGGGAGCGCGGCGAGCGCCAGGGCGTGTTCACGGCCGAGAAGTACCAGGCCGACATCACCAAGACGCCGCTGCCACGCTGGGATCTGCTCACGCTCGATCATTATCTCTACATCGGCGTCCAGTACGCGCGCGGCTGCCCGTTCACCTGCGAGTTCTGCGACATCATCGAGCTCTACGGCCGGGTGCCGCGGACCAAGACCAACGATCAGATTCTCGCCGAGCTGCAGGCCCTGCACGATGCCGGCTGGCGCGGCCACGTCGACTTCGTCGACGACAACTTCATCGGCAACAAGAAGAACATCCGCACCCTGATGCCGCGCCTCACCGCCTGGCAGCAGGAGCGCGGCTTCCCGTTCGAGTTCTCGACCGAGGCGTCGATCAATCTCGCCGACGACGACGAGATGATGCAGGCCATGAAGGACGCGAACTTCTTCGCCGTCTTCGTCGGAATCGAGAGCCCGGATCCCGAGACGCTGGTGCAGATGCGCAAGAAGCAGAACACCAAGCGCAACATCGCCGAGTGCATCCACAAGATCTACGGCTACGGCATGTTCGTGACGGCCGGCTTCATCGTCGGCTTCGACACCGAGAAGGTGTCGATCGCCAATTCGATGACCGAGTTCATCGAGGAGACGGCGATTCCGGTCTGCATGGTCGGGCTTCTCTACGCGCTGCCCGGCACCCAGCTCACGCGCCGCCTGGAGAAGGAGGGCCGCCTGCATCCCGGCCACGACGTGATGCATGTCGAGACCGGCGGCGACCAGTGCACGCTCGGCTGCAACTTCGACACGCTCCGGCCGTTGCGCGACATCCTGGTCGACTACCGCACCATACTGCAGAACGTCTTCGATCCGGTCGCCTATGCGGGCCGGCTGTCGCGCCTCGCCGCGATGATGGACCGCTCCGGCCGCCCGCGCGAGCTGCCCGACGGCGACCCGCGCAAGCGGCTCGGCGGCATCGAGGCCGTGCACCAGATCATCCGCGCCGTGCCGGAGGCGCGCGAGCCGTTCTGGACCGTGTTCGTCGAGGTGGCGAAGTCGAACCCCGGGGCGCTGCGCTACATCGTGCTGCTGATGGCGTTCTATCTGCACCTCGGCCCGTTCTCGCGCCACGCCGTCGCGGCCATCGATCGCCGCATCGCCGAGCTGGACGGCGCTGCGATGACACCCGAGCGGCCGCGCGTCGCGGCGACGGCGAGCTGAGCCCATCGGGCCGGCGGCCGGGACGGCCGAAGTCGACGCGTTCCGTATCGTGAAATGTCCGGCGCGCCGCCCGTCGCGCCGTCCGGCGAAGGGTCACGATCCGCCGTCGGTGGTCGCTGGGATGCGGCCGGCGACCAGGCTCGCATAGCTCGCCTCGATGCCGTCGACGGCGGCCCGCAGGGCCGGCACCAGCACCTCGTCGAGGGTCTTGGCGGACACGGCGGAGCGGAAATACGTCAGCCCGATCGTCGCCAGCACCCGGTCGCCCTGCTTGATCGGCATCGCGATGGTGGAGGACGACTTCGGCTCGACGCGGGGATCGCGGATCGCGTAGCCGTGCGTGCCGACGAAGGCCCGCACGCCGGCGATGGTCGCGGTCAGGTTGGCCGGCCGGTCCTCCGGATTCTCCGAGCGGCGCAGCTTCTTCACCAGGGCGCTGCGCTCGGCCTGCGGGCAGCTCGCGATATAGGCGCGCCCGAGCGCCCGCGACACCAGGCTGTGCCGCATGTTGAGGGTCGCGTGGAACGGCGACATCGGGCTGTCGGGGATCGTCGAGAAGCGCACCACCACCGCGTCGCCATCCAGCATGGCGATGGCGATCGGCCATTTGAGCCGCCGCGTCAGGTCGCTGCACCAGGGCCGCGCCGCTTCGACGATCATGGGCGCGCCGTGGAAGCCGGCGCCGAGCGTCGGCGCCAGCGAGGTGACGCAGTAGCCGCCCAGATGCCTGTCGTTGATGACGTAGCCCTCGGCCACCAGCGTGGCGAGCAGGCGCACGATGGTCGGCTTCGGCAGCCCGGTGTCCTTGTGGAGATCCGCGATGGTCGAGACGCGGCGCTGGTTGACGGCGCGCAGCAGCGCCAGCGCCCTGACGACCGACTGGACCGAACGCGGCGATGTCACGGTTTCCGGCCCCGCTGCTTGGTCGTCCCGCCCGTGTCCTCTTTTACACGCCGGCCGGATCGACGACGAGCACTGCTGCTCCGGGGCCTCGCGTTGGCGGGGACGAGCGGGTGATCGGGGGCCATCGGACAGCTCCTCTACCGCACCGCCCAGGCCGGGCGCAGCGTGGTCGCGGCTCGTTCCACATCGTGGAACGCACCCAGAGCCCGATTGTGCCGACGGGGCGTTCCCGAAACCATCCGCCCGCGCCGACGACGTCGCACGACGCAAGCAGGGCAGGAGCGGAATGATCACGGCCGAGACCCCGATGGATCTGAAGGCCCACGAGGGGCAGGATCTCGGGCATTCCGAATGGACGACCATCGATCAGGCGATGCTCGCCGGCTTCGCGGCGCTGACCGGCGACGATCACTGGATCCATGTCGACACGGCGCGCGCCGCGGCCGAGATGCCGGGCGGTCGCACCATCGCGCACGGGCTCCTGGTCTTGTCGCTCGGACCCCGCCTGCAGCGGCAGATCTACACGATCCGCCGGCGCGGCAAGGGGCTGAACTACGGCTACGACAAGCTGCGCTTCGTCGCGCCCGTGCCGGTCGAGTCCCGGGTCCGCCTGGCGCTCGCCCTGATCGAGGTCGCGCCGCATGCGATCGGCGCCCGCATCGTCACCCGCCAGACCTTCGAGATCGAGGGCGGCGAGCGCCCGGCCGTCGCCGCCGAGCACATTCTGCTGGTCGCGAACGCATGAGGGCCGCATGACCGAGACCGTGGCGACCGACACCAACGCGGCCGACACCGGCGCGACCACCGCGATCGAGGCTCACGACGCGCCGGGCGACAGCGTGCTCGGCCGTCTGTTCGCGCGCGCCGCCTCGGCGCCGGAGGCCGCCGCCCTCACGGTCGGCGCGCGTCGCCTGACCTGGCGTGAGCTCGCCGAGGCCATCGCGCGCTTCGCCGGCGCGGTCGGCCGCACCGGGGTCGCGCCGGGCGAACGCATCGTCAGCCTCGCCGGCAACTCCGTCGAGGCCGTCGTCGCCTATCTGGGCAGCATCGCGGCCGGTGGCATCGCGGTGCCGCTGCCGTCCTCGCTGCATCGCGACGATCTCGCACGGCTGATCCGCGACTGCGCCCCGGCCCTGGTGGTGGTCGACGCGGCGAGCCTGGACGCCGTGGCGGGCCTCGCGGCCGCACCCGTGATCAGGATCGGCGACGCCGCGCCGCCGTCCGCCACGGGCGACGTGATCGGCTTCGACGACTTTCTCGGCCGCGGCGATCCGGCGACCCGGCCGGTCGCGAGGCCGCTGGAGGCCGGCTTCAACATCATCTACTCGTCGGGTACGACGGGCGTGCCGAAGGGCATCGTGCACTCGCACGGCATGCGCGACCGTCAGGCGGCGCGCGGCCTGTTCGGGCTCGGCGACGACAGTGTGATGCTGCTCTCGACGCCGCTCTACTCCAACACCACGCTGCTGCCGCTGCTGGCGACGCTCTTCCACGGCGGCCATGTGGTGCTGATGGAGAAGTTCGACGCCGAGGCCTGGCTCGCCCTCGCCGCGCTGCATCGTACGACCCACACCATGCTGGTGCCGGTGCAGTATCAGCGCCTCCTCGCGCATCCGGCCTTCGGCGATCACGACCTCTCGGCCTTCCGGGTCGCGCAATGCACCAGCGCCCCGATGGCGCTCGCGCTGAAGCGGGACATCCTGGCGCGCTGGCCGGGCCGGTTCGTCGAGGTCTACGGCGTCACCGAGGGCGGCGTGACCCTGATCCTCGACGCGACGGCACATCCGAACAAGCTGCACACGGTCGGCCGGCCGGCCCCCGGCAACGACGTTCGGGTGATCGGCGAGGACGGCCGCGAGGTCGCCCGCGGCGAGACCGGCGAGGTGGTCGGGCGGTCGCCCTTCATGATGACGGGCTATTGGCGGCGGCCCGACGCCGACGCGGCGCTGCGCTGGCATGCGCCGGACGGCAGCACGTATTTCCGCTCCGGCGATCTCGGCGCCTTCGACGCCGACGGCTTTCTGGTGCTGCAGGGGCGCAAGAAGGAGCTGATCATCTCGGGCGGCTTCAACATCTATCCGGGGGACCTCGAGGCCGTGCTGCTCGCCCATCCGGACGTCGCCGAGGCCGCCGTGGTCGGCGCCGCGAGCGCCCGCTGGGGCGAGACGCCCTATGCCTTCGTGGTCCCGCATCCGGGCCGGGAGATCGAGGCCGGCGCGCTGCGCGAGTGGGCGAACGGCCGGCTCGGCCGCATCCAGCGGCTCGCCGGGGTCTCGGTCCGCGACGGCCTGCCGCGTTCGCCGATCGGAAAAATCCTGAAGACCGAGCTGGCGAGCGATCCGGACCTGCGGAGCGTGACGTGAGAAACAAACGGCGCGGCCTTTCACCTCTCCCCAGCGGGGAGAGGTCGGATCTCGCGCAACGGCGCGAGATCCGGGTGAGGGGGTGCCGCCCTCTCGATGAAACAATCGGCGTCGGCACCCCCTCACCCCAGCCCTCTCCCCGCTGGGGAGAGGGAGCCACGCCGCACTTGCCGCGACCTTGGAGGATGCCCGCGTCACCGTCCCGGTGCGGCCGATCCCAGCGGCGTGAAATCGGTGCCCACGCCAGTCCTCCGGGAGAGGGTAAGGACCGAGTCGATCAGCCGGAAAGACTGTCATGAGCTTCGACCTCACCGGAAAGACCGCCGTCGTCACCGGCGCGACCAGCGGCATCGGGCTCGCGACGGCGAAGCGCCTCGCCGCCGGCGGCGCCCGGGTGGTGGTCGGCTTCCATTCGGACGCCGAGCAGGCGGCCCGCGTCGCGGCCGACCTGCCGGGCGGCGGACACGTCGCCGTGCGGATGGCGATCGACGATGCCGAAAGCCTCGCGGCCGCGGCCGCGCGGATCGCAGAGGAATTCGGGTCGGTCGACGTGCTGGTGAACTCGGCCGGCCGCTCGACCTCCATCCCGACCCGCGACCTCGCTGCGCTCACCGACGACATCTTCGACGAGATCACGAGGGTCAATCTGCGCGGGCCGTTCGCCGTGATCCGCACGCTCCAGCCACTGATGCAGGCGTCGCCCGGAGCCGTGATCGTCAACATCGGCTCGGTCGCGGCGCTCACCGGCGTCGGCAGCAATCTCGCCTACTGCGCCGCCAAGGCGGGCGTGCATGCGCTCACGGTCGCGCTCGCAAAGATCCTTGGCCCCGCCATCCGCGTCGTCACGGTGTCGCCCGGCGCCGTCGACACCGGCTTCGTCCGCGGCCGCGCGCCGGGCGCCCTGGAGAAGATCGCCGACGGCACGCCGCTGAAGAAGATCACGTCGCCCGATGCGGTCGCGGACGCGGTGCTGGCCTGCGTCGTCCACCTGACGAGCTCGACCGGGATCGAGGTGCGGGTCGACGAAGGGCGCCACCTGCCGTGACGGGCGCCGTCAGAATGGAGTCATTCGGGCCGGGCTCATTTGGGCCGGGCTCATTTGGGCCGTTCGGAGCGGCCGTAATGGCTGAAATGGCCTTCGCGGGCCGCCTGGGCGCGGGCCGACTGGATCAGGCCCTTGCTGCGGCCCTCCGGCGCCGGCCGGGAGACGAGTTGGGTGAGCATCGTGCTGCCGCAGGTCGGGCAGGCGGGCGTGTCGGAGACCCGCACCAAAAGCTCGAACTCCTTGTCGCACGTCGCACAACGATAGCCGTAGAGCGGCATGACGGTCTCTCCGTCGGCGCTGAAAAATCAAGTCGGTTCAATGGTGTCCAGCCGCCGACCGCGGGAGCGCGACCCCCCGGGGCCGGCGGCGCGCGCCACCGGGGCGACGTCTTGCAGGTTTCATTCCAGCAGGTTTCATTCCAGCCGGTTCCGTTCCAGCCGGTTCCGTTCCGGTCGCGAACCGGCCGGTCAGCTCGCGGGCGGGGCGGCGATCCGGGCCGGTGCGCCCGGCGGCGTGCGGGCGGCGTCGTAAGGCACGTAGACCTTGCGCAGAAACATCGTCCCGACCCGGATGTCGAGGGAGATGGCGCGGCGCGCCTTCTTGCCGTCCCGGGCCGCGATCGCCTCGATGGCGCGGCTGTGGAAATGGTGGCCGTTGCCGAAGAAGGTGTCGAGATTGACCGGCTCGCGGCCGATCGTCCCCAGGAACGGGCCGGTGCGCAGCCACAGGTTCTCCAGGATCTCGACGAGCTGCGGGTAGCCGGCCGCCCGGTAGATCTCGAAATGGAAGGCCTGGTTCGCCGCGAGGGCGAGGTCGGCGCGCCCCTGGGCGGCGGCCTCGACCATCGCCGCGTCGTGGGCGCGGAGGCGGTCGGGGAGCCCGGCGTCGCGCACCCGCGCCGCCCGCTCGGCCGCGTAGCCTTCCATCTCCATCCGGATGCGGACGAACTCCTCGTGCAGCTTCGGATCGAACGGGGTGACGCGGATCTGGCGGCTGGACGACTGCACCAGCACCTTCTCGGCCATCAGCCGCTTGAGGGCCTCGCGCACCGGCATCGGGCTGGTGCCCAGCGAGTCGGCGAGCTTGCGGATCGAGATCGGCTCGCCCGGCTGGAAGTGGCCGGTGAGCAGGGCGTGGCGCAGGCTCTGGTACACCCGCTCCTGCAAGCTGGAGACGTCGATCGAAGGCAGGCTGTCGTACATCGATGGACTATCCGGCGCGCCGAGCCCGGCGAGCATGCCGCACGGCGCAGGCCGTCACAATCGACGCCGCGTCGCAGTGTAAAGCGCCGATCCGCTTCGCTTCGGTGTATGTCCCTGATCCGGCGGAGTCAATCGACCGCGGCCGGCGGCCGTCCCCGGGCGAACGGGCCTGCCGGCGGCGCCCGCGCTCGCGCCGTCACCGCCCGACCTTCGCACTGCACACATCGCACCCTTTGGCTCCGACGGGTCGACAGATCCGATCCGTCGACGATCCGACCGCCCGTGGCGCGACGCTTGCGACAAGCGGCCATGTCACCGCGATAGGTGTGATCACAGATCACTGATATATGATCTTGACGGTTGTAGAGCGGAGGCGGAGAGTAGCCGGGGCTTAAACTGCCGGGGTCAGACATGCTGAAAAATCGGAATGCGATCGTGACGGGCGCGACCAGCGGCATCGGGCTGGGGATCGCCCAGGCGCTGGCCGGCCATGGCTGCAACCTGATGATCGGAGGCATCGCCCCGGCCGGGGTGCCGGAGCGCCTGTGCCGGGAGATCGCCGACGCGCATGGCGTGACGGTCATCCATTCGGGCGCCGACCTGAGCTCGCCGGAGCAGACGCGCGGCCTCGCCGCCGACGCCATCCGCGCGTTCGGCCATATCGACATTCTGGTCAACGACGCCGGGCTGCAATACGTGGCGCCGCTCGTCGACTACCCGGAGGAGAAGTGGGACCTGCTGCGCGCCGTGATGCTCGACGCGCCGTTCCACCTGATCAAGGCCGTGCTGCCGGGCATGCTCGAGCGGAAGTGGGGCCGCATCGTCAACATCTCGTCGGTGATGGGCGTGATCGCCGCGCCCCACAAGCCGGCCTATGTCTCGGCCAAGCACGGCCTCGCCGGCCTGACCAAGGCGGTCGCGCTGGAGGTGGCGCCCGACGGCATCACCTGCAACGCGATCCTGCCCGGCACCGTGCTGACCGACGTGATCAAGAGCCAGCTTCCCAATCAGGCCAAGGTGCTCGGCTGCACCGAGGAAGAGGCGATGGACCGGGTGTTCACGCAGAACCACCCGACCCGCCGGCTGATCGACGCCTCCGAGATCGGCGCGACCGTCGCGTTCCTGTGCAGCGAGGGGGCGAAGTCGATCACCGGCGTCCTGCTCCCGGTCGACGGCGGCTACACGGCGCGCTGACCGATCCGGGCCGTCCGGGCACGCGCCCCGTCAGGGGCCCGCACCGATCCGCACAACAACTCGAAACGGGGATGGAAAATGCTGACAGCACTCTTGTTCTGGGGGGCGAGCATCGCGTTCTGCGTCGCCGTCGCGGTCTATCTGTGCAGCCTGATCGAGCAGTCCGGCGTGCGCCGCTGGGGCGCCACCGGCAAGCTGTTCCGTTACGAATAGGAGGTCGACATGAGCGCCATGACGGTCTCCTACGTCGTCGTCTTCGCCGGGTATCTCGCGTTCCTGGCGTGGACCAGCCTGCAGAGCATGAAGCAGGTCGAGACGCTGTCGGATTTCACCACCGGCGGCCACCGGATGGGCCTGCTCCTGGGGGTCGGAACCTCGGTCGCCACCTGGGTCAGCGTCGCGTCGGTGATGGGCGTGCCGGGCTATCTCTATCGCACCGGTGTCGCGGCGATCATCGGCTGGGTCGCGGGCTGGTTTCTCGCCACGTCGATCATGCCGATCCTCGCCTACAAGGTCCGGCGCCCCGAGATCCCGGCCCGGACCTTCCCCGAATTCATCCGCATGCGGTTCGAGCCCTTCGAGAAGGTCAGCGCGCTGCAGCTCGTCGTGGCCGTGCTGATGTTCGTCGGCTATTTCATCTTCTGCCACCTGCAGGTCGTCGGCTTCGGCATCGTGTTCAACACGATCACCGGCATCCCCTACGAATACGCCATCTTCGCCTTCCTGGCACTGCTGGTGCTGACCTCGCTGGGCGGCTTCTGGTCGGTGGCCGCGACCGACACGCTCAACGCGGTGCTGATCCTGGTCGGCCTGGTCTTCGGCACCGGCGCGGTTCTCTACGCCACCGGCGGCATCGGACCGATCCTCGACAACCTCGCGCAGACCACCGCACCGATCAATGTCGGCGGCAAGCCCCTGGAGCCCGGGGTGCTGCTGGCGCCCGAGGGCACCTTCGGGTGGTCGGTGCTGATGGGTATCTTCATGTCGAACGCGCTCGGAGCGTCGGTCGCCCCGCACTGGATCAATCGTTTCATGGCGCCGAAGAACACCAAGGCGGCCGTGTTGCAGATGATGTGGACCGTGGTCGCGCTGATCCCGATTTTCGTCTGCCTGATCGTGATCGGCCTCGGCGCCAAGATGCTGCTGCCCAGCCTGCCGGAGGGCAAGACCACCGACTACATCATGCCGCTGATCGTCCAGGATCACGCGCCCGCCTTCGTCGGTGCCATGACGCTCATCGCCATCCTGGCGGCGGCGATCTCGACGGCCAACTCGATGCTGCTGAACTGCGGCACCTCGCTCTACTACGACATCTATCGGGCCCTCCGCCCGGAGGGCCGGCTCGACGACGAGAAGGCGACGCGGCATCTGCGCTGGACCGTGCTGGTGCTGGGGGCTCTCTCGGTCCTCAGCGCGATCAAGCCGCCGCTCCTGCTCGCCATGGGCTTCACCTATGTCTACGGCGCGTTCGGAGCGGCCTTCATGTGGCCGGTCTGGCTGGGCCTGTTCTGGCGCCGGATGAACCGCACGGGGGCCTATGCCGGCATCCTGGTCGGGACCAGCGTCTACGTCGTCGCCAAGCTGCTGGACTTCTCCAATCCGTTCGCAGTCGGCGCCGCCCTGTCGCTCGTCGCGACCTTGATCGGCGTCTATCTGACCTCCGCTCCGCCGAAGGAAGCCTACGAGGCGTATTTCGAGCCTGACGTCAGTCCCTCGACGCGGGCCGTCGCGCTGCGCATCCGCCGCGAGGACGACACCGCCCACCACGCGCATCCGGCGGAGAAGCCGGCTGCATGAGAACCGCCGTCCTCGGCGGCTCGATCACGGTGGTCTCGCCGGCCGGGTGCGACCCGGCCGCGCGTGACCGACAGGAGCGATCACGATGAGCAAGCTCGTCGTCACCGCGGCGATCACCGGGGGCATCCACGTCCCCAGCCTGTCGCCGCACTTCCCCTATCTGCCCGACATGGTGATCGACCAGGCGGTCGGCGCCGCCAGGGCCGGGGCCGCGGTCGTTCACATCCACGCCCGCGACCCGAAGGACGGCCGCCCGTCGAGCGACATCTGCGTGTTCCGCGACATCGCCGCGGGCATCCACGCGCAGTGCGACGCGGCCATCTGCGTCACCACCGGCGGCGGCCTCGGCATGAGCCCGGAGGAGCGGGTGAAGCCGGTCGGCATCCTGCGGCCGGAGCTCGCCTCGCTGAACGCCGGCTCGATGAACTTCGCCATCCATCGCCTCGCCGACAAGATCGAGACGCCGAAGTTCGACTGGGAGATCCCCTATCTGAAGTCCACCGAGGATCTGATCTTCCCCAACACGTTCCGCAGCATCACGGCGTTCACGCAGGCCATGGACGCGGTCGGCACCAAGCCGGAGCTGGAGATCTACGACGTCGGCATGATCAACAACGTCAAGTATCTGCTCGATGTCGGCGTGCTGAAGGCGCCGCTCTATCTGCAGTTCGTGATGGGCATCCTGGGCGGCATCGCGGCGACGCCGGAGAACCTCGTGTTCATGGTCGAGACCGCCCGCAAGGTGATCGGCGCCGAGAACTTCGTGTGGTCGTGCTGCGCCGCCGGCCGCGCCCAGCTCCCGATGACGCTGCTCGCCATGACGATGGGCGGCAACGTCCGGGTCGGGCTCGAGGACAATCTCTACATGGGCCCGGGGCGGCTCGCCAAAAGCAGCGCCGAGCAGGTCGAGACGATCGTCCGCATCGCCCGCGAGCTGAGTCTCGAGATCGCGTCTGCGGACGAGGCACGAAACATCCTCGGCCTGAAAGGCCGCAGTGCCGTCGGCTGGGCCGACGCCGCGTGAGGCACCACGCCAGCGTCGCTCCGGCGCGCCCGCGTTCCAGATCAAACGGGGCGCGGGCGTGCCACCGCGTCCAGCCCGGTCGTCTGTCGACCCGGTCGACGTCGTAAGCATCCCGCCGCACGCAGATCAGCCATCGGTTTTCGGCCATGCGACATGGTGCCGTTACCGCTCCTGACCGTGATGGTAGGATGCATCGTGTCGGCCGCCATGCTGCTCGCCACTCCGTTCGTCACCGCGTCCATGGCCCGGGTCCTCGACGGACCGCCGGTGACTTCGGGCTCTCTGGACGTCCGACTCCGGGAGCGCGCCGCGTTCAGCGTCGCTCTGCCGGTCTCGTCCGGACGACTCCGGTCCCGACCGCGCGGCCCGCTCCCGTATGCCAATGAAGGACCGAGACATGACTTTTGCTGCCAGGCCGATCGATCCGCTGCCCAAGGTGTGGGACCCGGACACCCGGATCGGCGACATGCTGAAGGGCAAGCGCGGGCTGGTCGTCGGCGTCGCCAACGAGCACAGCATCGCGTTCGGCTGCGCCGCCAAGCTGCGCGCCTTCGGGGCCGAGCTGGCGCTGACCTATCTCAACGACAAGGCCCACAAGTACGTTCAGCCGCTCGCCGACCAGATCCAGGCGAGCCTGCTGATGCCGCTCGACGTCGAGAAGCCGGGCGAGGCGGAGGCGGTGTTCGACCGCATCCGCTCCGAATGGGGCCATCTCGACTTCCTGATCCACTCGATCGCTTACGCGCCGCGCGAGGATCTGCACGGGCGGGTGATCGACTGCTCGGAGGCGGGCTTCGCCCAGGCGATGCGGGTGTCGTGCTACTCGTTCATCGAGATGGCGCGGCTCGCCGAGCCGCTGATGCGGCCGGGCGGCGCGATGCTGACGATGAGCTACTACGGCGCCGACAAGGTGGTCAGCAACTACAACGTCATGGGGCCCGTGAAGGCGGCCCTGGAGGCGACCACGCGCTATCTCGCGGCCGAGCTCGGCGAGGCCGGCGTGCGGGTCTACGCCGTGTCGCCGGGTCCGCTGAAGACGCGGGCGGCGAGCGGCATCGCCGCGTTCGACGAGCTGGTCGCCGATGCGGTGGCGCGCAGCCCGGCCGGGCGGCTGGTCGACATCGCCGAGGTGGGGCGCACGGTCGCCTTCCTGGTCGGGGGCGGCGCCTCCGGGATGACCGGCGACACCATCTACGTCGACGCCGGCCTGCACAACATGGCGTGACGGTGGGGAGCCGGTGAGGCTCGGAACGAAGTCTCTCCGCCCTCACCCCGAGGAGGCTGCGGAGCAGCCGTCTCGAAAAGCGAAGGCGGCCGCGTAGGCGGGGCCTCACGTTCTTGGTCGTTATGATGTCGTGGCCGCACAGTCCGCATGGGCCGCATGGTTCGAGACGCGATGCTTCGCATCGCTCCTCACCATGAGGGTCGATTCAGTGGCGCCGCGCGACGGTATCGAGGCTGGAGAGGATCGAGTCGCCGCCGCGTTGGGTCACTCCGGCGTGTCGGCGGCGCGCACCAGGGCGACCAGGTCGGCGCCGTAGTGCTCGAGCTTCTTCTCGCCGATGCCGGGCATGCCGCGGAGCTGATCGAGCGTGGTCGGGCGCGACGCCGCGATGGCGTCGAGCGTCGTGTCGTGCAGCACCACGAAGGCCGGCACGCCGCGCGTCCGCGCGACCCCCGCTCGCCACGCCTTCAGTTGCCCGATCAGCGCGGCGCTCGCGGCGTCGGCCGGCAGCGTCGTGCCGCCACGCGCCCGGTCGCGGCGGGCTTTCCGTCCGCTGGTCGGCTCGCGCAGCCACACCGCCGTCTCGCCCTTGAACACGGCGCGCGCCGTGTCGGTGAGCCGCAGGCCGCCGAACCCCTCGGGGTCGGGCGCCAGATGCCCGAGCGCGACGAGCTGGCGCGCGACGGCGCGCCACTGCTTGTCGGTCATCTCGGCGCCGATGCCGTAGACCGAGAGCGTGTCGTGGCGCAGGGCCTCGATGCGCTCGTTCGGGCGGCCGAGCAGCACGTCGACGAGATGCGCGACGCCGAAGCGCTGGCCGGTCCGATAGGCGCAGGAGAGAAGCTTCTGGGCCGCCACGCTGCCGTCCCACAGTTTCGGCGGTGACAGGCAGTTGTCGCAGTTGCCGCAGGTGGCGCCGGCCCGCTCGCCGAAATAGCCGAGCAGATGGGCGCGCCGGCAGCCGGCCGTCTCGGCGAGCCCGACCAGCGCCTCGAGCTTTTCTCGCGAGACCCGCTTGAACGCGTCCGTGCCGGTCGATTCGTCGATCATCCGGCGCTGCTGGACGATGTCCGACACGCCATAGGCCATCCAGGCCTCGGCCGGCTTGCCGTCGCGGCCCGCCCGCCCGGTCTCCTGATAATAGGCCTCGATGCTCTTCGGCAGGTCGAGATGAGCGACGAAGCGGACGTCGGGCTTGTCGATGCCCATGCCGAACGCGATCGTCGCGACGATCACGACCCCGTCCTCGTCGACGAAGCGGTCCTGATGGCGCGAGCGCACCGCGGCGTCGAGCCCGGCGTGATAGGGCAGGGCCGGAATGCCGGCCCGCACCAGCGCGGCCGCCGTGTCCTCCACCTTGCCGCGCGACAGACAGTAGACGATGCCGGCCTCGCCGGCGTGGCGCTCCGCGATGAACGCTTCGAGCTGGCGCTGCGGGCTCTTCTTCTCGACGATGTCGTAGCGGATGTTGGGGCGGTCGAAGCTCGCGACGAACACCGGGCTGCCCGTGAGGCCGAGCCGCTCGACGATCTCGGCGCGGGTGCGCGCGTCGGCCGTGGCGGTCAGCGCGATGCGCGGCACCGCCGGGAACCGCTCGGCCAGCACCGAGAGGCCGATGTATTCGGGGCGGAAGTCATGGCCCCATTGCGAGACGCAATGCGCCTCGTCGATGGCGAACAGCGCGAGCCGGGTGCGCTCGAGCAGGGCGAGGCAGCGCGGCGTCAGCAGGCGCTCCGGCGCGACATAGAGGAGATCGAGCTCGCCGGCGACGACCTGGCGCTCGACCTCGGCCGCCTCGTTCCACGACAGGGTCGAGTTGAGCACCGCGGCGCGGACGCCCGCCTCGTGAAGGCCGGCGACCTGGTCGCGCATCAATGCGATCAGCGGCGAGACGACGACGGCGCAGCCGTCGCGCAGCAGCGCCGGCACCTGGTAGCAGACCGACTTGCCGCCACCGGTCGGCATCAGCACGAGGCAGCTTCCGCCGCCCGCGACATGGTCGACGATCTCGGCCTGGGCGCCCCGGAAGGAGGGCAGGCCGAACACCGTGTTCAGCACCGACAGCGCGCTCGGTCGGTGCTCGGATCCGGACCCGAGAGTGAAAGCCGAATGTCGCGCCATGCGCCGCCACGCCGGTTGGAGAATCGAGCCGGTTGGAGAATCGGGCGGACCTTAGTCGGCACGCCGCGCCGCATCAATTCCGCCAGTGGCACGCCGCGGCGCGTTCGCGTTAGGCTGCGCCGCCAAGCACGCGAGCAGGAAGCATCGCGTGCAACACATCTGTCCTGGGGAGGACACATGCCCACGCATCGCCGCGCCCGCCTGGGCGCTTCGGCTCCGCTCGCCCTCGCCACACCGGTCGTCACCCTGCTCGCCGCCCTCGCGCTCGTCGCGGCGGGGCCGAGCCGTCCCGCCGCCGCCCAGGCGGCCGACTGGCCGAGCCGCACCCTCACGGTCATCGTGCCGCCGGGCCCCGGCAGCGCCAGCGACATCATGGCCCGGGTCGTGATGGAGCAGGTCGGCCGCCAGATCGGCCAGACCGTGGTGGTCGAGAACCGCCCCGGTGCCGGCGGCACCATCGGGGCGAGCGCCGTCGCCAAGGCGCCGGCCGACGGCTACACGATCCTCGCCTTCGGGGCGCTCGGCACGGCGCACGCGCTCTATCCCAAGCTGCCCTACGACACCTTCAAGGATTTCGCCGCCGTCGTCCCGTTCGGCCGTCAGCCGCTGGTCGTCGTCGCCAACCCGGCCAAATACAAGACGTTGCAGGAGCTCGTCGCGGCCGGCAAGGCACGCCCGGAGGGGCTGAACTTCTCCAGCGCCGGCGTCGGCTCGGCCTCGCATTTCGGCGCCGAGCGGCTACGCGTCGCCGGCGGCTTCAAGGCCCAGCACATCCCGTTCAAGGGCGCCGCCGAGGCCGTCACCGACGTGATCGCCGGGCGCTCCGACTTCTCGGTGCAGTTGTTCACCACCTCGCTGCCGCAGATCCGCGACAGGCAGCTCGTGGCGCTCGCGGTCAGCGCGCCGGAACGGTCGCCGGTGCTGCCCGAGGTGCCGACCCTGGTCGAGGCCGGGCTGCCGGTCGAGGCGATCTATCCGTTCTACTCGGGCCTGTTCGTGCCGGCCGCAACGCCGGGCCCGATCATCGAGCGGCTGCACCGCGAGACCACCGCGGCCCTGCAGGCGCCGGCCGTCAAGGAACGCCTCGCCACCCTGGGGGTCGAGCCGATGCCGCTGTCGGTCGAGGCGTTCGACAGGTTCTTCCGCGAGGACGCCGAGGCGGCCATCGAGCTGGTCAAGGCGGCCGGCATCAAGCAGGCGTTCTGAACCGCGTCCAATCCCGCCCGCGGCTCTGCCTCGGCGGTGCCGCGGGCGTCTCGGCCGCGCGAGGTAATTGTTGTGCGGTGCACCCCGAAGGCGGCAGCTTTACCGCTTTGTGGCGAACCTCGTTAGTCTCGGATGCGACAGCGAAATTTCCGCCTCCGACACTATCGAAAACAAGAATATTCGTCGGCTTGTCTTAGTCCCCCGTCCGCGGCATCGTCGTCTCGCCGTCAAGCAGGCACGATATGTGCACGGTCGGCCGCGGGATTTGATGGAGCAGCTTGCGCCGCGTCACCAAGCGCTAAAGCGCCACGAAGCGATTTCGTGGGCTCCGATACGACAAGGAACCGACGATGAGCCTCGTTCAGAGCGATTCTTTCGCACGTCACGCGTCCGCACGACCACGCGACACGACCCCACGCGATACGGCCTCACGCGACACCACTCACAACGCCTTCGCCGTGGAGGTCGACGAGACCACGGTCGGGATCGTGATTCGCGACGGCGGCAACGACTACACCTTCATCGCCGCCGCGGCCGAGTTCTATCCGCTCGACCAGCGCCGCTTCGCCAGTCCCGCCGCCGCCCAGCGCGCCGCCCTGGCCCTCGCCTCGAACCGCCGCGGTACGCTGCGCAGCTTCGCGGCACGCTGACCGTTTTCGAGTCGACGGCGATCGTGCCCTCGACGCGATCGTGCGCGGGGCTACCCCCCTCCCTGTCCCTCCCCCACAAGGGGGGAGGGAACGCTGGAGCCGCGACCGCACCGTCTGGCGGAACTCATCTCAGCAGTCGTGCCTCGTGCGCGCTGGTCGTATCTCGTGGCAGCACCGGGGCGTTCGCCGCACCCTGCTCCCTTCCCCTTGTGGGGGAGGGGGTGAGCCCGGAGCACGGAGTTGCCGTGGAACGGACGAGCGACAACGATGCTCGGGAGGCGCTTCGCATAATCGCCCTGGGTCCCGGCTCGCGGTGCGATGCACCGCGTCCGGGACACGAGCCCGAACAGTTCCGCCCCCGTCACACCGCCACGCCGGCGCTTTGCAGAATCCCGCGCACCCGGGCGCGCTGCTCGTCCGAGATGGTGAGGCGCTCGGCAAAATCCTTGCCGACCGGGCGGGTGGCGTCGATGCCCATCTTGGTCAGCGTGAAGGTCTGCGGGTCCGAGGTCGGGTCGAGGATCGCGCCCTTGCAGCCCGGCACCATCACGATGTCGCGCTCGGCCCGCACCCGCGTCGCCACGGCCCACATCACGTCGTTCATGTCGAAGATGTCGACGTCCTCGTCCACGACGATCACGTACTTGGTGTAGAACTCGGTGCCGAGCGCCGCCATGATGGCCTGCTGGGGCTCGCCCTCGGCGGTCTTGCGCATCTTCACGAAGGCCATGAAGGCGCCGCAGGTGGTGTGCGGTACGTGCACGGCGATCACGTTGGGCAGGTTGCGCCGGAGCGTGTTGAGGATCTCGCCCTCGCGCGTGATGCACGAGACCAGGATGTGATCCTTCGCCATCCCCGAGGCGACCGAGTGGAACATGGCGTCGCGCCGCATGTGCAGGCGATGCGCCACGAAGACGTTCTGGGTGCTGCGGTACGACGCATAACCCGTGAACTCGCCGAACGGCCCCTCCGGCTCGTGCTGGCCCGGCAGGATCTCGCCCTCGATCACGATCTCCGCGCCGGCCGGCACCTCGAGCCCGTTACCGCAACGCGCCAGCCGATAGGGCTCGCCGAACAGGCCGCCGACGATCTCGAACTTCCGCACCGCCGGCGGATAAGCGTAGACCATCGAGCCCATGTAGTGCAGCGGATGCACGCCGAGCGTGATCGACACCGACAGCGGCTCGCCGCGCTCCTCGGCGCGGCGGTGGAACTCCCACATGCGCCGGCGCGAATGCAGCGACACGCCGAGGCGGTTCCTCCCCTTCAGCATCAGGCGATGGAAGCCGGTGGTGTCGACGCCGGTGACGGGATCGCGGGCGACGAGCTGGCCGGCCGTGATGTAGGGCGCCGCATCGACCGAGAAGTGGATCGGGATCGGCAATGTGGCGAGATCGACGTCGTCGCCTTCGAGCGTCACCTCCTGCCAGGGTGCGGCGTCGACCGTCTCGCAGGGGACGTAGCGCTGGCAGCGCTCGCGGAACGCGGTCGGCAGGTCGCCGACCGGGACGTCCAGGCAGGCGGCGAGCAGGCGGCGGTTGCCGGTCGTGTTGGTGACCACCGGCATCGCGTGGCCTTCGACCTGCTCGAACACCAGTACCGGGTCGCGCCCGGCTTTCTCCAGCTCGAACACGGCCGAGGTGATGTCGAGATGCGGGCGCACCGGCGCGGCGATGCGCAGGAGCTCGCCCGGAAACCGGGCTTCGACCATGCGCAGGAAGCCGCGCAGGCCTTGGCTGTCGAGATCGGATCGCGTCAGGGGAGGCTCCATCCGGAGAACGGCGAGGCGGGACGCTCAGGATGTCGCCGCGCCGGCGCCTCCGCAAGACCAAACCGATGGCACGGCGCGCCCAAGGCCGTGGCAATCGGGTGGAGGGAGGCGAGGATGGTATACAAAGCTGGTCCGACCGGAGCTCATGCCGATTTCCGTCGATAGCCATCCGTCATTCCGGGGCGCGCCGAAGGCGCGAACCCGGAATCCCGCTACGAGCTCAGAGCACTCGGCTGGATTCCGGGTTCGGCGCGGTGCGCCGCCCCGGAATGACCATCGCGGAGCTCGGCGACCTCACAGGCTCGGCAGCCAGGTGGCGAGCCCCGGGAACACCGCGATGCCGATCACCACGGCCAGCAGCACGAACCAGTAGGGGATCGCCCCACGAAAGATTTCGGCGAGCTCGACCGACTTGTCGGGTACGGCGGCCTTCACGGTGAACACCAGGATGCCGAACGGCGGGGTGAGCAGGCCGGTCTCGATCGCGAGAATCCCGATGATCGCGAAGGCGAGCGGGTCGAAGCCGAGATGGACGGCGATCGGCGCGAAGATCGGCACGGTGAGCAGGATGATCGAGATCGAATCGATCAGGCAGCCGAGCACGAACCAGATGCCGACCATCACGGCGAGGATGCCCCAGGCGCCGAGCCCGGTCGCCAGCAGGAACGACTTCGCCACCTCGGTGAAGCCGGTCATCGACAGCACCCGCGAGTAGAGCTGGGCGCAGAACAGGAGCAGCAGCAGCGGACCGGAGGTGCGGCCGACGTCGATCACCACGTCGCGGATCTCGCGCGGCGTGATGCCTTTGATGAGCGCGAGCACCAGCGCTCCGACGGCGCCGACGCCGGCGCCCTCGGTGGGCGTGCAGAAGCCGAGCCAGATCGCCGCCAGCACGCCGATCACCAGGGCGACGACGAGCCCGGTCGAGCGCAGCAGCGGCCCGAGTGGCTGCTCGCTGGGCAGCCCCGTCGGCGGGTCGCCCGTGTCGGCCGGCCGGCCGATCGTCGCGCCGGCGGCGCGTGGCGCCGCCTGCGATGCACCGATCCGCGGCGCGCCGCCGGCGAGCGCCGGGTTCAGCGTGGCGGCGACCACCACGTAGACGATCATGCCGCCGGCGGCGAGGAAGCCCGGGATCACGCCGGCGAGAAACAGCTTGCCGATCGACACCTCGGTCAGCACGGCCCACACGATCATCAGCACCGAAGGCGGGATCAGCATGCCGAGGCAGGCGCTGCCCGCGACGCAACCGAGCGCGAAGTCGCGCCGGTAGCCGTAGCGCTTCATCTCCGGATAGGCGATGCGCGAGAACGCGGCGGCCGCCGCGATCGACACCCCGGTGACGAAACCGAACAGCGCGTTCGAGACGATGGTGGCGGCGGCGAGCTGGGCCGGCAGCCATTTGCTGAAGCGGTGCCCGAGCGCGTAGATGTCGCGCGCCGCGCCGCACTTCGCCAAGAGATCGCCCATCAGCATGAACAGCGGGATGACGGCGAAGACGTAGTCGCGCAGCGCCTCGTAGGCCGTGTTGGACACGAAGGTGCGCACCACGTCGATGTCGCCCATCATCAAATAGATGCCGAACGCCGCCGTGATGCCGAGCGCGACGGCGATGTGAACGCCGGCGAACACCAGCGCCAGCACGAGCAGGACGACGATCAGCATCTCGCTGTGACCGAACACGGACTGTCCTCGCAGGAACGGAGATCGGATCAGGCGGCGTGGGCGCGGTCGAACAGGACGCGCAGCGCCCGCACGGCACGAGCGAGATAGATGAGAACGACGAGCGCGGCGCCGGCCACGACGATGACGCGGGCCGGCCAGGCCGGCACCCGTAGCGCGCCCTCGCCTTCGTACTCGCCGGCCGTGAAGGCTTCGAGGGCCGGCATCGCGCCGCCCCAGACGATCAGGCCGAACAGCAGCGCGCCGAGCACGCCGGAGGCGAGCTCGGAAAAGGCCTGGCCGCGGGCCCCGAAGGCGCCGACCAGGATGTCGGCCTTCAGCATGCCGCCGCTCTGCACCGCGTACGGGGCGAGCAGGAAGCAGATGATCACGATCGACATCGAGACGAGCTCGGGCGTCCCCTTCACGGGGCTGTTGAAGACGCCGCGGCCGATCACGTCGGCGACGACTAGGAACCCGAGCGCGAAAATGATCACGGCCGCGACGGCGAGCAGCAGATGGACCACGGGCGTGGTCAGGCGATCGAACACGGGCGGGGTCTCCAGGGATTGACCGGGGCGGGGCGTCAGCGTGGCCGAGGCGCGGTCGGTCGGACCGCGCCTCGGCACGACGGGAGACGAGGGATCGCGCCGCTCACTTCACCACGTAGCGCACCGGCCATTTGTGGCCGTGCTTCTCGGCGGCCGACAGCGTCAGCTCCAGCACCTGGGTGGCGGGCAGGCCCTGGGCGTCGAGCTCCTTGGCCTTCTGCTTCGGCCACTCGGCGAGCGACCGCGCCCACTCCTCGCGCACCTCGTCCGGCACCTTGCGCACGTCGACGCCGAGCTTGCGCAGCTCGTCGAGCTGCTTGGGATAGTTCTCCTCGTTGACGCTGCCGGTCTTCGCCTCGTACTCGCGGCCGACCTCGACGATGATGTCCTGGACCTCCTTGGGCAGCTTGGCGAAGGAGGCCGTGTTCATGGTCAGGCCGTGCCAGGTGATGGCGCCGAAGCCGGTCTCGGCATAGTGCTTGCCGATCTCGTAGAGCTTGAACTGCAGCCAGCCCGACGGGAACATGATCCAGCCGTTGTAGACGCCCGTCTGCATCGAGGTGTAGGCCTCGGGCAGCGACGACTGCACCGGCGTCGCCCCGGCGTATTCGAGCCATTTCAGGTTCAGGCCGGCACCGGCGATCTTCTGGCCCTTGATGTCGGCGACGGTCTTCCACGGGAACGTCGTGCCGAGATTGTAGCCGTTGTCGGCGATCAGCCCGAGCAGCTTCTGCTTGTACTTGTCCTCCAGCACCTTGGAGAGATACGGCACCTGGTCGTAGACCTCGCGGGCGAGCTTCACGCTCGCGGCCGGGCTCATGGTGCCGAACGGCAGCATCACCTGGAAGGCGTGCAGCGGCAGGTTGGAGGGCTCGAAGCAGAAGCAGTAGCCGCCGATGTCGATGATGCCGGACTGCACGCCCTCGAGCGTGTCGGCGACCTTCACCATGGAGCCGCCGTAGCCCTCGACGAACTGCACCTTGTGCTTGGTGCGCTCGGCGACCCGCTTGGTCACCTCGGGGACGAAGAAGGTCGTGATCAGGTTGACGTAGGTCTGCACCGGCGGATGGCCGGAGGCGATGCGCAGCCGGAACGTTTCCTGGGCGGTGCTCGGCGTCGCCGACAGCACGGCGAGCCCGGCCGCGAGCGCGGCCGTGACGACGGTCTTCATGGTCTTCCTCCCGATCGCCCGCGCTGGTGCGAGCATTGTTCTACTTTGTATGACCAGCTTGGAATTTTACCGTCGCGGCTGTCAACCGTGCTGTCGACGGCACGGTGCGCCGGCGGGCCGTCCGGGAGCGGGAGTCGTCTCGCCGCGGCGCTACGCCGCGGCTCTCGAGATCACAGCCAGTCGCGGTCGACGCCGGCGGCGGCCAGCATGCCGGCGAGCTTCTTGCGGGCGTAGAACAGCCGGGTCTTCACGGTGTTCTCGGGGATGCCGAACACCTTGGCGACATCGGCCACCGACCGTTCGTGGTAGTAGACGAGGTCGATGATCTCGCGGTGCGTCGAGGGCAGCGAGTCGAGGCAGCGGCGCAGGATCGCGGCGCGGTTCTGCTTCTCCAGCGCGACGTCCGGCGTCTCGCCGTCGTCCTCGATCTCGGCGGCCCGCTCGTCGTCGATCGACTCGGTCGGCCGGCGGCGCAGCACCGCATAGGCCTTGTGGCGGGCGATCGCCAGCAGCCAGGTCGACACGGCGGAGCGGCCCTCGAACTGGCCGGCCTGCCGCCAGGCGTCGATGAACACCTCGCTGATCACGTCCTCGGCCTGGGTGCGGTCGCCCAGGATGCGCAGGACGAAGCGGAACACGCGGACATGGTGGCGCGTGTAGAAGACCTGGAGGGCGGCGCGGTCGCCGGCCGCCATGCGGGCCATCAGTCCGACATCGGTCGGGGCCTTGGCGCCGGCCGCGGGGCGGCGCTCGGTCTCGCTCACGCGCGGCAGGGCAAGAACGGTGGACATCGGCACCTCCAACGACTGTGTGCCGGATCCATAGGCCCTGCCGCGGCCGCGTTATGTGAAGCGGATCACACAAGCCACGGGGTGCCGTCGTCCTCGCGGATCTCGGCCGGGCGGGTGGCCGGGGCGGCGGGCAGCCGTAGCGTCAGGCCCTCGGCGGCGACCAGGGTGCCGGGCCGCATCGCCTCGGCCTCGCGGGCGATGCGATCGAGGGTCGGGTCGTCGTGGCTCGGGTCGTGGTGGAAGATGGCGAGGCGCTTCGCCCCCGCGGCCGCGGCGAGCCGCACCCCGTGCTGCCAGGTCGAATGGCCGCGCCCGGCGTGGGCCGCGTACTCGGCCTCCGTGTAGGTGCAGTCGTAGACGAACAGGTCGACGCCGGCGGCGAGCGCCAGCACGGCGGGGTCGAGCGCGCCGGCGCGGTGCTCGGTGTCGGTCACATAGGCCAGCGACGCGCCGCCGTATTCGAGCCGATAGCCGCAGCCGCCGCCCGGATGGTCGAGCGGCGCCGTGGCGAGCACGATGCCGGGATGCGGGGTGAGCGTGTCGCCGCAGCGGAAGTCGGTGAAGCCGATGTCGGCCCGGAAGAAGTCGCCGCCGCCCGGGAACAGCGGATGGCCGACGAGGCGGCGGATCGCCTCGCCGAGCGTCAGGTCGGGGAGCAGGTGGCCGGCCCACAGGCGCAGCCGTGCGCCCGGCTCGTAGGCCGGCTGGAAGAACGGCAGGCCCCAGACATGGTCGAGATGGCAGTGGCTGAAGAAGATGTCGGCGTCGACCGGCTGCCGGCGGCCGGTCGCCGGCACGGCGGTCTCGCCGCCGGCGGCGAGCGCCAACCCGAGCAGGCGCAGGCCGGAGCCGGCGTCGAAGATGATCAGCCGGTCGCCGCAGCGCACCTCCAGGCAGGCCGTGTTGCCGCCGTAGCGGAGCGTCGCGGGACCCGGGCAGGTGACGCTGCCGCGCACGCCCCAGAAGCGAACCTGCATGCCGGTTGCCGGCGCAGGCGTCGCCGAAGGCGCGGTTCGCGATGTCGCGGTCGCCGAAATCCCGGTCGTCGTTTTGCCGGTCATGGACACCCCGGTGTCGGACTCGGTCCGGTTCTCCCGCACGTCCCCGTGCGGCGTTCGCGTCCCCGCGGGAAGTAAGCCACGACCGGCGCCCGCCGCCAAGCCGGCCGGTCGCCCCGGACGTCGCGGTGCGGTGTCGCCGGTGCGACGTCGTCGCGCGGACGCCGCGATCGGTTCGCCTCTCGGCGTATTTACGTTTGCGCCGGCGCACGCTATTGCGCGCTTCGACACCGCGCCGGCAGGCCGACCGGCGCGGACCATCATGGGCCATCAGGGAAGGGGAAGGGCGTGCAGCAGGCCGCAGCCCGGGAGCCGGCGGCGCCGCGCGCCGTGCATCTCGACGACCTCACCATCGCGTTCCGGCTCGCCGACCGCTCGGTCTTCACCGCGGTGCGCGAGGCGACGCTGTCGGTCGCCGACGGCGAGTTCGTCGCCATCGTCGGGCCGACCGGCTGCGGCAAGTCGACCCTGCTCAACGCCGCCGCCGGGCTGCTGACGCCGGCCGCCGGCACGGTGGAGATCTTCGGGGCGCCGCTGTCCGGCCTCAACCGGTCGGCCGGCTACCTGTTCCAGGCCGATTCGCTGTTCCCGTGGAAGACCGCGATCGAGAACGTCGCGATCGGGCTCGAGGTCGCCGGCACGCCGATGCAGGAGGCGCGCGAGGAGGCGGCGCGCTGGCTCGCCCGGGTCGGCCTCGGCGGCTTCGCCGACCGCTACCCGCACATGCTCTCCGGCGGCCAGCGCAAGCGCGTCGGTCTCGCCCAGGTGCTGATCCGCCACCCGAAGATCCTCCTGATGGACGAGCCGTTCGGCCCGCTCGACGCGCAGACCCGGCAGATCATGGGCAACCTGCTGCTCGACCTGTGGAGCAGCGACCGCAAGGGCGTGATGTTCGTCACCCACGATCTCGAGGAGGCGATCGCGCTCGCCGACCGCGTCGTGATCATGTCGGCCGGTCCGGCGGCCCGCATCATCGGCGACTGGACGATCCCGCTGGCGCGCCCCCGCGAGGTCGCCGAGATCAAGCTCGACAAGGCCTTCCACGACCTCCACCGCGAGATCTGGGCGGTGCTGCGCGACGAGGTGATGAAGGGCTACGCCCAGACCGGGGGGCTGGGATGATCATCGCGTCGTGTGAAGAGCCGCCGCGCCCTCCGCACCCTCTCCCTGAGGGTCGCGCGCTTGCGCGACAAGAGGGTCGGGCGCGAGCGCAGCTCGCGACCGGGGTGAAGGTTTACGGCGCTCATGGAGACCTCGGCACCCCCTCACCCGACGCGCTTTGCGCGTCGACCTCTCCCCGCTGGGGAGAGGTGACGGAGCGCCTGGTCGACGTCCTGCATGGAAGCGGAGGCTGCCGATGTCCCGCCTGACTCTCCTCGCGCTCCAGATCTTCGTCGCCGTGGTGGTGATCGGGCTGTGGCAGGTGCTGACCAGCGTGCCGATCTTCGGCACCGTCCTGCTGCCGCCGTTCTTCTTCTCGCGGCCCGGCGACGTCGCCGCCCGGATCGTCAAGTGGTTCGCCGACGGCTCGATCTGGATCCATCTGTGGATCACGCTGACCGAATCGGTGCTCGCCTTCGTGATCGGCTCGCTCGGCGGCGTGCTGGTCGGCTTCTGGTTCGCCAGGAAGCCGCTGATCGCCGCCGTGTTCGATCCTTACGTGAAGATGATGAACGCCCTGCCCCGCGTCGTGCTGGCGCCGATCTTCGCGCTGTGGCTCGGGCTCGGCATCTGGTCGAAGGTGGCGCTCGGCGTCACGCTGGTGTTCTTCGTCGTGTTCTTCAACGTCTATCAGGGCGTCAAGGAGGTGAGCCCGACCGTGCTCGCCAACGCCCGCATGCTGGGGATGAGCGAGCGCCAGCTGATGCGCCACGTCTACTGGCCGTCGGCGCTGTCGTGGATGTTCTCGTCGCTGCACACCTCGGTCGGCTTCGCCGTGGTCGGCGCCGTGGTCGGCGAGTATCTCGGCTCGGCGGCCGGCCTCGGCTACCTGATCCAGCAGGCCGAGGGCGTGTTCGACGTCGCCGGCGTGTTCGCCGGCATGACCGTGCTGGCCGCCTTCGTCATCGTCATCGACATCCTGGTGAGCATGATCGAGCGCCGCCTCCTGGTGTGGCGCCCGGTCGCCGCCGACGCGCGCGGCTGAACGGCGGAGCCTCGCCCGTCGGGAGGGGGCGAATCGCCCGGCCGGGCGGGGTGTGGCTCCGCCGCAAGGCGGCTGCGCCGTGTCCCGTCCCGCTGCCGCCACAATGGCGCCCGAGACCGCTCTGGCGCCGGCTGCGGCGCGACAGGGGCCGCCCGACATCGGCGGCGGGCGGGCGGCGAGGGCGCATGCGGGTTTCAGCGTTGGCGGCGGTGCTCCTGGCGG
>NZ_NHSK01000102.1 GCF_016653355.1 Rhodoplanes elegans | reverse complement strand
GCCGGTCGCCGGCCGGCGGGCGGCCGGGATCGGGCGGCCCTGCGCGTCGGTGCGCGGCTGGGACATCGCCTTCGACTTCTCCTCGGTGACGACGATGTCGCCGCGCTCCACCGTGGTGTCGGGCGAGACGCCGAGCGCCTGGGCCCAGCTCTGGCCCGGCTTGCGGCACGAGCACGCCTGCTGGTCGAGCGCGGTGCGGTACTTGAAGGCGGTCGGCAGGTCCCGGTAGGAGCGGCCGGCGAGCGACACGGCCTGGCCGATCTCCTCGCCCGGATTGCGGTGGGTGAAGAGCTGCACCTCGGCGGCCGGGCACAGCTTCTGGCAGGCCTGCTCGTCGTCGGCGAAGCGCGACGGATTGGTCTGGAACGAGATCGGGAAATAGTAGCCGTCGCAGGTGCGCACGCACAGCGTCCGATAACTCGAGGACTGCATCCCGTCGGGCGAGGGCAGCGCCGGGTTGCTGCCGAACAGCCCGCCGAACAGGCCGCGGTTCTGGTTGGCGGCGGCCTGGTATTGCGGGCCGCAATTGTTCTGGGCGAGCGCGGCGATCACGGCCTGCTTCTGGCCTTCCGATTCGCCGCCGCCCTGGATGCGCTGCAGCTCGGCCTGCGAGCGGGTGATGCGGTCGCGCATGTCCTGGATCTGGCCGCCGAGCGGCCGGCATTCGGCCGGCTGGTTGCTGAACAGCGACAGGAACGGGTTGCTCTCGCAGCCGAGCCGGCGCGACTGCGCGATCATGCGGTCGAGGTCGGCGGTCTGCTTGCCGATCGCATCCTCGTAGCGGCGGGTCTGCTCGGCCCGCGCCGGGTCGCCGCCGCCACGATTGATCATGCCGAGCTGCGCCTCGAGCCGGGTGCAGACGGGATTCTGGCCGTAGCCGGGCTGCTGGCCGTAGCCCTGCTGAGGATAGCCCTGCTGTTGAGGATAGCCTTGCTGCTGCGGGTACCCCTGCTGCGGATAGGCCGGCGGCGGATAGTTCTGCGCCAGCGCCGTCGCGCCGGCGATCGCCGCGATGGCGACGCCCGCTCCCAGCCGGCCGAGCCAGCCTGCCCCTCTCACCATTCCGCCCTCGCGCGCACGGCCGTGATCCGGCCTTGTCCCGGGCCCGAGCAGAGCGCCGGAATGGTGTCCAAAGTTTGAACCCGCCGGTTCCGCAGGGCGTCGGCGCGCCGTGCGGCTCAGACGCCGACCGGAACCCCGGTCGCCGGCGTGTCGGGTTGCACCTCGGGGCGGGCGCGGTCGAACGCGGGCAGGGCGAGGCAGGCCGCCTCGACGGCGCGAATCCTCGGGAAGCGGTCGAGAGGCATGGCGATTCGCCGGGCGTTGGCGACCTGCGGTACCAGGCAGACGTCGGCGAGCGTCGGGGCAGCCCCGAAGGCGTAGGGGGCGGGGTCGATCAGCCGCTCGATCGCCTCGAAGCCGGCGCCGATCCAGTGCTTGGACCAGGTGTCGAGCTCGTCCTGGGCGTGGCCGAGACGGTGCTTCAGGTAGCGCAGCGCCCCGGTGTTGTTGAGCGGATGGATGTCGGCCGCGATGATCTGGGCGACGGCCCGCACCCGCGCCTTGGCGAGCGGGTCGGCCGGCAGCAGCGGCGGCTCGGGAAAGCGCTCGTCGAGATAATCGATGATGGCGAGCGACTGGAGCAGCACGTCCCCCTCGGGCAGGCCCAGGGCCGGCACCCGCATCTGCGGGTTCACGGCCTTGTAGCGGTCCGAGAGGTGCTCACCGCCGTGCGTCAAAATGTCAACGCCAACAGTTTCGTAGGGCAGGTTCTTGAGATTGAGCGCGATGCGGACGCGGTACGCCGCGGAGGAGCGGAAGAACGAGTAGAGGATCACGGCGGCTCTCCGGGGGTGACGAGGGCGGGCCGGGCGACGGAACGGGCGCGCCGAGAGTGGCCGAGCGCCGCGCTGCGCGCAAGCGGGCGCGCCGGCCGGCCCGCGGCGCTGTTCGCGGTTGACGCCGGGGCGGTGCCGCGCGATGCCTCTCGCCCGAAGCGGTGCAGCATATGAAGGCGTCTTTCGTGAGCCAGACCGAGCCGAAGATCACCCCCGAGCTGATCGCCCAGCACGGGCTGAAGCCCGACGAGTACGACCGCATCGTCGCCCTGATCGGCCGCACCCCGACCTTCACGGAGCTCGGCATCTTCTCGGCCATGTGGAACGAGCACTGCTCGTACAAGTCCTCGAAGATCCACCTCAAGACACTGCCGACGAGCGCGCCCTGGGTGATCCAGGGGCCGGGCGAGAACGCCGGCGTCATCGACATCGGCGACGGGCTCGCCGCCGTGTTCAAGATGGAGAGCCACAACCACCCGAGCTACATCGAGCCCTACCAGGGCGCGACCACCGGGGTGGGCGGCATCCTGCGCGACGTCTTCACCATGGGGGCGCGGCCGATCGCCTGCCTCAACGCGCTGTCGTTCGGGGCGCCGAGCCATCCGAAGACGCGCCGCCTCGTCGCCGGCTGCGTCGCCGGCATCGGCGGCTACGGCAACTCCTTCGGGGTGCCGACGGTCGGCGGCTCGGTCCGGTTCCACCGCAGCTACGACGGCAACTGCCTCGTGAACGCCTTCGCGCTCGGCCTCGCCGAGGCCGACAAGATCTTCTACGCGGCGGCGTCGGGCGTCGGCATGCCGATCGTCTATCTCGGCTCCAAGACCGGCCGCGACGGCATGGGCGGCGCCACCATGGCGTCGGCCGAGTTCGACGACGAGGCCGAGGCGAAGCGCCCGACCGTGCAGGTCGGCGACCCGTTCTCCGAGAAGCTGCTGCTCGAGGCGTGCCTCGAGATCATGACGAAGGGCTGCGTCGTCGCCATCCAGGACATGGGTGCGGCCGGGCTCACCTGCTCGGCGGTCGAGATGGGGGCGAAGGGCGACCTCGGCGTCACGCTCGACCTCGACACGGTGCCGTGCCGCGAGACCGGCATGACGGCATACGAGATGATGCTCTCGGAGAGCCAGGAGCGCATGCTCATGGTGCTGAAGCCCGAGAAGGAGGCCGAGGCCGAGGCGATCTTCCGCAAGTGGGGCCTCGACTTCGCCGTGGTGGGCGAGACCAACCCGTCGAAGCGCTTCGTGGTGAAGCGCAACGGCGTCGTGATGGCCGACCTCCCGATCAAGGAGCTCGGGGACGAGGCGCCGGTCTACGACCGCCCGCATGTCCGCATGCCGAAGCCTCCCGTGATCGACCCCGCCTCGGTCGAGCCGGAGACCAGCATCCCGGGTGCGCTCGAGCGGCTGATCGCGACGCCGGATCTGTGCAGCAAGCGCTGGGTGTGGGAGCAGTACGACCACATCATCATGGGCAACACGGTGCAGCGTCCCGGCGGCGACGCCGGCGTGGTGCGGGTGCTGGACGGGCCGAAGGCGCTCGCCATGACCACCGACGTGACGCCGCGCTACTGCGAGGCCGATCCGTTCGAGGGCGGCAAGCAGGCGGTCGCCGAGGCGTGGCGCAACCTCACCGCGGTCGGGGCGCGGCCGCTCGCCGTCACCGACAACCTCAACTTCGGCAATCCCGAGAAGCCCGAGATCATGGGCCAGCTCGTCGACTGCATCGCCGGCATCGGCGAGGCGTGCCGGGCGCTCGACTTCCCGGTCGTCTCGGGCAACGTGTCGCTCTACAACGAGACCAACGGCCGCGGCATCCAGCCGACCCCGACGATCGGCGGCGTCGGCGTGCTCGACGACTTTTCGAAGAGCGCGACCGTCGCGTTCAAGGCGGCCGGCGAGACCATCCTGGTGCTCGGCGAGACGACCGGCTGGATCGGCCAGTCGCTGTGGCTGCGCGATCTCTACGGCCGGGAGGAGGGGGCGCCGCCCCCGGTCGACCTCGCGGTCGAGAAGCGCAACGGCGACCTCGTCCGCGGCTTGATCGCCGACGGCCTCGTCACCGCCGTGCACGACGTCTCCGACGGCGGGCTTCTGGTCGCGGTCGCCGAGATGGCGATGGCGGGCGGCTGCGGGGCGCAGATCGATTCGGCCGTGTCGGGCGCCGTGCCGGCGCATGCCTACTGGTTCGGCGAGGACCAGGCCCGCTATGTCGTGACCGCGAAGGCCGAGGCCGCCGCCTCCATCGAGGCGCGTGCAAAGGCGGCCGGCGTGCCGGTGCAGCGGCTGGGGACCACGGGTGGGCACGCACTTGCGATTTCCGGTGAACGCCCGCTTCAATTACAGGGTCTGACCGAGAGGTTCGAGCATTGGCTGCCCGCCTACATGGCGGGTGGCACGATGTGAGCCTGATCGTCCACACCGTCCCGCGTGACCGGGACCGCTGCTGCGACCGAAGGGTGCGAAGACCGCCATGCCGATGAATGCGCACGACATCGAGGCCCTGATCAAGCGCCACATCCCGGACGCCGAGGTGACGATCCGGGATCTGGCCGGCGACGGCGATCATTACGCCGCGACCGTGATCTCCGAGGTGTTTCGCGGGAAATCCCGGGTGCAGCAGCACCAACTCGTCTACCAGGCCCTCAAGGGCGAGATGGGCGGCGCCCTCCATGCGCTGGCGCTGCAGACGTCGGCGCCGCAGAAGGGGTGAGGCGCCACCATCGGTCGTGGGTCAGCCTGGCTGATCGACCAGGCCGCGGCCCGGTGCACGGCCGCGTGTCCCGGACAAGGCGCGTCAGGCCGTCGGCCTGATGCGCCGCAGAGCCGGGACCCAGGGGCGTCATCACGGGCGATTTCGAAACAGCAGCGGCAACCGCCGTCTCCGACGCCCTGGGTCCCGGCTCGCGGTGCGTTGCACCGCGTCCGGGACACGAGGCCGGTTGTTTGGCCCGTCGCTTGCCTGCTCGGGGGTGCGGCGTTCGCCGCATCGGAAAAACTCCCGGAGGTGACATGACCCGGACTGGCTTCGCCGCGGCTGCGGCGCTCGCACTCGCGTTCTCTTTTGGCCCGGCGGCTGCGCCCGCCGCGGTCCAGGATCTCTCTCCCAACGGCGTCAAGACGCTGGCGCCGGCCGGCGCGATCAAGACCACGGGCACCTGGGCGCTCGGCACGCGGGCGGGCGATTTCGTTTTCGTCGCCGGCATGCGCGGCATCGACGCCGCCTCGAACACGCTGGTCGCCGGCGACGAGGCGCGCATCCGCCAGGCCTTCATGAACATGAAGCTGATCGCCGAATCGGAAGGCGCGACGTTGCGCGACGCGGTGCGGCTCGTCGTCTACGTCACCGACATGTACCGGTTCCGGCCGCTGGTGAACAAGGTGCAGGAGGAGCTTTGGGGGAAGGGGCCGTACCCGCCTCGCACCATCGTCGAGGTCGACCGGCTGAACCAGGACGACATCTGCGAGGTCGAGGGCACGTTCTACGCCCCCGCGAAAAAGTGAACTGAAATCCAGCCATCGAATCGTCGCGGTCACGCCGAGGGGCTTGGTCGACCGGGCGATCTGCGATTACATAGGGCGATAAATCGGGTCCGGTCGCGCTTGGGTGGCCGGCCTCCAGGGACGCGACAATGGGCATCGAGCAATTCATCGAGAACGAGCTGAAGTCGAACGACGTCGTGTTGTTCATGAAGGGAACGCCGCAGTTTCCGATGTGCGGCTTCTCCGGCCAGGTGGTGCAGATCCTCGATTATCTGGGCGTGCCCTACAAGGGCCTGAACGTCCTGGAGAACGACGATCTCCGCCAGGGCATCAAGGAGTTCTCCAACTGGCCGACGATCCCGCAGCTCTACGTGAAGGGCGAGTTCGTCGGCGGCTGCGACATCGTCCGTGAGATGTTTCAGGCGAACGAGCTGCAGCAGTTCATGAAGGACAAGGGCATCGACGTGAAGGCGCCGGCGGCGAGCTGAGCCACGCCGACACGTCGGGCTTGGAACCGCGATCTCGCTGGAAAGGCCGGGGCCGACGGGCTCCGGCCTTTTTCGTCGGGAGGCGGGCTGCCAGGTCCGGCGGGCCGTGATCGGTCCCGGCGCGCCGTTCGTATCCGAGCGTCACGACCGGAGGACCCATGCGCGACCACTTGGCCCGCCTGCGCGCCTATGCGACCGTCGACGACCCGCTCGCCGGCGTCGGCGCCACGGTCGCCCTGGTCGTCGTCGGCAACCAGCCCTTCTATCCGCTCTATCTGCACGCCATCGCCGGGCTCGCCGCCTGGCCGGTCTGGCTGACGCTCCTGTCGATGCCGTTCTTCCTGGCCGTGCCGGCGGTGGCGCGCTGGAACTCGTTCACTGGACGGCTGCTGCTGCCGGTGGTCGGGGTCGCCAACACGCTGATCGCCGTGAAGGCGGTCGGCCGCGACAGCGGGCTCGAGCTCTTTCTCGTCCCCTGCGCGCTGCTCGCCGCCGCGCTGGTGCGGCCGCCCGAGCGGCTCCTGTCGCTGCCCGTGCTGGCGCTGCCCTTCGTCGCCTATTTCTGGCTCGTCGAGCGCCTCGGGCCGCCTTTGGTGACGTTCCCGGCCGATCAGCAGGCGAGCATGCTGGTCGTCAACGCCGTCAGCGTCGGCAGCCTCGTCACCTTGATCGGCGTGCTGGTGTCGCGGCTGGTCGTGCCGTCCGCGGCGGCGCCGGCCGGCCTCGCCGCCGAGGCCGCGGCCGCCGTGGCACCGCTCCAGCGGTATTAATACGCCACCCAGATTGGAAACGTTGTAAGGATCGTGTAAGGTCGCAGGCGCAGAGTGGAATAATTCCAATCACGCTCCGACTGGACGATTCTGATGCAAAAGCCGACCGATCTCGACCGCCGTCGTCTCCTCAAGACCGCCGCCACCGCGGCCGGTGCCGCCGCCGTTATCGGCGCCGGCGTGACGACTGCGTCCGCCAAGATGGCCCAGAAGGCCGTCGCCTATCAGGACACGCCGAAGGACGGCAAGCAGTGCGACAACTGCACCAACTGGCGTCCGCCGGATGGCTGCGCCACGGTCGACGGCAAGATCAGCCCGACCGCCTGGTGCCGCATCTACGTCGGCAAGAAGTGACCCGACGCCGGCCGCGCCGACGAGGCAGCTCAATTCGAAGGCCGTCCCGGTCCGGGGCGGCCTTCGTGATTCGTGGGGCAGCGGGGTGGTTCGATGCTCACCGCGCGTCGCCGGTCGCTTCCGGCGGGGCGAGCACCACGAACCACGAGTCGGACTGTCCGCGGACGCCGAACGCCGACCGCTCGGTCGTGATCTCCAAGGTCTCGGCGTACGGCCGCAGCGCCGTGACGGTCGCCACGCAGGCGCGGTCGGCCGCCACGCACACCGCGACGAAGCCGGTCGGCCCGAGTGCGTCTTTGGTCAGCCACGGCGTCAGCTCCGGGTGGCTGGCCGACAGGATCCGCGGGTTCTCCTGCATGTAGAAGGCCAGGTTGGCGGTTTCCTCGATCTCGCCGACCACCACGCGCAGCGGCGAGGTCGCGCGCTCGGCCCACAGGGCGTCCAGCTTGGCGGCGAGGACGTCGTGGCGCGCCGGCAGGGAGTCCGGCTCGAGCCACGCCTTCAGGACCGCCAGGCCCGGCGCGAGCAGCAGCGTCACGGCGGCGTAGATCACCGCGATGGCGAGCGCGCGCGGCACGGCCCGCAGTGGCACGGCGAGCCGTGGCGACGCCAGCACGGCGAGCGGGACCAGGGAGAACAGCGGAATCACCCAGTCGCTCTTGAGCCAGAACTCGAGGCCGATCGCCGCCAGCAGCGGCCCGACCGCCATCACCACGACCATCACCCTGAGCTGGGCGAGCCGTTCGCCCGCCGCGACGGTCGGCGCGGCGGCGGTGCGTCGGATCGGCGGCCAGCCGATCGCCAGCGCGGCCGCCACGAGGGTCGGCAGCAGCATCGCCAGGCCGTGCAGCTCGGCCCGCAGCCCCTGCAGGGTCGCGGTGGTGCGGCCCAACCCGACATACTGCGAGGCATAGCGCAGCGGCGCATAGGCGACGGCGTCGAGCCAGGCGAGATGCGGCGCGACCGCCAGGGCGAAGGTCGCCAGCGCGACGACCGGCATCGGCGACAGGAGCAGCGCCGTGCGGTCCCGCCGCAGCAGCGCCGCGACCGCCACGGCGACGAGCGGCCACGCGCCCCAGTACTTGGTGAGACAGGCGGCCGCGCCGGCGAGCCCGAGGGCGACGCCCCAGGCGGCGGTGCGCCGCTCGGCCGCGACCAGGTAGATCCAGACGATCGCGACGACGAGCGGCAGCTGCAGCACGTCGGGGTTCAGCTTGTATCCTTTGAAGGTGAGGATCGGGTAGACCATCGCCACCAGGGCGGCCAGCACGGCGCGGCGGCGATCGGTGACGAACCCGGCCAGCCCGCGAATGAGCAGGACGGTCGATCCCGTGACCGTCATGGCGAGGGCGTAGAGCGCCCAGTCGCGCGCCGGGAAGAGCACGAACCAGACATGCGTCACCCAGCCGGTGAACGGCGGGTGCTTGCCCGACCCCCAGGACGGGACCTGCCCCCAGAGGAACGCCTCGCTCGAATCGGAATGCAGCACCTGGCCGGACTTCAGGATCGCCAGCGTCACGGTCCACAGGATCGCGAAGGCGACCACCAGGCCGACCATCGCCGCAACGCCGCGACGCGGGTGAAGGAGGAGGGCGGAGACGCGTCGCAGCAGGTGCGGAACGGCAGACAGAAACGCGGGGCGCGGGCGGGCCGCAGCGGCGCGGCGCTCGTCGGTGACGGCGAGGGTCATGAACGTCCGGGGGTGATCGGCACTCGAAGGGGGGCCGAGGTTGGGGGGCAGCACGGAGACGAATCGCCGCCCGTCGGATCGCGTTCGGCCGGGTCGACACCAGGCTCGAACGCGCATCCTCGGACGGCGTCGTCACATTGGTCGAAACGAACAGAAATAAGGTTCGCCGATACTGTCTAGCCGGGCTCGCTTACAACCTCCTTACGAGGCGGTTCATTCGGACAAGGCGCGATGCGTGCGGACCGCCCGTGTGGTCGAGCGGACGTGCGAGGACGGGAGGCGCAAGGATTAGGAAGGCGCAAGAACAGGGAGTCGAAAGGATCGCGCGCCGGACGGAGGGCTCCCGCGGGAGCGTGAGGCCGTGCCGAATCGCCGGCCACCGCGGGTCTCACACGAGCGCGGCGGCTTCGCCGCGACGCGGGCGCCGAAGGTCAGCGCTGAGAAGAGTGGCTCCCCGGGCCGGATTCGAACCAGCGACCAACCGGTTAACAGCCGGTTGCTCTACCGCTGAGCTACCGGGGAACACGCGCCTCACGGCTCAGGCAGGTGGGCGTATAACAAAACCTCGGGGCGATTGCCAAGCCAATTCGGGTCGGCTGTGAACGATCTCGGAAACGGCCGAGGACCGGGGGCAGGGCGCCGAGGCAGGAACGCGGACCGGGGCGCCGCCGACGATGCGGCGAGCCCCTCGATCGAACAAGAGTTCAGCGCTTCGTCCAGCCGTGCACGGCGACGCGCGGCAGATCCTCGCGGGTCAGGCCGATCGCGGACAGCTCGCGATCCGTCTTTGTTTCCAAGGCCTTGTAGCGCGACACCAGCTCCAGTCCCTCGCCGACGGCCGCGGCAACCTCGCGCAGGAACGAGACGACACCACGCCGGGCGGCGTGCCCGGCCGAATACGTGATCGACATGTCTCACCTCTGATCTCTTCGTGCGGTTGATATAGCTCGGGTTTTCGCCTGGTCACAGCAGAATTGCTGCATGGCAGCATAACGTTGCCGCATGGCCCGGGACGGACGCGTTATCAGCGAATTAACCGATGCGTGTGCCGGCGGCGCTCGCTCGCGCAGGGTGGTCGCGTCGATCGTCCCGGATGCGTCTTCGAGGACGGCGCGAGTCGCGCTGGCGAATCGCCGCCGCGGTCTCGCGGCGCCGAGCGCGCGCAGCGGATGCATCGCGGGTGGACGACGTGGAGACGAGGCGCGTTCTGGAGGCGAGGAGAGATGAGTGGAGGCCACGGCCGGAATTGAACCGGCGTACACGGTTTTGCAGACCGTTGCGTAACCACTCCGCCACGTGGCCTTCGGGCGACCCGCCGCAAGGGCAGCCGCACCACCGCGCCCGGCGAGCCGGACTCGGCGGGCGCATGTTTAGCGCCCCTCGCTGAACATGCCAACCGCAATCGCGAGCCGGCCGGCGACGTGGACGAGAGGTGTGGCCGAGAGACGTGGCCGAGACCTGCACCGCCGGCGCAGTCCGGGAGCGGTGGGGCCTGCGCGACCGGAGGTCGCGCCCCCGCGGCGCTGCCTTGGAGCGATTCCGATCTCGCCCTTGACCATGACGGCGAGGGCGGGTCACACTCCGTAAAATTCCAGATACGTCGATGCGCGGTTCGGTGCCTCCGGGGCGCCGGCGGCCGCATCGGTCCGGGAGCGCGTCGGAGGTGCCATGCCTGTCGTGTCGATGACCGTGAACGGCAAGCCCGTGCAGGCCGAGGTCGATACCCGCACCCTTCTGGTGCAGTTCCTGCGCGAGACGCTGCGGCTGACCGGCACGCATGTCGGCTGCGACACCTCGCAGTGCGGCGCCTGCGTCGTGCATGTCGACGGGCTCGCGGTGAAGAGCTGCTCGATGCTGGCCGTGCAAGCAGAGGGCGCCGAGGTGCTGACCATCGAGGGCGTCGCGACCGGCGACACGCTGCATCCGATGCAGGAGGCGTTCCGCCAGAATCACGGACTCCAGTGCGGCTACTGCACGCCCGGGATGATCATGACGGCGCTCGATATCGTCCGCCGGAAGGGTCACGAGCTCGACGATCGCACCATTCGCGAGGAGCTCGAGGGCAATCTCTGCCGCTGCACCGGCTACCACAACATCGTCAAGTCGATCGCCGCCGGCGCCCGCGCCATGGCGGACGGTGATTCCACGCGCCAGGAAGCGGCCGAGTAGCCGCCCCGGCGCGTTTCACATCGCGTCGCCGGCCAAGGCTGCCGGAGAGCGGCCGCCCGGCGACGAGGACGCTCACGGGAGGACGCGCATGAGCGGAACCGGACAGACGCCGAGCGGCAGCAGCGCCACCGGGATCGGCGCCCCCGTGCGCCGCAAGGAGGACTTCCGCTTCGTCACCGGCAACGGCCGCTACACGGCCGACATCGACCGGCCGGGGCAGGCGATCCTGCACTTCCTGCGCTCGACCCATGCGCATGCCCGCATCGTCCGCATCCAGGCCGGTCACGCCTCGCGGCTGCCCGGCGTGCTCGCCGTGATCACGGGCCAGGACCTCGCGGCCGACAAGCTCGGGCCCTTGGTGTGCGGCTGGATGATCCACTCGACCGACGGCTCGCCGATGAAGATGGCGCCGCATCCGGCCCTGCCGGTCGACCGGGTCCGCTATGTCGGCGAGCCCGTGGTGGCGATCGTCGCGCAGACGATCGAGCAGGCGCGCGACGCCGCCGAGGCGGTCGTCATCGACTACGAGGAGCTGCCCGCCGTGGTCGATCCGGCGGCGGCGCAGCGCGACGGCGCGCCGGAGCTGCACGAGGTCGCGCCCAAGAACACGATCTTCCACTGGCAGCTCGGCGACGCCGCGGCGACCAGCGACGCCTTCGCGCGCGCCGCCAGCGTCACCAGCATCGATCTCGTCAACAACCGGCTGGTGCCGAACGCCATCGAGCCGCGCGGCGCGCTCGCCGAATGGGACCCGGGCAGCGACAGCTTCACGCTGTGGAACACGTCGCAGAACCCGCATGTGGCGCGGCTCGTGCTCTCCGCCTTCATCGGCATCGCGCCCGAGCACCGGCTGCGCGTCGTCGCGCCCGATGTCGGCGGCGGCTTCGGCTCGAAGATCTTCATCTATGCCGAGGAGGTGGTGGCGCTCGCCGCGGCCAAGCGCGTGCGCCGGCCGGTGCGCTGGATCTGCGATCGCTCGGAGGCGTTCGTCGCCGACGCGCATGGTCGTGATCACGTCACCCACGCTCAGATGGCGTTCGACCGCGACGGCAGGATCCTCGGCCTGCGGGTGCGGACGATCGCCAATCTCGGCGCCTACATGTCGACCTTCTCGTCGTCGATCCCGACCTATCTGTACGCGACGCTGCTGTCCGGCCAGTACGCCATTCCCGCGATCCACTGCACCGTGGATGCCGTCTACACCAACACGGTGCCGGTCGACGCCTATCGCGGGGCGGGGCGCCCCGAGGCGACCTATGTGATCGAGCGGCTGATGGAGGTCTCGGCCCGACGGCTTCGCATGGACCCGGCGGAGCTGCGCCGGCGGAACTTCGTGCAGAAGTTTCCGCATCAGACGCCGGTGATCATGAGCTACGACTGCGGCGACTACGCCGCCTCGCTCGACAAGGCCCTTCAGCTCGCCGACTATCAAGGCTTCGGTGGCCGCAGGCGCGAGTCCGAAGCGCGCGGAAGACTGCGCGGTATCGGCTTCTCGGCCTATATCGAGGCCTGCGGCATCGCGCCGAGCCAGGCGGTCGGCTCGCTCGGGGCGGGCGTGGGCTTGTGGGAATCCGCCGAGGTGCGGGTCAATCCGACCGGCACCGTCGAGGTGCTGACCGGCAGCCACAGCCACGGGCAGGGGCACGAGACGACCTTTGCGCAGCTCGTGTCGGACCGGCTCGGCATCCCGATCAACAACGTCTCGATCGTCCACGGCGACACCGACAAGGTGCAGTTCGGCATGGGCACGTATGGCTCGCGCTCCGGCGCGGTCGGCATGTCGGCGATCGTCAAGGCGCTCGACAAGGTCGAGGCCAAGGCCAAGAAGGTCGCGGCCCACATGCTGGAAGCGGCCGAGACCGACATCGTGTTCGAGGACGGCGCCTTCAAGGTCGCCGGCACCGACAAGGCGGCGACGTTCGGCGAGGTCGCGCTCAACGCCTATATCGCGCACAAGTTCTCCGGCGCCGAGCTGGAGCCGGGCCTGAAGGAGGGCGCCTTCTACGATCCGGTGAACTTCACGTTCCCGGCCGGCTGCCATGTCTGCGAGGTGGAGATCGATCCGGAGACCGGGCGCGTGAGCGTCGAGCGGTTCACGGCGGTCGACGACTTCGGCAACATCATCAATCCGATGATCGTCGAGGGGCAGGTCCATGGCGGGATCGCGCAGGGGATCGGCCAGGCCCTGATGGAGCAGGCCGTCTACGACGAATCCGGCCAGCTCGTCACCGGGTCCTACAACGACTATGTGATGCCGCGCGCCATCGACCTGCCGCCGCTCACCGTCGACACGACCGTGACGCCGTGCCCGGGCAATCCGCTTGGTATAAAGGGTTGCGGCGAGGCGGGCGCCATCGCGGCGCCGGCGGCCGTGATGAACGCCGTCACGGACGCGCTCGGCACCGAGGACGTGCCGATGCCGGCGAGCGCGCTGACGGTGTGGCGCGCGCTGCAGCGCCACCCGCGCGCCCAGGCGGCGGAGTAGGAGAGGGCGCCGAGCGAGGCGCTGGGCGCCGAGCGGGGCGCCGGTTTTTCCCTCTCCCCGCACGGCGGGGAGAGGTGAAAGACGAGATCGCCGCGAGGCGAAACGTGGAGAGGACGGATGTACGAATTCACCTATCACGGCGCGCGCGCGCTCGACGAGGCGACGGCGCTGCTCGCCGAGAACGGCGACGCCAAGCCGATCGCCGGCGGGCAGAGCCTGCTGCCGATGATGAAGTTCCGCCTCGCCTCGCCCTCCGATCTCGTCGACCTCAACAAGATCGCGGGGCTGAACGGCATCGCGATGGAGGGCGACCTGCTCGCGATCGGCGCGATGGCGCGCCACGCCGAGGTGCACGTGTCGCCGGTCGTCCAGCAGGCGATTCCGGCCCTCGCGGCGCTCGCCGGTCTGATCGGCGATCCCGCCGTGCGCCACCGCGGCACGCTCGGCGGCTCGCTCGCCAACAACGACCCCAACGCCGACTACCCGGCCGCGGCGCTGGCGCTCGGCGCCACCATCGTCACCACCAAGCGCGAGATCGCCGCCGACGACTTCTTCGCCGGCCTGTTCGAGACGGTGCTGGAGCCCGACGAGCTGATCACCAAGGCGCGCTTCCCGGTGCCGCAGAAGGCGGCGTACCAGAAGTTCCGCAACCCGGCGTCGCGCTACGCCATCGTCGGCGTGTTCGTCGCGACGTTCTCGGACGGCGTGCGCGTCGCCGTCACCGGGGCCGGCACCTCGGGGGCCTTCCGGCTGCCGGAGTTCGAGGCGGCGCTGACCGGGCGCTTCGAGCCGGCGGCCCTGGAGGGGATCTCGGTGCCGGAGGACGGCCTCGCCAGCGACATCCACGCCAGCGCCGAGTACCGGGCCCACCTGATCGGCGTGATGGCCCGCCGCGCCGTCGCCGCCGCGAACGGGTGAGGGCGGCGTCTCGCGTGCGGCTCTGGCCCGCGGCGCTCTCCGTGCACCTCTCCCCAGCGGGGAGAGGTCGGACTTCGCGCCGCAGGCGCGAAGTCCGGGTGAGGGGGGGGCCGAGCCATCCGACGGATGCCGTAGATCCTCACCCCGGTCGCGAGCAGCGCGCGCGCCCGACCCTCTCCCTGAGGGAGAGGGTTCGGGGCATACTCGGCGCCGCGTATCGTTGCCCACCGCGAAGGACGTTCCGTTGACCAAGCTGCCCGCGTCGATCGACGCGACCCAGGATCTTCTCGCGCAAGCCGACTACCTGGCCGACCGGTCGCTGGCGACCGTGCTGTTCCTGGCGCTCCGCATGGGCCGGCCGATCTTTCTGGAAGGCGAGGCCGGCGTCGGCAAGACGGAGATCGCCAAAGTCCTGTCGGCCACGCTCGGGCGAAAACTGATCCGGCTGCAGTGCTACGAGGGGCTCGACGTCGGCAGCGCCGTCTACGAGTGGAACTACGCGGCCCAGATGATCGCGATCCGGCTCGCCGAAGCGGAAGGCACGGTCGACCGGGCGCGGCTCACCCACGACATCTTCTCGGACGAGTTCCTGATCAAGCGGCCGCTTCTCCAGGCGCTGGAGCCGGACACCGGCGGCGCGCCGGTACTGCTCATCGACGAGCTCGACCGCACCGACGAGGCGTTCGAGGCCTTCCTGCTCGAGGTGCTGGCCGACTTCCAGGTGACGGTGCCGGAGATGGGCACCGTGAAGGCCGCGCATCCGCCCATCGTCGTGATCACGTCGAACCGCACGCGCGAGATCCACGACGCGCTCAAGCGCCGCTGCCTTTATCACTGGGTCGACTATCCAAGCGCCGAGCGCGAGGTCGCGATCGTCCGCACCAAGGTGCCGGGCATCTCGGCGACGCTGTCGGAGGAGATCGTGCGCTTCGTCCAGGCGCTGCGGCGCGAGGATCTGTTCAAGGCGCCGGGCGTCGCCGAGACGCTCGACTGGGCCGGCGCGCTGACCGAGCTCGACGCCGTCGCGCTCGATCCGGCGACCGTCTCGGACACGCTCGGCGTGCTGCTGAAGTACCAGGACGACATCGCGCGTTTGCAGGGGTCTCGCGCCGGCGAGCTGATCTCGCAGCTTCGCGCCGACATGACGGCGGCGGAGTGATGCGGGTGGCCGCAGCCCGTGCCTCGTCATGCCCGGGCTTGTCCCGGGCATCCACGCGGCGGCCTCGCCGGACGCCAGGACGTGGATGGCCGGGACGAGCCCGGCCATGACGGAGAGCGTGGACGCGCCTCGGGGCGCGACAGCCGGCGCAGAAGGCCGCCTCGCCGACAACATCGTGTACTTCGCCCGGGCGTTGCGCCGCGCCGGGCTGCCGGTCGGGCCGGGGGCCGTGATCGATGCCGTGGAGGCGTTGCGGGCGGCCGGCGTCGGCACCCGCGAGGACTTCTATTGGACCCTGCACGCCGTGCTGGTGAAGCGGCACGAGCACGCCGCCGTGTTCGAACAGGCGTTCCGGATCTTCTTCCGTCGGCGCGGATATCTCGAGCAGCTCATGAGCCTGATGATGCCGCAGGCGCCGGGCGGGGCGCCCGAGATGCCGCGGCCGGCGGCGGCGCGCGTCAACGACGCGCTGTTCGAGGGCGTCAAGAACAAGCTGAAGCCCGAGGTGCGCGAGACCGAGATCGTGGCCAAGCTGACGGCGAGCGACGCCGAGCTTCTGCAGACGAAGGACTTCGCCCAGATGAGCGCCGCCGAGATCGCGGCCGCGCAGGCCGCGATCCGCCGCATGGTGCTGCCGCTCGACGCCGTGAGGACGCGCCGGCTGGTGCCGGACCGCCGCGGCCGGCAGATCGACATGCGCCGCACCCTGCGGGCGAGCCTGAGCGCCGGCGGCGCCTTCGTCGACCTGAAGCGGCTCGGGCCGGGGGAGCGGACGCCGCCGCTCGTCGCGCTCCTCGACGTGTCGGGCTCGATGGGCGAGTACACGCGGCTGTTCCTGCACTTCCTCCACGCCGTCACGGACGCCCGCACGCGCGTGCACTCGTTCCTGTTCGGCACGCGGCTCACCAACGTGTCGCGGGCGCTGCGCACCAAGGATCCGGACGCCGCGCTCGCTGCCTGCTCGGCGGCCGTGCCGGACTGGTCGGGCGGCACCCGCATCGCCACCTCGCTCGCCGCCTTCAACAAGCGGTGGGCGCGCAGGGTGCTGGGGCAGGGCGCCGTGGTGCTGCTGATCACCGACGGGCTGGAGCGCGACACCGACGCGCGGCTCGCCTTCGAGATGGACCGGCTCCACCGGTCGTGCCGCCGGCTGGTCTGGCTCAACCCGTTGTTGCGGTTCGACGGCTTCGAGGCGAAGGCCCGCGGCATCCGCACCATGCTGCCGCATGTTGACGAATTCCGTCCGATCCACAATCTCGACAGCATGGCGGCGCTGGTGCAGGCCCTGTCCGCGCCGAGTGCGGCGTCGGGGCGGACCGGCGCCGGGCGCCGCGGTCTCGCGGCCTGACCGGACGACCACCGAGCGCGGCACGCCGAGCCAAGGAGCCGAAAGATGCTGGCACGCGACGAGGACATTCTCCAGGCCGCCGAGACCTGGCGGGCCGAAGGCAAGGGCGTGGCGCTCGCCACCGTGGTCGAGACCTGGGGCTCGGCGCCGCGGCCCATAGGCTCGAACCTGGTGATCGACGAGGACGGGCGCTTCCTCGGCTCGGTCTCGGGCGGCTGCGTCGAGGGCGCCGTGGTGTCCGAGGCGCTCGACGTGATCGAGAGCGGCGCGCCCAAGATGCTCGAGTTCGGCGTCGCCGACGAGACCGCCTGGAAGGTCGGCCTCTCCTGCGGCGGCACCATCCGGGTTTTCGTCGAGAAGGTGGAGTAGCGGCGCCGTGAAGCTCGAGATCCTCAAGAACCTGAACGCGGAGCGGACGGCGCGCCGGGCCGTGATCGTCGTCACCGACGTCGCGACCGGGGCGCAGCGGCTGGTGCGGGCCGCGGACGCGCCGGCCGATCCGCTCGCAGCGCTCCTCGACCAGCATCTGCGCACCGGCAAGAGCGGCATGGCGGAGACGCCGGAGGGCCGCGTCTTCCTCACCGTCCACGTGCCGCCGCCGCGGCTCGTCGTCACCGGCGCCGTCCATATCAGCCAGGCGCTCGCCCCGATGGCGAGGATGCTCGGCTACGACGTGACGATCGTCGACCCGCGCACCGCCTTCGCGAGCCCCGAGCGGTTCCCGGACGTGCCGCTCGTCGCCGAGTGGCCCGACACGGCGCTGCCGCCCCTCAACGTCGATCGCTACACGGCTTTCGTGGCGCTCACCCACGACCCGAAGATCGACGATCCGGCGCTCCTGCACGCGCTCGCGCGCGACTGCTTCTACATCGGCGCGCTCGGCTCGAAGAAGACGCATGCCCGGCGGATCGAGCGGCTCACGGCGGCGGGTCTCGACGCGGCGACGATCGCGCGCATCCACGCGCCGATCGGGCTCGCCATCGGGGCCGTGTCGCCGCCCGAGATCGCCGTGTCGATCCTGGCCGAGATCACGGCGCGGCTGCGCCTGCCGGCGAAGGCGGCCGACACGGCCGTGCCGGCCCGCGAGAAGGCCCCGTCATGAAATTCGGTCCGGTTCCGGTCGCCGAGGCGACGGGCGCCATCGTGGTGCACACGGTCCGCCGGGGCGGCCTCGTCCTGAAGAAAGGCACCGTGATCGGCGCGGCCGAGGCGGCTGCCCTGGAGGCGGCCGGCGTCGACGAGATCGTCGTCGCGCGGCTGCAGGCCGGCGACGTTCCCGAGGACGCGGCGGCGGGCGCCATCGCGGCAGCGGCCGCGGGGCCGGGCATCCGGGTCGACAAGGCGTTCACGGGCCGCGCCAACCTGTTCGCCGACGCGGCCGGCGTGCTGGTCGTCGACCGCGACGGCGTCGATCGCCTCAACGCCGTCGATCCCGACATCACCTTCGCGACGTTGCCGGCCTACGCACCGGTCGTCGTCGGCACCATGGTGGCGACCGCGAAGATCATCCCGTTCGCGGTCGACGGCGCGGCCCGCGACGCCGCGCTCGCGATCTCGTCCGGGCTGGTGCGGGTCGCGCCGTACCGGGTGAAGAAGGTCGCGGTCGTCTCGACGCTGCTGCCCGGCCTCGCCGACAAGGTGATCGAGAAGACGCTGCGGGTCACGGCCGAGCGCCTCGCGCCCGCCGGCGCCACCATCGTGGCCGAGCGCAAGGTCCCGCACGAGACCGAGGCGGTGACGCAGGCGATCGCGAGCGTGCTCGCCGACGGCGCCGAGCTCGTCATCGTGTTCGGCGCCTCGGCGATCGCCGACCGTCGCGACGTGATTCCGGCGGCCGTCGAAGCGGCTGGCGGCCACATCGCGCGCTTCGGCATGCCGGTCGATCCCGGCAACCTCCTGATGATCGCCGAGGTCGGCGGGCGGCCCGTGCTCGGCGCGCCGGGCTGCGCCCGCAGCCCCAAGGAGAACGGCTTCGACTGGGTCCTGGCGCGCCTGCTGTGCGGGCTGCCGGTGACGAGCGAGGACGTGGCCGGCATGGGCGTCGGCGGCCTCCTGATGGAGATCGTGACGCGGCCGCAACCGCGCGAGGAGCCGTCCGATCCCGCCGCCCCGCCGCACGGGACCAAGATCGCCGCCGTCGTGCTGGCGGCCGGCCGCTCGACCCGCATGGGCGGACCGAACAAGCTCCTGGCCGAGATCGGCGGACGGCCGCTGGTGCGCATCGTCGTCGATGCGGTCCTCGCCTCGCAGGCCGGGCCGATCGTCGTCGTCACGGGCCACCAGCGGGATCGTGTGCGTGCCGCGCTCGCCAACCTGCCGGTCAGCTTCGTGCACAATCCCGATTATGCCGAAGGGCTCTCGACCTCGGTGAAGGCCGGCATCGCGGCGCTGCCCGAGGAGGTCGACGGCGCCATCGTCTGCCTCGGCGACATGCCGCAGGTCGACCCGGATCTGATCGACCGGCTGATCGCCGCCTTCGATCCGGAGAAGGGCGCCCTGATCGTGATCCCGACGGTCGAGGGCAAGCGCGGCAATCCGGTCGTCTGGTCGCGCCGCTTCTTCGCGGAGCTCGGCCGGCTCACGGGCGACATCGGCGCCCGCAATTTGATCGCAACTTATCAGGAAGCCGTCGCCGAGGTTCCGGCCGCCGCCGCGGCGGCGACCGACGTCGACACGGCCGAGGCGCTCGCCGCCGTGAAGGCGGAGATCGAGGGCGGGTGATCATTCAACAGACTCTCGGGATATGAAGAATCCGGACCGGATCTGATCAGTTTCGGCACGCCGCGCCGTTTCTGATCGGTGACTGCTCGCGGTTCGCGACGACGTTCGCGTCGTCCGATGACGCGGCCGTGTTCGATCCGTTGATCCTGGTCAAGACTCGGTGGCCCCCGTATCGCCAGGAGGGAAGACTCTCCACCGACGATACCGAGGAGTGCTGTCATGCAGGTCGCAGAGCACTTTTGTGACAAGGGATGCGTGATCACCGGCGCGGCGTCCGGGATCGGGCTCGCTGTCGGCGAGGCGCTGCTCGCGGCGGGCGCCGCCGTCTTCATGGCGGACGTCGACGCGGCCGCGCTCGAGACCGCGGCGCACCGGCTCGCGGCCGCTCATCCCGGGCGCGTGCAGGCGATGCCGGTCGATGTCACGAAGGCGGACGACGTGCGGCGGATGGTCGAAGGCGCGGCGGCGCGGCACGGCCGGCTCGACGTGCTGTTCAACAATGCCGGCATCGGCGCCACCCAGCCGATCGAGACGGTGACACTCGATCACTGGCGCCGCATCGTCGATATCAACCTGTGGGGTGTCGTCCATGGCATCCACTTCGCGCTGCCGATCATGCGCCGGCAGGGCGGCGGCCACATCGTCAACACCGCGTCGATGGCCGGCCTGATGCCGTTCCCGTTCCAGGCCCTCTATTGCGCGACCAAGTTCGCGGTCGCCGGGCTGAGCGAGAGCCTGCGCTTCGAGCTCGCCGACGAGGGCATCCATGTCTCGGTCGTCTGCCCGGGACACGTGGCGAGCGCGATCTTCGGCAAGCCGCTCGCCGGCGGACTCGTCGATCTGCCGCTGCCGCCGGACGCGATTCCGGCCGACGAGGCGGCCGCGACGATCCTGGCCGGCGTCGCCGCGCGGGCCGGCATCATCGCGCTGCCGGAAGGCTCGCGCACACTCTGGCGCCGCTACTGGAGCGATCCGGAGAAGAGCGAGACCTGGATGCTCGACCTGGCGCGGCAGCGCCGCGAGGCGATCAGGACCAAGGGAACGTACTACTGACGCCCGGCACCAAGGCCGTCGTGCCGGCCTCGCCAGCGGGGAGGATCGGGACCGTGTCGCCCCTCCGGAACTTCATCAGGACGCAGGGCATCGCCTGTGCGGCCATCAATGCGGTCCTCAACCCGCTGCTCGCGTGGCTGATGAATCGCCACGTCGCGACCGTGTCGGTGCTCGGCGGCGACGGGATCCTGGCCGATACGGCGATCACCTGCGGGGTGATGTCGGTGCTGGTGGCGTCCTGCGTCTCGCCGGCCGTGCGGCGGGCGCGCGAGACGGGCGGTCTCGCTCCGGTCGAGGACGGAACCGTGGAGGCGAGCGTGCTGGCGCGGTTACCGCGAACGGCCGTCGGGCTCGGACTGGCGATCGGAGCCGCGACGGCGATCGTGGTCGGGCCGGCGATCGCCGCGGCGCTGCTGGCCGGCGGCGTGACGGCATTGTCGGTCGCCGGCTTCGCCATGCTGAAAATCGTCTACACGCCGGTCCTCGGCTACGCCGTCACCCGCTGGGTGATCCTGCGCCAGATGCTGCCGGCGCGCTCCGACGGCTCCCGGCGCCGCCGCGTCGCGGGATGAGGATCGGCTGGGTCTCGAATCGGTGGCGACGGTGGGCGGCCGTCAGCGCGAGCACTCGATGGCGACGTAGTCGTCGCAGGTGGCGCCGCGGCAGCCCGACGCCGCCGGCACCGAGCCGGTGATCTCGTCGCGTTCGACCTTGCGGAACGACACGGCCTGCTTGAAGTCGCGCTGCTTGCACAGCGCCGTCGCCATGGCGGTGCCGCAGCGGGCGCCCGAAGCGAGACACTGGTCGATGCCGTAGCCATCGGCATTGTGGCCGAGGATGAAGATCCGCTTCTCGGCCTGGGCGGCCGAGACGGCCGCCAGAAGGCTCACCACGAACGTGACCGTGAACAAGGGCCGCATCGGCGTGCTCGATCCATCAGAGAACGACGGGGCCTTCTCGCGGCAGGCCGACCCGGGCGCCGGAAGGCGACCCTTAAAATGCGGATGCAACCGTTAAGGCGGCGTTAATAAATCCGGCCGCCGGCCGCCTGAAGATGCGGCCGGTCGTTCGAGGCGTTCGCAGGCGCGCTTCTCGCGTTCGCTCGGCTAGTCGCCCCGCCACTGATGCAGCTCCACGGCGCTGCGCCGGGCGGTCTCGGCCATCGCGGCATCGTCCATCAGGCTGAACGCAGTGGACAGCGCGTCGGCGGTCGTCGCGGTCGCCGCGACGACGGTGATGCGCCGAGCCGGTGCCGCGCAGCGCCCGGTGCGCGGATCGAAGAGATGGTTGCAGCGGCCGCCGGCGTCGAACGCGAAGCCGGCCGCCGCCGACGTCGCGACAGCCCGGTCGGCGACCGGGACGACGTCCGGGGCGCGGGCGGCGGATCTCTCGAGCGCGACCTGCCACGGCCGGCCGGCCGGATGGTCGCCGAGGGCGTAAATCTCGCCCATGTCGACCAGCGCATGCGCCAGCCCGGCGTCGCGCAGCCGCGCCACCACGCGGTCGGTGACGAAGCCCTGGGCGATGCCGTTGAGGGTGAGCGCCATGCCGCGGGTCGCGAAGGCGACGCGGTCGCGGCCGAACCGCACCTTGTCCCAGCCGACCCGCGCCAGCGCGTCGCGCAGCGCGGCGGCGGGCGGCGGGCCGGCGTCGCGGCCGCGGGCGGAGAAATGTGTCGCGTGGCAGGCCCACAGCGGCTGCACGGTGGGATCGAAGACGCCGCCGGTCGCCTGCACCATCGCGTCGCAGGCGGCGAGCAGGTCGACCAGCTCGGTCGGCGGGGCGATCACCACGCCGGTGCGGTTGAGCTCGGAGAGCACCGAGTCCGGACGGTAGAGGCTGAAGATCGCCTCCAGCCGCGCCGTCTCGGCGACGGCGGCGCGGACGAGCCGCTCGGCCGTCGCGCGGTCGGGATAATGGATGGTCAGGCTCGCGACGGCGCCCAGCGCGACGCCTCGCCACGTCACCAGCGCGCCGTCGGTCGCCGCATCGGCGGACCCGAACGGCAGCAGCGGCAGACCCGCCGCCGCGGCCGCGATGGACAGGAAGCGGCGGCGGCTGGGGGGCGGGTGAGATGTCCGGATCCGTGCCATCGGTTCAGTGTCCATGCGCCGCCGACGCGTCGGTCGCGCCGGTCGGACGGACCGGCTCGGCCGGGCCGCCCAGGACGTAGTCGTGCGGGATCTCGGCGAGCCGCACGACGCGGCCGCCGTTCCGCTCGGTGAAGGCTTCGGCGGCGCTCCGCTCGCCGAACGGCACCGTCTCGGGCGCGCCCATGCCGCCGCGCAGCCGGCTGTCGATGACGAACCACGCCTTCGACACCTCGACCCAGTTGGTCGCGCCGGGGGTGTCCCAGCTCTCCGCGCGGGCCATGTCGGAGACGTAGACGGCGCGGATGTCGCGCGGCTCGTCCGGCATCAGCGTGAAGGCGACGGCGTCGCGCGCCGCCGAGAACCACACAGGGTCGATCCGGCTCGCCAGGAGGATCTGCCCCTTCGGCCCGGGATGCTCCAGCACGTTCATGCCGCAATAGTGGCCCATCGCCTCGGCGTTCAGGGCCTGCGGGGGCGGCGGCGGAGCGGCGGCCTGCTCGCTGCAGGCGGCGGGCGCGAGCAGGACCGGCAAAGCGAGCAGCGCGGCGAGCCGAAGCATCGGGCGCATCGTCAGATCTCCTTGCGGGCGAAGGCGGCCGTGGCGGCGGCGAGGGGCAGCACGGTCCAGGCGACCAGCGCCGCGACGAGCGTCGGCGCGGCGAGCGACACCGTGCCGGCGAGCCCCGCCATGCCGGAGAACAGGCTCACATTGGCGAAGCCGGTCAGGTTGAGGAGCCGGTAGGCGTCGGTCGGGTTGAGAAGCAGCACCGCCTCGATCGCGCCGGCGCCGAGATGGGCGCCCTGGTCGGCGACCAGAACGCCCAGCAAGGCGAGGTCGTAGACGACGACGAAGAGGAGCCACAGGCCGATCGCCACCGCGGCCGCCGCGCCGCGGCTGCGGGCGAGCGCGCTGACGCAGGCGCCGATCGCCAGGAAGGCGGCGCCGAGCAGCAGCGACGCGCCGATCATCGCGGCGAAGGCCGCCCAGCTCTCCGCCGCGATGTCGCGCACCGTGATCAGGATCGCCACGCCGGCGGCGCCGAAGCCGACCAGCGTCGCGATGGCGAGCACGATCATGTGGCCGACGAACTTGCCCAGCACGACCTGCCAGCGGGCGACCGGATAGCCGAGCAGCAGCAGCATGGTGCCGCGCTCCACCTCGCCCACCAGCGTGTCGTGCGAGATCAGGAGCGCGATCAGCGGCAGCAGCAGGATGGTCAGGCTCGACAGGCTGACGACGACGACGTCGAGCGCGTTCGCACCCGTCGTGCCGGTCGGCGCGCTGCCGAGCAGCGTCAGACTCAAGGCGAGAGCCCCGAGCAGCAGCGTCGCCGCCACGACCCAGCGGTTGCGCACGGCCTCGCGCAGCTCCTTGCCGGCGATCGCGGCGAGGTTGATCATCGGGCGTCTCCCGCGCGGAGGAAATGGGCGTAGAGATCGTCGAGTGTCGGCTCGGCGACCTCGATGTCGTCGATGGCGGCGCCGCTCTCGACGGCGCGGCGCAGCAGCGCCATCTTGCCGGCGGGCGTGCAGGTCAGGTCGAAGTGATGCCCGTTGAACGCCTCGCCGCTCTCGCGCAGCCAAGCCGGCGCCTCCGCCTGTGCGCCGGCGACCTTGACGCGCACCCGGATGGGCAGGCGGGCGAGACGGCGCAGCGCGCCGAGCGAGCCGTCGGCCAGGACCACGCCGCGGTCGAGGATGACGACCCGGTCGGCGACGCCCTCGAGCTCGCCGAGCGCGTGGGTGGAGATCAGCACCGTGGCGCCGCCGCGGACGAGATCGCGGATCAGCCCGTAGAGCTGGCCGCGCAACGCCGGATCGAGCCCGGTGGTCGGCTCGTCGAGCAGCAGGAGCGCGGGCTCGCCGAGCAGCGCCTGGGCGAGACCGAGCCGCTGGCGCATGCCCTTCGAATAGGTGCCGATGCGCCGGTCGGCGGCCGCGGCGAGGCCGACGCGGTCGAGCAGCGGCGCGACGACGCGCATCGGCTCGCGCTTCAGCCGCGCGTAGAACCGCAGCATCTCGGTCGCGGTGAGGGCCGGGTTGAAGGCGATGGTCTCGGGCAGGAAGCCGATGCGGCGCCGCACCGCGAACGCCCCCGCATCCGGATCCGATCCGAGCACGCGGACGCTGCCGCGGGTCGGATGCAGCAGGCCGAGCATCAGCTTCATCAGCGTGGTCTTGCCGGCGCCGTTGTGGCCGACCAGCGCGACGCACTCGCCCGCCGCCGCCGACAGCGACACGTCGCGCACCGCCTCGACCGTGCCGTAGCGCTTGGCGACGCCGTGCAGCGCGACGATCGGGGACCCGGTCATGGCGAACGTCTCCCGGTGGTGTCTCGGGCGCTTTGGGCGAGAGCCGGCGCCGCGGCCGCGGGAATGGCCGGCGCCGTCATCAGCGGGTGGCTGTCGATCACGCCGCCCGGATAGAGGGCCGGGAACTGCGCCTGCGCCCAGCGCAGGAGCTGCACGGCCGGGCTGGCGATCAGGATCTTCGCCGCCGGCGCGGTCCACAGCACCTTGTCGACGATGTCGTTCGGCCGGTAGGCGGTGTCGCCGACGCCGTCGCCGTCGAGATCGAAGGCGGGGTTGTCGCTCCAGAAGTTGCCGCGCCCGTCCTTCGACCAGTCGAGCGAGCGGGTGCCGACATACTTCACCTGGTGTCGGTTCTTCACGAAGGCGTTGCCGACGATCTCGTTCTTCTCCGAGCCGGCCGTGAAGTGAACGCCGATCTCGCAGCCCTCGAAGCGGTTTCCCGAGAAGCGGTTGGCGTTGGCGTTGTAGATGAACACGCATTTCTCCGGCCCGGCGCGCCGCACCGTCCCGGCGCTTTCGCGCGCGCGGGCCAGGAGTGCCGTGTGCTGGTCGTCGCCGCCGATGTCGGCCGTCGCTCCGACCGGCCCGCCGAGCACCACATTGCCCGTGATGGTGGAGCCGTTCGCGTAGTTGAGGAGGAGGCCGTGATCGCGGTCCCGCTCGGAGCGGTTGCCCGTGATGGTCAGCCGGCTCGAATACATGATCGCGTAGCCGACGTGATTGCCGACCGAGACGTTGCCGGTGACCGTCGAGTCGTTGGTGTACATGTAGTGGATGCCGAAGCGGAGCTCGGCGAACCGGTTGTCGGCGAAAGTGTTGTCGCGGCTGGTGATGACGAAGATGCCGTCGCGGCCGAACCGGATGTCGTTGCCGGTCACCCGGGCGCCCGGCGCGTTCCACATCGAGACGCCGTTGCCGGCCTCGCTGGTGCGTCCGCCCTTGCGCCCAAGGATCACGTTGCGCGTCACCGCCGCGCCGGCGGCGCCGTGCACATAGACGCCGAACAGGTTGCCCTCGAGGCGATTGCCCTCGACCACGGCGCGGCTCGCCGTGCGGGCGAGGAACACGCCCGAATCCATCTTCTCCAGATCGGAGCCGGAGCCGCGGATCACCAGCCCCGCGACCGCGGCATCGGGCGCCGTCACGGTGACGGCGCTGCCCTGGCCGGAGCCGGAGAGCACGGCCCCCGGCGCGCCCTCGAGCCGCAGCGCTCGCGACACGGTGACCGGTCCGCGGTGCGTCCCGGCGGCCAGCACCACGGTGTCGCCGTCGGAGGCCGCGTCGAGCGCCGCCTGCACGTCGCCGCCAGGCGTGACGGTGACGCGCGCGGCCTGCGACGCGACCGGAGCAGCGGCCCAGAGGGCCGCTGCCAGGAGCGTATGGTGCAGTCGAGCCATCATGCGTTACGCGGATGCACGAGCATGCGGCCCTTCATCTCCATGTGCATGGCGTGGCAGAACCATGTGCAGTAGTACCAGTAGACGCCGGGCCGGCTCGCCGTGAACGAGACCGACGCGGTCGCCTGCGGCGCCACCTCCATGCTGATGCCGTAGTTGACGATGGCGAAGCCGTGCGACAGGTCCTCGATGTCGTCGACATTGGTGACGTAGACGGTGACGTTGTCGCCCTGGTTCACCTCGAACTGCTCGAGCGCGAAGGCCGGAGCCGACGACGTCATGTAGACCCGCACCGTGCTGCCGTCGCGGATCACCTTGGCATCGGTCTCCAGCGTGATGCCGTCGGCCGCCGCCTGCTTGCGGGCGTCCTCGAAGAACGGATCGTCACGCTTCCAGACGTGCAGCGGGTTCACCTTGGAGCGATGCACGATGGTGGCGTCGTGCGGCTCGGCGAAGCTCGGGCCGTCGTGCACCACCACCATGCGATCGCCGGAGATGTCGATCAGCTGATCGTTCTCCGGCTTCAGCGGACCGACGTTCAGGAAGCGGTCCTTGGAGAACTTGTTGAGCGAGATGAGCCACTTTCCGTCCGCCTCCTTGGTCTGGCCCATGGAGGTGTGGTTGTGGCCGGGCTGGTAGTGGACGTCGAGCTTCTGGATGATCGGGTCGACCTTCTCGCCCTTGAAGGCGCGCTTCGCCGCCTCGATGTTCCACTTGCAGACCTGGCTGTCGAGGAACAGCGTCGTGTAGGCGTTGCCCTTGCCGTCGTAGGCCGTGTGCAGCGGGCCGAGGCCGAGCTCCGGCTCGGCGACCACCACGTCGCGCGGCTTGATCTTGTCGTCGAACAGGTCGTCGAACAGCCGCACGTCGAACACCGTGACGGTCGGCGACAGCTTGCCGTTGGCGACGACGTGGATGCCGTCCGGCGCCGTGTTGATGCCGTGCGGGCTGTTGGAGACCGGGACGTAGCGGGTGTAGGGCGAGCCCTTGCGGCCGTCGACGACGGGTACGCCGTTCATCATGGTGACGTCGCCCTTCTTCACCGCCTCCTCGATGCGCTTGATGTTGAAGATGACGACCCAATCCTGCTCGTTCGCCGACATCTCGGCGAGCGTCACGCCGCCTTCGGAGTTGTAGCAGGTGGCGAAGGCGTACTTGCCCTGATAGTCGGCGTCGACATTGTCGAGATTGCCGTCGACCCGCACCTGCCAGGCGACCTTCATGGTGTCGCCGTCGATGGCCGAGAAGATCGACCAGTACTGCTTGGGATCGTTCAGCACTTTGCCGTCGTTGGGCAGCGGCACGCCGTCCTCGCCGTTGGCGAACACGTAGCCGGTGCGAGGATACTTCTGCACCCGCAGCCCGTGGACCGTGTGCTGGTTGGGAAGCTGGATGATCTTGTCGCATTTCATGATGTCGCAGCGCACCCGGGCGACGCGGGTGTTCGCCTTGTCGTTCATGAACACGTAGCGGCCGTCGTAGGTGCCCTCCGTGAACGACATGTGCGGGTGGTGCAGGTCGCCGTTGAGATAGGTGCCGCCGTGGTCCTTCAGGAACGCCTTCGTCTCCGGCGTCAGCCCTTCGGTGAGCACCTTGAGGCTCTCGTTGGTCTGGCCCCAGCCGGTGGCGCTGCAACGGTTGAACACCGGCACCCGCATCAGCTCGCGCATCGACGGCAGGCCGACGATGCGCATCTCGCCGGACTGGCCCGAGGAGAAGAACACGTAGTACTCGTCGAGCTCACCGGGCTTCACCTCGTACTTGGCGGGGCCGCGGACCGGCGGCTGCGCGCGCTGCGGCGCCGGTGCGGGCGCCGGCGGACGCGGCTGCGCCGCGGCGGTGTCGAGCCCGGCCACGCCGGCGCCGGCGGCGACGCCGGCCACCCCGGCCACGGTCGCGGCCGCACCGGTCCTGATCAGGTCGCGTCGATTGAACGTCGAATGGTCGTCGGTGCTCATGGCGTCTCCTCTGGTGCGCGCGGGTTTCACGGCCCGGTCGACAGGCTGGGTTCGGGAACGGGGACCGGCTTGCCGCCGGCCGTGACGATCGGAGGAACGGGGCCCTTGCCGCCCCGCATCGACGGCGAGGTCAGCGCCTCGCGGCGCTCGCGCTTCAGCCGCACCTGGATCATGTGAGGGCAGCGCTTGTCGTCGAAGTAGAGCTCCTGGCAGTGCATGCAGTAGATGCACTCGTTGACGTTGATGTGCCCTTCCGGATGGATCGACTGCACCGGGCATTCGACGGCGCATCGCTGGCAGGGCGTGCCGCATTCCGGCCAGCGCCGCAGCCACTCGAAGGTGCGCAGGCGGCCGGGGATCGCGAGCGCGGCGCCGAGCGGGCACAGGTAGCGGCAGTAGAAGCGCTCGATGAACAGGCCGGCGACCAGCAGGGTCGCAGCGTAGAGAACGAACGGCCACTCGCGCGCGAACTTCAGCACGATCGCGGTCTTGAACGGCTCGACCTCGGCCATCTGCTCGGCGAACGCGACCGAGTAGAGCGACAGCCCGAACAGGCCGAGGAAGATCATGTACTTGATCGGCCACAGCCGCTCGTGCAGGCCCCAGGGCACGCGAATCTGCGGGACCTTCAGCGCCTTGGCGATCGTGTTGGTGAGCTCCTGCAGGGCGCCGAACGGGCACAGCCAGCCGCAGAACGGCCCGCGGCCCCAGAACAGCAGCGCCGCCGCCACGGCCGTCCACAGGATGAAGATCAGCGGCGCGGTCAGGAAGTAGTCCCACGAGAAGCCGGTGATCAGCGAGTTGACGAAGGTGAGGATGTTGACGACCGAAAGCTGGGCGTTGGCGTACCAGCCGAGCCACACCAGCACGAAGGCGAGGTAGGCCCGTCGCACCCAGGTGTAGAGGGCAGGGCGCCGCACCAGCACGTTCTGGAAGAAGAAGATCCCGGTGAGGAGCAGGATCGCCGCGCTGGCGATGGCGATCGACGGCACGTCGCGCCGCCACATCGTCTTCCACAGCGGCTCGTCCCGCGCGTCGAGCCCGTCCGCCGGCGGTGCCGCCGCCGGGCCGGCGGCCGGCGGGCTCGCGACAGGCGGCGCCGCGGCGACCGTGGGAGCCGCCTGCTCGCGCCGGACATAGGTCTCGGGCAGCGTGTAGCCGAGCTCGAAGGTGAGGAAGGCCTTGTCGCGCGCCCCGACCGCGCGCTGCACCATCAGCTCGAGCTGCCACGGCTCGGTCGGATCGAGGGCGAAGTCGTCCGGCATCACGAACAGGCCGATCTCGGGAAAGTCCGGCGTGCCCGCCGCCTCCAGGGCGCCGAGCCGTTCGTGATTGCGGTCGCGGAAGCGGGTGCCGGCGCCGTCCTGCAGGATCTGGATGCGGTCGAACACGCCGCCCCGCACATAGCCCGAGCCCTTGAACGAGTAGAGCCCGCGCCCCGCCACCACGATCGCCTGCTGGCCCGGCTTCAGCCGCTCCTTCAGCCGCGCCCAGCCGGTCTCGCCGAGCAGGCTCGCGCCGATGGTCGGCACGCTCACCAGCGCCGCGTAGAGATCGATGAAGGTCTCGTCGGGATCGCCGGGCTCCGGCCGTGCCGCGGCCGCGGCGTTGCCGGACTTGTCGAACGCGGCGTTGACGTCGCCGATCGAGAGATGCAGGCGGCGGACCGAGCCGTCGCCGAGCAGGCTCTCCCAGCTGAGGATCTCCCGCCTGTCGAGATCGACCGTCTTGGTCACGGCCGGCACGGCGGCGGCGGGCGCGGCCGCGCCGCCGACAGTGAGGCGGCCGCTGCGCACCAGCCGGACGGCGGAGCGCACCACGCTGTCGGCCATCACCAGCACCGTGACGGTGGCGCCGGAGACGATGTCGGGCTGCGGCGGCCGCTCGGCCCCGGAAACGATCGCCCCGATGCGGGTGCCGATCAGGGTGTTGACCGCGTCGACGACCTTCTTCTCCGGCACGCCGACCAGGACGATCGGCTCCTTGTGGTCGACCAGCTTCAGGCCAGTCACGACGGCATCGGGATCGATGCCGATCAGCATGTGGATCGGCTTGCCCGAATAGCCGATCGCCGTCGTCACGTCGGTATTGAGGTACACGAAGCCGCGCAGCCGGTCGCCGGCATAGACGGGGGCGAGCGGCGGCTCGCCCTGCGGCGGCCCGAACCGGTCGGCACCGGCGAAGAACTCCTGCGGGGTCGCCTTGGCGAGATGCTCGGCGAGGTGTGACGTCGCGAGGTGTGACGTCGACTGCGCCGATGCGGGTCCCGCCGCGAGCAGCAGCAGCAGCCAGGCCACGGCGAGCAGCGTCGCCGCGGCCGTGACACCGCGTCCGATGACGGCCCGCAGGCCGTGCGTCGACGTCGACAAGAATCGGCCGCGGCCGGATCGTGACATACGAACCCGCTCTCTACGTTACGATGAGATGTCGGAGTGCGTGACCGTGCCGACGGCGCTGTCGGTCCGGCTCTGTCCACGCTCGGCGCCGCGTCGCGCCTCACCGCCGAATTGAGACGGCGGGAGTCGTGCTGTCAACCACGCGACACCCAGCAGAAATCCGAACACTGCGCCGCGCCGGCATCGTCCTACCTCGTCTCGTCCGAACTCGCTCATTTGTGACTCGGACGGCTCCTCGTGCCGCGGTGCAGTGCCGGTCGGGCACGTCGCGGTGTGATAATGCTCTCGATCGCGCTCGGCCCGGCGACCCTGGGGCCGCCCGCCGTGATCATCGTTGTGCGAACGCAAACAGGGGCACGATCTGCGATCCGCAAGCGCCTCCGTCGTGGCGGCGGAGAAGGCGGCCGGCTATCGTGCGCGAGGTCGCCGCAGCGAGAAGGCGCGCCGAGGAATCTCACCATGTCACGTCCGCAGGCTGTCCCTCCGCCGGCTCCGGTCCGTACGATGGCCGACCTGTTCGCCGTCGCGCATGCGATGGAGGCCGACGCCGTCGCCTACTACACGCGTGTCGCCGCGGATGTCCGGGCGCAGGGCTCCGATGCGCTCGCGCGGCTGTTCGAGCGGCTGGCGACGATCGAGGCCGGCCATGTCGATCTGATCACGTCGTGGAGCGCCGAGGCGGGCGGAACGCCGCCGGCGCAGACGCCGCTGCCCTGGCCGGTGCCGGGGATGTTCGATGCGCCCGCCGAAGAGGTCGGGCAGTCGCGCCTGCTGACGCCGTACCGGGCGCTCGCCGCGGCGGTGCGTCAGGAGGAGCGCTCCTTCGCGTTCTGGACCTATGTGGCGGCGACGGCGCCTCGCGACGACGTCCGGGCCGCCGCGGAGCGCATGGCGCACGAGGAGCTCGATCACGTCGCGCTGCTGCGGCGCGAGCGTCGCACCGCGTTCCATCGGGCGCGCGGCGCGCAGACCGCGTCGCTGCGGACCTTGCGGATGGCGGATCTCGCGGGGCGCGAGCGGGCCTTGGCCGACCTGCTCGACTCAGCGGACGCCGGCGACGGGCGGCTCGGCACGCTCGCCGCCGAGGCCCGCGCGAACGCCGCGCGGCTCGATCGGGCCGGCGAGGGGGAGCTCGTGCTGGCCCTCGAGGGCGAGGCGGATGCCCAGGACCCGATCGCCGCGGCCGAGGTCCTGGTCGAGGCCTATCTGGCGACCGCCGATCTCGCCACGGATGCCGCGCTGGTCGCCACTGCCCAGAGCCTCGCCGCGACCGCGATCACGCGGCTCGCCGCGTTGCGGGCCGCAGCGCCGCCGGACACCCGCGGCGGTCCCGGTGCGGACGGCTGATGGCAGCCGCCGACGACGAGTCAGTCACCATGGCGTGGCTCCACACGGCGTCGAAGTCGGCGAATTCTCCAATGACAACGGGGCGGGCCGAAAGACCCGAGCCCGAGCGCGTCAACGCACCCGACGACATCAACGGTGACGGGCAATGGTGGCGCCACTGCCGCGCCGGCGATGCGGCGCCGCCCGGTCCCGCCGCATTTTCACCTTGCCGAAACCATTGCTTCATAACCTCCCGAAAATCCTGTGGGGGGAGGGACCTATGGCTCGAAACGTGCGGGCTCGCACGGTGCGGATCGTCGCCGCCACGGCGGCCATGCGCCTCGGAACCGCCGTCGTCGTGGCGGCGCTCGCCGCGCCCGCGGCGCAGGCCGCCGGTGCGATCGCCATCGGCGCCTGCGGGCATTACGGCTACGCCTACGACCTGAAGACCTTCGCCGAGGCCGAGACGGCGGCGTTGAAGCGCTGCGGGCGCCGCGACTGCCGGGTCGTCGCGACGGTGCGGCGCGGCTGCGTCGCCTTCGCGGTCGACGCCAAGAACATCTGCGGCCCGCACGGCTACGCGGTGGCGCCGCGGCTCGCCCGCGCCCAGAACAATGCGCTCCAGCAATGCTACGGCCACACCGGCAAGACCTGCGTCATCCGCGCCTTCGCCTGCGACGCGCGCCACTGAGCGACGTGATCACGTCCGAACGGGCTAGCCGAAAGTTGCGCCGACCCGGGCGCTCCGCCTTGCGACGGCGTTGCAGAATTGCTCCGTCGTCCCGGGGCGGCGCGCAAGCGCCGAACCCGGGACCCATAACCCCTGTCTGTCGTGAGCCACGTGTGCCGGGCGTATGGATCCCGGGCTCGCGGACCTGCGGTCCGCGCCTCGGGATGACGAATTCTGCAAAGCCATCGCCTTCGCGGAGCACGACAGAGGAAGTGCTTGAGATCGTGGATGCCGGGGACGAGTGCGGGCGTCACGAGTGCGAGCTGTAGACGCGCATTAGTCCGATCCGACACAGCTTCGTCGCGGCGTGGGAGTCTGATGGCTTTGCGGACATGCTCGCATCGCCCCGACTTTCACGACTTCGAAAAGTGCTTCGTTAATTGATTCAAATCATTTGCATCGCCGCCGCGCCCGAAGCCACGTTACGGGCACGGTGTCGTCGCGTATCCACCGGTCGTCGTTCCTTCCATTCTGCCCGAGAGGATTGCTCATGGTGTCGCGAAATGCCCGTATCGCCGTTTCGGCGCTCGTCTCCGGCGCGCTCGTCGTCGCGCCGCTCGCGCCCGCGCTCGCCTGCACGTCGGTGCTGCTGCCGGCCAAGGACGGCGGCTTCGTCTACGGCCGCACGCTCGAGTTCGGGCTATCGCTGAAGTCCCAGATCATCGTCGTGCCGCGCGGCCTCTCCGTCACGGGCACCGGCCCGGAGGGCGATGTCGGCAAGGGCGGTCTCGTCTGGACGACCAAGTACGCCGCGACCGGCGCCAACGCGCTCGGCCTTCCGATTCTGCTCGACGGCGTCAACGAGCGCGGCCTCGCCGGCGGCCTGTTCAACTTCCCGGGCTTCGCCGAGTTCCAGCCCGTGCCGCCCGGCAAGGGCGACCGCTCGATCGCCTCGTTCGAGCTTCTGAGCTACATTCTCACCAGCTTCGCCACCGTCGACGAGGTGAAGGCCGGCCTGCCGCAGATCATCGTGTCGGGCGTCAAGCTCGCCGCGTTCGGAAACATGGTGCCGCCCGTGCACGTCTCCGTGCACGACGCGACCGGCAAGAGCCTGGTGATCGAGTACACGCACGGCGGCAAGCTGAACCTGTACGACAATCCCACCCATGTGCTCACCAACGCGCCGGAGTTTCCATTTCATCTGAGGAACCTCGCGCAATACCAGTACGTCACGGCGGCCGTGATGCCGCCCTTGAAGGTCGGCACGACGTCGCTCGCCGCGGCGAGCTCGGGCGTCGGCATGAACGGGCTGCCGGGCGGTTTCCTCGCGACGGCGCGCTTCGTGCGCGCCTACTTCGCCCAGGCGAACGCGCCGCAGCTTCCGACCAGCGCCGAGACGGTCGGGCTCGCGTTCCACATCATGAATGGCTTCGACCTGCCGCCCGGATCGATCGGCACCTCGGCGGCGGCGGGCGGCGAGGGCGGTGGCGTCGACGGCTTCGAGACGACCGAGTGGACCTCGGCGATCGACCTGAAGAACCTGCGCTACCACATCCGCACCTACGAGAATCAGGACGTCCGCGTCGTCGACCTGAAGAAGGCGGCGGAGGGCCTGAAGGCGATCAGGTTCATCCCGCTCGACCAGAAGCCGGTGGTGCGCGAGCTCGTGCCCTGAGTCGAGCCGACCGGCGGCCGCGCGGTCGACCGATCGCGCCCTCGGCGCCGCCGCGGGCCGCCGGTGCAGGCCGAGCGCGGGCGGGCGGTGGACAGGCCATCAAGACTCGGTGATGGCGAAACCTGCGCGGGCCGTGTCACGGCCCGCGATCTCGTTCATCCGTCGACGGAAACCGGCCGCGCAAAGCAGTTCGCGTCGATGCAATCGAAGAGTGTATATACCGGTTAAAGACTCGTAAAGATTGCGCTTGGTGGTAGCATGCTCGCGGGAGAAGAGGACCGATCGGACCGGAGCCCGCCATGCCGAATCTTCACGTGTTCATCAGCTACGCCACCGAGGATGAGCCGATCGCCGCCGAGTTTTCCAAGCAGCTCAACCAGGTGTTCGGCATCGCCGGGATGGTCCAGCTCACCTTCGCGCCACAGTTCAGCCTCGGCACCGACTGGCGGCTCAAGATCGAGAAGGACCTCGACCGGGCAGATGTTCTCCTGCTGATCTCGACCGGGAGGAACAAGCCCAGCCACTCGTTCACCGGCTTCGAGGTTGGCTTCTTTCGCAACTCGGTGCTGCGCCGGCCCAAGATGACCGATTTCAAGGATCAGGATCGGCTGATCCTGTCGGTCGCCGTGTTCTCCGGTCTGCCGCAGACCGTCAACGGACTTCAGGGCCTGATGATCGATCCGGTGGTGGTCGACCGCGCCTGCCTGAAGGATCGGAGCCGGTTCATCGAAGTCATGCGGACCGAGAAGACCCACTCGATCCGCCGGGTGTTCAATCGCATCTGCGACATCCTGCGGACCAAGAACGTCATCAGCGACAGCCAGTGCGAGCAGCTCAGAGCCGGGATCGAAACGGCGACCGATGCGGTCCACGGCACGATCTTCGACCAGCTTCAGCGGCGCGAGCGCGAGACCACGGTTCCGGAGCGCAAGATCGTATTCCGTCTGCCGCACGCCTACCGGGTCGCCGGCGATCCGTGGCGCGAAGCGACCATCGAGTTCTGCTTCGAGGAGAAGTCCTTCAATCCGGTCGGCTTCGGGGCGTTTCCGCAGGGTCCGATGAGTTGGACGAGCTTTCTCGATCAGATCGCGGACACGCAGGTCAGGGCGTCGTGGCGCGACGCGATCGTCACGCTGGTGCGCGACGCGCTCAACGACGAGCCGACCGAGAACCGTCAGCAGATCACGCTGCCGGATCGCGATCGGGCCTACGGCACGTTCCTGGCGCGCGGCGTCCAGTATCTGAGTGGCATCGACGAGTTCGACATTTATCTCGTCGACATCGGGCCGGTGCGGCACGACAACTACGAGATGACGCGACTGGTCGCGGCGCTCTCGATCGGGTTGCGCTATCGCCAGATGTTCCTGTCGGGCAAGAACAGCAGCTACTCGGTGGAGAAGGTGAAGGCGGTTCTGATCGATCGTCTACAGCACCGCATCGGCAGCATGGTACGCGACCTCGATCTGCTGCTCTGGCAGAGCCAGGCGGCCGGCCTGATGGAGGAGGACTTCCTCGCCCAGATCCATGACCACATGCCGGGCTCGGCCGAGGACTTCGACTGCAAGATGGAGCGCTGGGGCCGGGCCAAGCAGATGCTCTATGGCGCCGCAAACATGGTCCTGGAAGCGAGAGGCGAGCCGGAGCTCACGGCCGCCAAGGCGAAGTTCCTCCCGGTGCTGAAGGATTTCTGCACTGAGACCGTGACCATGAACCGCGAGTTCGTCGGCGCCGTGTTCGGCGTGCTCAGCGATGTCGTCCGGTCCGGCGCCGATCTGTATCCAAACGCGGCGGCAGCGATCGTCCATGCGGGCCAGGCTCTGCACGGTCCGGCGGCGGCCGCCGAATGGGGAGCGTCGGTCGGCCCGACGGTCGCCCCGGTGTCGCTGGTTCCGCCCGTGCCCCCGGTGGCGCGCAACGGCGGCGGCCGCAACGGCCATCGCAAGCCGACGTGACGCAAGCCGACCCCGTGTAAGCCGGCGCGGGGCCGGGACGTGGGAGCGGACGTCGAGGCCCTCACCACCAGCGATGCGGCCAGTCGTAGCGCCGCACCCCGAGGTGCCAGCCCCAGGCGAAGAGAGCGAGCAGCACCGCCCCGGCGCCGACCGGGGCGACCAGATAGGTCCACGGCAGGCCGTTGGCGACCACCAGCAGCGGGTCGATGCCGGCGGGCGGGTGGAACGTGCGGGTGAGCTGCATCGCGACGATCGACAGGCCGACCGCGAGCGCGGCGGCCCACGGTCCCGGCCCGGTGATCGCCAGCACCATCAGCCCGACCAGGGTCGCCACCAGGTGGCCGCCGATCAGCGCGCGCGGCTGCGCCGGCTCGGCCTCGGGCGAGCCCATCACCAGCACGATCGAGGTCGCGAACGGCACCGCGAACAGCGGGAACGAGCCGAAGGCGGCGAACAGCTCCATCAGAGCGATCGCGACGGCGCCGCCGGCGGCGCCGGCCAGCATGGCCAGGATGGTGCGCTTGTCGGGGATCGGGGGCAGGGGCATCGCGGCGGTCTCGGATCGTCGGTGCCGGAGCCGTAGCACGTTCCGTGCCGCGCGGACCGGCCGTCGGCCCCGGCAGGGCCCGGGCATGCGCCGTCCGCAGGCTGCCCGCGGGAGGTGCCGGCGGGCGTCGTCGACCCGGCGCGATCGGTCCTTCGCCGCTCTTGACGGGGCGCCGCCGCTCGACCATGGTGCGCGCCCATGACCGGCCATTTCACCCATATCGGCATTTGCCGGGGGATTATTCGCTAGCGGCTCCCGCTGGCTACGGCCGTCTTGTCCTCTTCCCAAGACAAACAGACGCCGGGCCAGCGCGGGCCCGCGACGTGATTCGGTCGTGCTTCACGACGGGGTCGGCACGGGCGGGGGGCCGCCGGCCGGCACCGGATAGTCGCAGGACGATCGCGCGGGATGACCGCGCAGGCCAATGGCGCCGGGCGAGGGCGCAGGGGACAGGGTATGGAACTCCGGCTCTACGACACGCTCACGCGCGAGAAGCGGCCCTTCGTGCCGCTCGATCCGGCCCGCGTGCGCATGTATGTCTGCGGTCCGACCGTCTACGACTTCGCCCATATCGGCAATGCGCGGCCCGTCATCGTCTTCGACGTGCTATTCCGGCTGCTGCGCCACGTCTACGGCGCCGAGCACGTCGCTTACGTTCGCAACATCACCGACGTGGACGACAAGATCAACGCGCGGGCGGCCGAGCGCGGCATCTCGATCCGCGCGCTGACCGAGACGACCTATGCCGAGTTCAAGGCCGACGTGACGGCGCTGGGCTGCCTGCCGCCGACCGTCGAGCCGCGGGCGACTGAGCACGTCGCCGAGATGCGCGCCATCATCGAGCGGCTGGTCGCCTCCGGCCACGCCTATGTGGCCGAGGACCACGTGCTGTTCTCGGTGCCGTCGATGCCGGCCTATGGCGGCCTCTCCAAGCGGCCGCTCGACGAGATGATCGCCGGCGCCCGCGTCGACGTTGCGCCCTACAAGCGCGACGCCATGGACTTCGTGCTGTGGAAGCCCTCGAAGCCGGGAGAGCCGGGCTGGCCGTCGCCGTGCGGCATCGCGGCGGAGGGGCGTCCGGGCTGGCACATCGAGTGCTCGGCGATGAGCTGGAAGCACCTCGGCGAGACCTTCGACATCCACGGCGGCGGCATCGACCTCGTCTTCCCGCACCACGAGAACGAGATCGCCCAGTCGTGCTGCGCCTTCGGCACGCAGGCGATGGCGAACACCTGGATGCACAACGGCTTCCTGCAGGTGGAAGGCGAGAAGATGTCGAAGTCGCTCGGCAACTTCGTCACCATCCGCGAGGTGCTGAAGGACTGGCCGGGCGACGTCGCGCGCCTCGCCATGCTGTCGACCCACTATCGCCAGCCGATCAACTGGACCCTCAAGGGCCTCGAGGAGGCCCACAAGGCGCTGGCGTCGTTCTTCGACGCCGCCTCGGCCGATGCCGAGCCGCGCCCGGCGCCGGCCGTGCTGGAGGCGCTCGCCGACGACCTCAACACCCCGATGGCGCTCGCCGCCATGCACGGGCTGAAGAACGCCGCCGGCCGCAAGGCGCTGGCCGGCACGCTCGCCTTCTTCGGCTTCCGTCCGGAGGCGCTGAAGGCGTGGGAGGACGCGCACGCCCCGGCGCCGCCGATCCCGGCCGAGGAGATCGACGCCAAGGTCGCGGCTCGCATCGCCGCCCGCAAGGAGAAGAACTGGGCCGAGTCCGATCGCATCCGCGACGAGCTCCTGGCGCTCGGCATCGTGCTGAAGGACTCCAAGGACGGCACCACCTGGAGCGTCGCGCGATGAGCGAGGCGTCCGATCGCGACATGACCGAGGGCGAGCGGCTGTTGTGGCGCATGCTGCGCACCAAAAAGTTCGGCAGCGCCAAGTTCAAGCGCGACGTGCCGGTCGGGCCGTTTCGTGTCGCCTTCGCGTGCGACGGCGCGCCCGTGATCGTCGAGGTCGACGACAGCGCAACGACCGGCGTGCCGCGCGACGCCGAGCGCGACCAGTGGCTGTTCTGCCACGGCTACCGCGTGCTCCTGTTCCGCGCCGCGGACATCGCGGCGAGCCCGGACGGCATCCTGTCGATCATCGAGACCGAGGTGCAGGCGGCGCCGCGCCGGACCTCTCGCACCGTCGTTCCGCTGCGGGACGGGGAGGGCGCGTGATGGCGACGGCTCACCCGGAGTTCGCGCTGCGCCCCGTGCTGCCGGCCGACACGCCGCTGCTCGCCGAGATCTTCCGCGCCAGCGTCGAGGAGCTGACCGGCGACGACTACAGCGAGGCCCAGCAGGAGGCCTGGATGACGGCCGCCGCGGACGAGGCGGCGTTCGCCAAGCGCGTCACCGACGCGCTCGCGCTCGTCGTGACGTTGAACGGCACGCCGGTCGGCTTCGTCACGCTGGTCGGCGGCGAGACCATCGATCTCCTTTATGTGCATCCCGGTGTCGTCGGGATGGGCGCCGGCGCCATGCTGATCGACGCGATCGAGAAGCTCGCCGGCGCGCGCGGCGCCAAGACGCTCGTGGTCGACGCGAGCGACAATGCGCGCAATTTCTTCGAGAAGCGCGGCTACGTCGCGCAGCGCCGCAATACCGTGCTGCGCGGCGACGAGTGGCTCGCCAACACGACCATGGAAAAGGCGCTCGCCGGAAAGGTCGCGACGTGAAACGCCCCGACACCCCGTTCCCGCGCCATTGGATCTATTACATCCTGATCAAGCTGCTGGTGCTCGCCGGCGGCGTCGCATTCGTCTTGAAGTATCTGAACTATTGGTGATGCCGGAGCGCGGCGCCGCAGGCGCCCGCGCCGTTTCGAACAAGCGCGCTCGCCTTGCCGTCCCGCGCGCCGCGGGCGGCGACAGGACACGACCATGACGGAACGCCTGTATCTCTTCGACACGACGCTGCGCGATGGCGCGCAGACCAACGGCGTCGACTTCACGCTCGCCGACAAGCTGGTCATCGCCCGCATGCTGGCGGAGCTCGGCATCGACTACATCGAGGGCGGCTATCCGGGCGCCAACCCGACCGACACCGAGCTGTTCGCGCAGGACCGCGGCGTCAAGGCGACCTTCACGGCGTTCGGCATGACGCGGCGGCCGGGCCGCTCCGCCTCCAACGACCCCGGCCTCGCGATGCTGCTCGATGCGCATGCGGACGCGATCTGCTTCGTCGCTAAGTCGTGGGACTATCACGTTCGCGTCGCGCTGGAGACGACGCTGGAGGAGAACCTCGCCTCGATCCGCGATAGCGTGCAGGCGGCGCTCGGCCGCGGCCGCGAGGTGCTGGTCGATTGCGAGCATTTCTTCGACGGCTACAAGGCCAACCCCGACTACGCGCTCGCCTGCGCCGAGACGGCCTTCAAGGAGGGCGCCCGCTGGGTGGTGCTGTGCGACACCAACGGCGGCACGCTGCCGCACGAGATCGAACGCATCGTCGGCGAGGTGACGAAGAAGGTGCCGGGTGAGAGACTCGGCATCCACGCCCACAACGACACGGAGCAGGCCGTCGCCAACTCGCTCGCCGCCGTGCGGGCCGGCGTGCGCCAGATCCAGGGCACGCTCAACGGGCTCGGCGAGCGCTGCGGCAACGCCAACCTGATGTCGCTGATCCCGACCCTCAAGCTGAAGCGCGAGTATTCCGACAGGTTCGACGTCGGGGTGTCGGACGCCGGGCTCGCGAGCCTGACGCGGGTCTCGCGACGGCTCGACGAGATGCTCAACCGCGCGCCCGACCGCCACGCGCCCTATGTCGGTCCCAGCGCCTTCGTGACGAAGGCCGGCATCCATGCCTCGGCGATCCTCAAGGATCCGGCGACCTACGAGCATGTCCGCCCCGAGACGGTCGGCAACAGGCGTGACGTGCTGGTCTCCGACCAGGGCGGTCGCTCCAACGTGCTGGCCGAGCTCGCCCGCGTCGGCCTGGTGATCGACAAGGACGACCCGCGCATCGGCAGCCTGCTCGACGTGGTGAAGGAGCGCGAGGCGATCGGCTACGCCTACGAGTCGGCGCCGGCCTCCTTCGAGCTGCTGGCGCGGCGGATGCTCGGCACCGTTCCGGACTATGTCGAGGTGCTGAAGTTCGACGTGAACGTCGAGCACCGCATCAACGCGCTCGGCAAGCGCGTCACCGCCACGGTCGCGGTCGTGAAGGTGAAGGTCGGTGACGACGAGCCGCTGATCTCGGCCGCGGAAGGCATCGGCCCGGTGCACGCGCTCGATCTCGCGCTGCGCAAGGACCTCGGACGTTATCAGGACTACATCCGGAGCCTGAGCCTCACCGACTATCGGGTGCGCATCCTCAACGGCGGCACCGAGGCGGTGACGCGCGTCTTGATCGAGAGCACCGACGCCGACACGGGCGACACCTGGACCACGGTCGGCGTCTCGCCCAACATCATCGACGCCTCGTTCCAGGCCCTGATGGACTCGATCGTCTACAAGCTGATCCGCTCCGGCGCGCCGGGGTGAGGGAGACGCAACGGCGCTTCCGGACGGACGAACCGCGTCCCCGCATCGAGGTGGCGTGCCCCGGACAAGGCGCGTCAGGCCGCAGGCCTGATGCGCCGCAGAGCCGGGGCCCAGGGGCGGCACGGTCGGCGCTTCGGCAGGCGTTTCGCCAAAACGCCCTGGCTCCCGGGTCACGGCGCTGCGCGCGCGCCCGGGACACGAGGCCGCTGGAGTTCCAGAGCATCCCCTCCACCTTCGAATCTCTGTAATCCTGCAATAGATCGAAAAGCATCCCGCGACCCTCGACAGTCGAGGGGCCGCGACAATACTTGCGACATCGTCCCGACCGAGGAGGTGTCGCGTGTCCGATCGTCGTTCCCCCGAGCTGCGGCGGACAGCCGTCCGGCGCAATGCCCGCGCCGGCGGCGGCGCGGTCCCGAGCAGGGCCGCGCCGGCGATCGCGCTGCGGGGCGTGATCGCGAGGACGCAGCCGTGATGCGCTCCGTCACCGTCGATCCGACCCTGGAGGACGAGTCCCCGGTCGATCGCTTCGCCGCGCTCGACGTGGCCGAGCAGCTGGTCGTCTGGGGATGCCGCACCTGGGTCGTCGCAATGCGGGAGGGGCGCTGTCCGGTCGCGGTGCTGCGGCCGGCCTTCGACCGCGCCGGTGCGGGGGACGCGGCGTTGTCGCTCGACGCGCTCCTGCGGGTGACGGCCCGGATGGCGGTGCGCCGCTTCGAGGTGCGCTGCCGCAAGTGCCCGCAGCTCTCCGCCGACGAGCTGCGCCTCGTCGCGGCCGTGACGGCCGCCCAGCAGGACGACGTCGCCGGAACGCGGGCGCGCCTCGCCGGCTGGCTCGATCCCGAGGGCATCGCCTTCGCGCTCGCCCCGACGCGCGGGCTGGCGACGCTGTTCGCGCAGGCCGGCCTGATCCTGCCGGTGCGGCACGCGGTCGACGCGGTCCTGGCCGCGGCGGCGGCCGGCGCCGCGACCTCCTGCACCCTGCATTGAACGCCCCCGAGGAAGCCCGCATGAGCATCGCGCGAGAGACCGTGCCGGAGACGAAGCCCGAGACCGCGCCGGAGATCGTGGCGCCGTTTGACGGCGTTCCCGGCGAGCCGATCCGCTTCGATTTCGCCCGTGTCTGCGGCGCCTGCCGCGACTGCCGGGCGGTGTGCGGCGACGCCGGCGAGCAGCTCGCGCTGGCGCTCGTGCGGTACGTGTGCGCCGGCTACATGACGGCGAGTGCCGATTGCTGGGACGCCGCCTATGCCTGCGCCGAGCACGCCTTCGGGCCGGTCGACGGGCCATCCTTCGTCGGCCGCGCCGGGGCGCTGGTGCGGGCGCTGCGCACCGAGCGGCGCGGCGGCTTCGCCTTCTTCCCGGCGTCGTGCGCGCAGGTGTCGGGCGACGAGGCGGAGCTTCTCGGGCTCGTCCAGGCGGCCCGAGCCGGCGACGCCGCGGCGCTCGATCGCGCGCTGGCGCGGGTCGGGGGCGGCGGCCGCTGCCGCGGTGTGCTGACGGCCGCCCGCGCCCTCGCCGTGCTGCTCGACCGGCACGCGCGGCTGACCGCCGCCGGGCCGATCGGCCCGTCGGCCCGGACCGGGGGCGGCGGTCCCGGCGTCGTGAACTGATCCGCGGCCTCAGCTCCGGGCGGCGGTCCGGCGGCCGTTGCGGCCGTTGCGGGCCGGTCCCGCGGCGGCCGAGGTTCCGTTCGCCCCCCCGTCGCCGCCGGCGTCCGCATCGACGTCGCGGCGCGGGTCGCCGCCGTTCGTCGGCGGGCTTCCGTTCGTCGGCGACAGGCCGCCCGGCGCCGACAGGCTGCCCGGTGGCGACAGGCTGCTCGGCGGCAGCACCCGATCGGGCGGAAACCGCATCGTCACGGTGGTGCCCTTGCCGGGCGTGCTGGTGATGCTCAAGGTGCCGCCCATCGCCTTCATCAGCGCGATGCTGACCGGCAGGCCGAGGCCGCTGCCCTCGATGGCGCCGTCGCGCACGAAGCCGGTCGACACCGTCTCGGTGCCGATCTTCTCGATCGTCTGCGGCGCGATCCCGATGCCCTGGTCGGCGACCTCGACGGCGACGCCGCCGTCGTCGAGGGTGCGCACCGAGACGCGGATCTTGCCGGCGCGGTGCGAGAACTTGATCGCGTTGGAGAGCAGGTTGAGCAGCACCTGCCGCACCCGCAGCTCGTCGGCGCGCAGGCACACGACGCTCGCCGCGAAGTCGAACACCACGAGCACGCCGGCCTTGGCGGCCATCGGGCCGACGAAGCTGACCGCGCTGGAGACGAGCTTGACGAGATCGGAGGGGATCTCGTGGAGGCGCAGCACGCCGGCCTCCACCTTGGCGATGTCGAAGACGTCGTTGATCAGCCCGAGCAGATGCACGCCGGAGACGTGGATGTCCTTCACGTAGGACAGGTAACGCTCGTGCGGCAGCGGACCGTGGATCTCCGACAGGATCGCGTCCGAGAAGCCGACGATGGCGTTGAGCGGCGTGCGCAGCTCGTGGCTCATGCGGGTGAGGAAGTCGGTCTTGGCGCGGTTCGACTGTTCGGCCGTCTTCTTGGCGCGGGCGAGCGACTCGCGTGCCACGTGGAGCTCGGTGATTTCGCGCAGCGTGGCGGCCCGATAGACGTCGCCGCCGAGCGTGAACTCGTTCAGCACCACGTCGAAGTGGCGCACGACGCCGTGCCGCGACAGCGCGATCTCGAAGCGTTGCGCCGCCTCGTCCCGGCCGACGCCGAGCAGATGGGCGACCAGCGGCTCGGCGTCGCGGTCGCCGGCGATGAACAGGCCGCCAGCTGGCCGTCCGAGGATCCCGGCCTCGCTCACCTCCAGCAAGGCGCAGGCGGCCGGGTTGCACACATGCACCAGGCCGCGGTGGTCGGCGATGACGATGCCGTCGGTCGCGGTCTCGATCAGGATGCTGGCGCGGCGGCCCTGCTCCTCGGCGGTGCGCTGCGCGACGCGCAGCTCGGTCACGTCGGAGAGGCTCAGGATGGCGCCGCGGATCCGCCGCTCGACCCGATGCGGCGAGAGCTGCATCAGATAGAGCCGGTCCTGGATCTGGATCTCCTCGGTGTGCGGCGTGCCGGCCTTCAGCACCGCGTCGATCACCTTGCGGATGGACGGCATGCCGGCGGCGGTCGCCACGTCGAGCAGATGGTGCCGGGCGAGGTCGTTGCCGAGCCGCAGGATGCGGGCGGCGCGCTCGTTGCTGCGCACGACGTGGAACGTCGGGTCGACCAGCACGATTCCCTCGGCCGAGTTGGCCATGATGCCTTCCAGCTCGCCGTTGGCCTCGGCGAGGTCGCCGGTCTTCACCGACAGCTCGTCGTTGACCGTGGTCAGCTCCTCGTTGGTCGCCTGCAGCTCCTCGTTGGCGGTCTCCAGCTCCTCGTTCGAGGCCTGCAGCTCCTCGTTGGAGGCCTGCAGCTCCTCGTTGGTCGACTGCAGCTCCTCGTTGGAGGTCTCGAGCTCCTCGACGACGGTCTGCAGGTTCTCCTTGGTCGCCTTCAGCTCCTGCTCGAGCGCGGCGATCTGCTGGGAGGTCGCCTCGTCGGCATGCGCGGCCGCGACCTGCGGGCCGCGCGGCGCCGCCGCCTCGCGCTCCTCGAAGCAGATCAGGTAGAGGCGCTCGTCGTTATGCTGGCGGTCGAGCGCATGGGCGGCGAGGCGGATGCTGCGCTCGCCGTCGCGGATGTGATGATACTGGCCGTGGTGGGAGCCGTGGTCGCGCTGGCAGCGGTGCAGGAGAACACGCAACTCGCCGCGCAGCGTCGGCTCGATGATGTTCATCAGGTTGAGGTCGACCTTGCCGCTGCCGCTGCCGATCCGCACGAAGCGGCTGACGTCGCCGAAGAAGTGCAGCGGCTCGCCGTCGTGCGAGATCAAGATGCCGGGCGGACCGTAGCGCTCCACCATGATGTCGCGGCCGATCCGGCCGAAATCCCGCTCGGGCGGCTCCACGTTGCGCCGTGGCAGGTGGCCGATATCGGGCGTCGGCAGCACGCCCTCGACGCGCGGCACGTAGTAGGGCCGGATCGACACGTCGCGGCGGCGGAACAGCTTGTGGCGGGCGTCGACCGTGACGTAGAGACCCTTGCAGGTGCCGAGCGACTCCGACTTGCCGAGGAACAGGTGCCCGCCCGGCCGCAAGGCGTAGTGGAACATCTTGAAGAGATGCTCCTGCAGCGCCGGCTTGAAGTAGATCAGGAGGTTCCGGCAGCTGATCAGGTCGATGTTCTTGAAGGGGGGATCCTGCACCACGTCGTGGCGCGAGAACACCACGAGGTCGCGGACCGCCTTGTCGACGCGGAACAGCCGGCCGTTGTTGGTGAAGTGGTTGTGGCGCATGGCGGCGCCGAGATTGATGACGCTGCTCTCCGCGTATTCGCCGCGCCGGGCGTGGCTGGTCGCCGCCCCGTCGATGTCGGTGCCGAAGATCTGCACCTTGAGGGCGCCGATGCGGGCCGGCGACTTGCTGGCGAGGAGGAGGGCGATCGAATAGGCCTCCTCGCCGGTGGCGCAGCCCGGCACCCAGATCCGCAGCGGATCGCCGGGCCGCTTGTCACGCAGGATCTTGTCGAGCACCTTGCCGAGCGCCGTGAAGGACTCCTTGTCGCGGAAGAACGCCGTCACCGAGATCAGGAAGTTCTTGGCGAGCGTGTCGAGCTCGTCGCGGTGCTGGTCGATATAGGTGACGTAGTCCTTGAGGGTTCGGACCTGCAGGGCCGACATCCGCCGCGCGATCTGTCGGCGCAGCGTCGCCTCCTTGTACTTGCTGAAGTCGATGCCGGTGTGGTGGCGGATGTAGCGGATGATGTTCTGGAACGTGCCGCCGCCGTCGCCGTCGCCCTTCTCGGCGAGCCCGAGATGGAGGTCGTGGCCCTGGGCGACCACGTCGAGCTTGCCGGCGATCTCCTTGGGCGTCAGCACCAGGTCGGCGCCGCCGGTCGTGATGGCGGCGCGCGGCATGCTCTCGTATTTGGCCGAGGTCGGCTCCTGGGCGAACGTGATGCCGCCGTGCGCCTTGACGGCGCGCAGCCCGTTGGCGCCGTCCGAGCCGGTGCCCGACAGCACGATGGCGATGGCGCGCGGGCCGAGCCCGGCCGCGAGGCTGGTGAAGAAGTGGTCGATCGACGGCTTCGGGCCGACGCCCTCGAGCGGCGCGCGCAGGACGAGCTTGCCGTTGCGGTAGAACACATCGCTGTTGGGCGGCGCGATGTAGATCGTGTTGGGCTTCACCGTGACGCCGTTGTCGATGGCGACCACCGGGATCTTGGTCTCGCGGCCGAGCAGCTCGACCATCATGCTGCGGTGCTGCGGCGACAGATGCTGGGCGACCACGAAGCACAGGTTGGACGAGCGCGGCAGCGCGGCGACGAACGGGCGCAACGCCTCGAGGCCGCCCGCCGAGGCGCCGATGCCGACGACGTAGAGCCCGGTCTTCGCGTCCGTCGAGGCCGCGTCGTCCGCGGTGGCGGCGGGGCGCCGGCTGGCGCGCTTCGGCCGCGTGGCCGCCGGCGCGTCCGGCGCTGTCGCGGTGGCCGTCTCCGGCTCGGTCGTCGCGCGGCTCGATGTCTTGCGCGGGGCGTCGGAGCCGCCCGTCTTGTCGCGACCGGGGCGTCGCGTCGGCAGCGCACGTCGACTCATCGGGATCTCCCGCCGCGCCGGATTTCGACCAAACCGAGTTCGACCACAGGTGTGCAGAAGGAGCGCTGCACCATCCGCGCGACTAGTGCGCTTACTAGAACGAATGTTAATCGTGCAGAAAAATACCTTCTGACTAATGGCGTGTCCTACGTAAGTATGCGTATTTTAAGTAGCAATGCGTAGGATGAAAGGCCAAAAAATGTGGATTGTCCGGATGTTAGGCAGGATTTACTACCTCCCGACGGCTGTTGTGTAACGGCATGGTTATACAACCTGGGGGACGTTCGGCGTTCGCCGCGGCGGGCTTTCTGGTCGAGAGTCTGCCGTGCTTCCGATTCGCCGGTTCGTGCCGACGCTCAGGCCGTGGCGCGGATGCTTTACGGGCGATCGCCTCCGCTGCGAGGCCTCGCAGAATTGCGCCGTCGTCCCCGGGCGGCACGACGCGTCTCGCCCGAAACCGCGGTCTCTCGACGGCCACCCGCACAGCGCCCGAGAATGACTGCTGATGCGCAGTCCTCACATGCGGGCGACGGTCGCCGGATCGCCGGCCTTCTCGGCCTCGCTGACCGGGGCGACGGCGGCCGCGAGCGTCGGCAGGATGTCGTCGACGCGGTCGCACACCCGGTAGTTCATCAGGCCGCCGTTGTGGATGAAGCCGGCCGACCGCATGGTCTGCAGGACGGTGACCAGGGGCTGCCAGAAGCCGCCGATGTCGGCGAGCAGGATCGGCTTCTTGTGGCGGCCGAGCTGGGCCCAGGTGAGCTGCTCGACCAGCTCCTCAAGCGTGCCGATGCCGCCCGGCAGCGCCACGAAGGCGTCGGCCCGGTCGAACATGATCTGCTTGCGCTCGTGCATGTCGCGGGTGACGACCAGCTCGGTCGCGCGATCGAACTGGTTCTCCTTGGTGCGCAGGAACTCGGGGATGACCCCGACGACCTCGCCGCCGTGGTCGACCACCGCATTGGCGACCGCGCCCATCAGGCCGTTCGAGCCGCCGCCGTAGACGAGGCCGATGCGGTGCTCGGCCATCAGCCGGCCGAGCCGACGGGCGGCCGCGACATAGGCCGGGTCGGATCCCGGGCTGGAGCCACAATAGACGCAGATTCTTCGGATCTTGCTCATGCTTTGCATCTGGCCCCGGCGCCGGCGCGCGTCAAGGCCGCAGCGCCGGACGGTCCGGCCGGGAGAGGCGCGGCCGATCGGGGCCGGCCGGAGCGGCTGCACTTCGGGGCGGGAAGGCCTATATGGGAGACGGGCGGCGCCGGCCGCTCCTGCCGGTCGCGTCGCGCGTGGCCGTGCGACCTGCCATTCGACGGACGGGTTCCGGCCCGATCGCCCAGCAACCGAGCCTCGATGAGACATTCCGCGCCCGACTCCCGCGACGTGCCCGCCGACAGCGGGCGCCTGTTCGCCACCATCGTGGCGCTGTGGCCGTACATCTGGCCGTCCGACCGGGCCGACCTGAAGGCCCGCGTCGTCTGGGCCCTGGTGCTGCTGCTCGGCGCCAAGCTCGCCACCATCCTGATGCCGTTCACGTTCAAGTGGGCGACCGACGCGCTGACCGAGACCGGCGCGCCGGCCGGCACGGCGACGACGCTCGGCTGGGTGCTGGCGGCCCCGATCGCGCTCACCGTCGCCTACGGCGGCAGCCGCATCCTGATGGCGGTGCTGACCCAGGCGCGCGACGGCGTGTTCGCCAAGGTCGCCATGCACGCGGTGCGTCGTCTCGCGATCCTCACCTTCGAGCACATGCACAAGCTGTCGCTGCGCTTCCATCTGGAGCGCAAGACCGGCGGGCTCACCCGCGTGCTCGAGCGCGGCCGCAACGGGATCGAGACCATCGTGCGGATGGTCCTCCTGCAGCTGGTCCCGACCATCGTCGAGTTCGCCCTGATCATCGGCGTGCTGCTGTGGCAGTTCGACTGGCGCTACGTCGTCACCATCGTGGTCACGGTGGTGCTCTACATGGCCTACACCTACGTCGCGACCGAGTGGCGGATCGGCATCCGCCGCAAGATGAACGACAGCGACACCGAGGCCAACACCAAGGCGATCGACTCGCTGCTCAACTACGAGACCGTGAAGTACTTCTCGGCCGAGCAGCGCGAGGCCCAGCGCTACGACCGCTCGATGGCCCGCTACGAGGACGCGAGCGTCAAGGCCTACACGTCGCTCGCCGTGCTCAACGCCGGGCAGGCGGCGATCTTCTCCATCGGCCTCACGGTCGTGATGGCGATGTGCGCGATCGGGGTGAAGAACGGCACCCACACGATCGGCGACTTCGTCATGATCAACGCCATGATGATCCAGCTCTACCAGCCGCTCAACTTCATGGGCATGGTGTATCGCGAGATCAAGCAGGCGATCATCGACATCGAGCAGATGTTCCGCATCCTGAAGCGCGAGACCGAGATCGCCGACGCGCCGGGCGCGGCGCCGCTCACGGTCCCGGCCGGCACCATCCGGTTCGAGGACGTGCGCTTCTCCTACGATCCCGACCGGCCGATCCTGCAGGGCCTCTCCTTCGAGGTGCCGGCAGGCCGCACGGTCGCCATCGTCGGACCGTCGGGCGCCGGCAAGTCGACGATCTCGCGGCTGCTCTATCGCTTCTACGACGTCACCGGTGGCCGCATCACGATCGACGGCCAGGATGTCCGCGCGGTCACCCAGGCGTCGCTTCGCGAGAAGATCGGCATGGTCCCGCAGGACACCGTGCTGTTCAACGACACCATCCGCTACAACATCCGCTACGGCCGCTGGGAGGCGACCGACGCCGAGGTGGAGGAGGCGGCGAAGCTCGCCCAGATCGACGGCTTCATCCGGATGGCGCCGAAGGGTTACGAGACCGAGGTGGGCGAGCGCGGGCTCAAGCTCTCGGGCGGCGAGAAGCAGCGCGTCGCCATCGCCCGCACGATCCTGAAGGGGCCGCCGATCCTGCTGCTCGACGAGGCGACCTCGGCGCTCGACAGCCACACCGAGAAGGAGATCCAGGACGCGCTCCAGTTGGTGTCGAAGAACCGCACCACGCTGGTGATCGCACATCGCCTCTCCACCATCGTGGCGGCCGACGAGATCATCGTGCTCGACAAGGGCCGCATCGTCGAGCGCGGCACCCACGCGGCGCTGCTCGCCGCGGGCGGGCTCTACGCCTCGATGTGGAACCGCCAGCGCGAGGCCGAGGAGGCGCGCGAAAAGCTCGCCCAGACCGGCGAGGGCGAGGCGGGTTCGCCGGACGCGCCGAACCGCAATCCGCCGGCACCAGGCGAGGCGGAGGGGGACGACCACCCGGATGCGCCCGCCCCGCGCCCCGCCGACCGCGCGGAGGCCGCCGCCTGACCGGCCGCCGGCTCCGCAAGCCGGTTGTGCGCGGCCATGGACGCAGCCGCGCGACCGGTGCGGCAATGTGATAGGGAAGCACCCATCGACTCGCTCACTCCGTCACCCTGAGGTGGCCGCGCGCCCGCGCAAAGCGCGGGACTCGCGGCCCTCGAAGGGCGACGGCCCGGGCGTTCGAACGGGGCGCGCCGGACGTCCGGCCGGATCAGGCCGACCGCCGTCCCGGAGGCCGTCCGTCCTTCGAGGCTCGGGCTTCGCCCGAGCACCTCAGGACGACGGGGCACAGTTTCGGCCGGGGCGACTGCATGCTCCGGCGAGTTCAACCGGTTTCGAGAGCACTCATGTCCATCGTCGATTCGATCCGTTCCCAGCTCGTGCCCATCCATTCCGAGGGCTATCCGTTCGTCGGCGCGTTCGCGCTGGTCAGCCTGGTGCTGTTCTGGCTGTGGTCGCCGCTCGGCTGGATCGGCGTGGTGGCGACGCTGTGGTGCGCCTACTTCTTCCGCGATCCGCCGCGCGTCACGCCGCTGCGCGACGGCATCCTCGTCTCGCCGGCCGACGGGCGGGTGTCGCGGGTGACGCCGGCCGTGCCGCCGGCCGAGCTCGGGCTCGGCACCGCGCCGTTGCCGCGCGTCTCGATCTTCATGAGCGTCTTCGATGTCCACGTGAACCGCAGCCCGACGGCCGGCCGCATCGAGCGCATCGCCTACACGCCCGGCCTGTTCATCAACGCCGACCTCGACAAGGCGAGCGAGAACAACGAGCGCAACGGCTTCGTCATCGCCACACCGACGGGCGTCAAGATCGGCATGGTGCAGATCGCCGGGCTGATCGCGCGCCGCATCGTCACCTTCGTGCGCGAGGGCGCGATGGTCGGGGCCGGCGAGCGGGTCGGGCTGATCCGCTTCGGGTCGCGGGTCGACATCTACCTGCCCGAGGGCACGCGCCCGCTGGTCGCCGAGGGCCAGACCACGCTGGCCGGCGAGACCATCATCGCCGATCTCAAGACCGCCGATCCGGGCCGCACCTTCCGGGTCGGGTAGGGCAGGCCGGAGGTCCACGACGCAGCCGAGCCGTGCCCGGGACCGTTCCCGGGCGTCGCCCGCGGCGCTTCGCTCGGTCCGGCGAGAACGGACCGAGTCCGCCCGCGACGGGTCACCGTCATTCACTTTGGAATGTCTCCAAAGTGGCGGACGATTCCAGAGTCTCGCCCGACTACGGTATCGGGGTGAGTATTGCCAATCTGCTCCCGATGCCTGAGAACAAACCGGTGAGGCATCGGGGCGACTGCAAAAAACAATAATCAAGAGGCCGGTCGGCGGCGCGTCCAAGCACGGGCGTGGTCGGATCGGTTCGCGATCAAGACAAAACGAGACGTGACGACGATCCGCATCCGTCGAGATGTTCGGACGTGTCCGCTTGTTCGTTCCTGATCGCCGTGTGTTTGCGTTTTCATTGTACGCGGCCGCTCACTTGTGGCTGCGCCGGGTCCGGCGCGGCGGTGAACACTATTGCGAGGTTGGGCGATGACGCGCATGAAGTTCGATCACGACAGCTCTGTCGAAGTCCAGGCGCGGCGGCTGATCGAGGTGTTCGGGGCGCGCGCCTACGGCGTGGCGCGGCGCATGCAGCGGCGGAACTTTCGCAAGGCCGATCGCGCCCGCTACTGGGCCGCGGTCGCCCGCGCCATTCGTCATGCACGGACGGTCGAGCAGCGGTCGGGCGGGCCGCGCACCGGCGAGGCACGCTCGCGGATCCTCGCGGCGACCGGCGAGGCCGGCTCGGCGTAGGCCACGGTCAGCGTGGCGGTCGTCCCGTTCCGTCCGACCTCCGCCGACCCTGTGTCGGGGCGGCCGCGCCGCCGCCGACGAACCGTTCACCGCGACACCGCGTTGCGCCGCGCCGGCATGGCGGAACCCGTCGCACAGGTCTATAGTTCGTCCGCCATGTCCCTGTTTCCTCCCTTCGATCCCGATCGAGACCGGCGTGGGTCGCGGTTCCGCGACGTGCGCCTCCGCGAGGCCCGCTTCCGCCGGAATTTCCGGCCGATTCCGGTCCGCACCCTCGTGCCGAACGTGGTCACGCTGCTGTCGCTGTGCGCCGGCCTGACCGCCATCCGGCTCGCCGCCGAGCTCCGCTTCGAGCTCGCGCTCGCCGCCATCGTGTTCGCCGCCGTGCTGGACGGCGTCGACGGCCGCCTCGCCCGCATGCTGAAGGGCACGTCGCGCTTCGGCGCCGAGCTCGACAGCCTCGCCGACTTCGTCAATTTCGGCGTCGCGCCGGCCCTGATCCTGTGGTTCTGGGGCCTGTCCGACTACAAGAACGTCGGCTGGATCGTCGCCATCGTGTTCGCGATCTGCGCCGGGCTGCGACTGGCGCGGTTCAACGTCATGATCGACGACCCGAACCGCCCGGCCTGGGCCGGCAACTTCTTCACCGGCATCCCGGCGCCGGCCGGCGCCATCGTGGTGCTGCTGCCGATCTACCTGCAGTTCCTCGGCCTCGCCAAGTATCTGATCCCGATCCCGCTGGTGCTCGTCTACACGCTGGCGATCGGCCTCCTGATGATCTCCAAGCTGCCGGTGTGGTCGGGCAAGAAGCTCGGCACGCGGGTGTCGCCCGAGATGGTGCTGCCGGCGTTCCTCATCGCGGTCCTGTTCTTCGCGCTGCTGGTCAGCTTCCCCTGGGAGGTCCTGACCATCGGCACGCTGATCTATCTCGGCTGCCTGCCGCTCGGCTGGAAGGCGTATCGCCGTCTCGCCCGGGAGGACGCCGAGCGCGCCGCGACGGCCGAGCCGACCGCGGGATCGGCTGCAGCCTCCGAGCCTGCACCGGTCCCGGGCGCCGATACACCTCCGCCCGGCGCGACGTCCGCGGCCGCCGGCCAGAACGAACGGCCGAGCCGGCTCAATTAGCGGCCGGCCCGCTGGCGCCGAGGCCCGCGTCTCGCGTGCCTCGGCGGCCCTCGATGGCCGCCGACGACCGTCACGGGCCGGTCGGACGCAGCCGCATCGCCATGCGGACCAGCTCGGCGAGATTGCGGGCGCCCATCCGCTCCATCACCCAGGCGCGGTGAATCTCGACCGTGCGCGGGCTGATGCCGAGCCGCGCCGCGATCTCCTTGTTGGACAGGCCCTCGGTCGCCAGCGTCAGCACCTCGTGCTGGCGCTCGCTCAGCGACTCGAAGCGGGCCTGCAGGTCGGCCAGCGCCTCGGCGTCCTGCCGGCTGGCGCGTCGCTTCGCCACCGCCACGCCGATCGCCTCGAACAGGCGGGCCTCGTCGAACGGCTTCTCGATGAAGTCGAAGGCGCCGAGCTTGATGGCGGCGACCGCCATGTCGACGTCGCCGTGGCCGGTGATCAGGATCACGGGCGGCGCCGCGGGCCGCTCGGCGAGGTGCCGGACCAGGTCGAGGCCCGACAGGCCGGGCATGCGAACGTCGGCGACCACGCATTCGAACGCCGCCGCGTCCTCCCCGGCCGCCACCAGCGCGTTGGCCGACGCGAAGCGCGTCACCGTCAGGCCGCGCCGTTCGAGATAGAGGGCGAGCGCATCGAGCACGGCGGGATCGTCGTCGACCAGCGCGACGGGGCAGGGCTCAGGCATCGGACACCTTGGCGATCGGGACGGTGAAACGGACGAGCGCCCCGGCCGTGGGACGTTCCACGGTCAGGCGGCCGCCATGCGCCTCGACGATCGAGCGGCACAGCGACAGGCCGAAGCCGAGGCCGTCCGCCTTGCCGGACCCGAAGGTCGGGCTGTCGAGGCCGGGGAAGTCGGTCGGGAAGCCTGGCCCCGAATCGGCCACTACGACGCCCACCATGTCGCCCGCCGCCGTCGCCGTGACGACGATGCGGCCGCGCGGCTCGCCGGTCTCCTCGATCGCCTCGACGGCGTTGCGGATCAGATTGAGCAGCACCTGCTCGATCTGCAGGATGTCGACCATCACGGGCGGCAGGTCGTCGGCGATCTCGACCGTCGCCGTGACGCCGTGGCGGTCGAGCTCCGGATGCACGAGGTCGAGGGTCTCGCGCACGATGCGGGTCACCGCCACCGGGGCGCGGCCGGTCTGGTCGAGCCGGATCAGGGCGCGCAGCCGGCGCACCACGTCGGCGGCCCGCTGCACCTGGGCGGCCGCCTTCTCGGCCGTCTCGGTGACGGCGAGGTGGTTCGGGTCCTCGCGCAGCGTCTCGGCGACGAGCCGCGTATAGGTGCCGGCCGCGGTCAGCGGCTGGTTGATCTCGTGGGCGATCGCGGTGGCGAGCTCGCCCATGCTGCCGAGCCGCGCCAGACGGGCGAGCGAGTCCTGATGCAGGCGGAGCTGCATGGCAGTGCGACGGTTCTGGGTGACCAGGGCGCCGGCGACCAGCCCGGTCAGGGTCAGCACCAGCATCAGGGCCTGCAGCCCGGTGACGTCGATCTCCTCGCTCGGCAGCAGATGAACGCCGACGATCAGGCCGAGCTGGGTGAGCAGCACGCCGACCGTCACGGCCTCCAGGCCGCCGCGCACCGCCATCCAGATGATCGGCAGGAACAGGATGTAGAACAGCTGCGAGTGGTGACGCTCGGCGAATACGAAGACGAGGGCCAGCGCGACGAGGGTCGCGGCGATCTGCACGGCGGTCTCGACCGACACGCGCACGGAGCGGCCGCGGGTGAGCAGGATCAGGCCGAACGGGGCGACGATGGCGATGCCGATCATGTCGCCGACCCAGTACTGCACCATCGCGGCGGGGAGCTCGGCGAGCGGCAACAGGCCGGCCGCGACCGTGAAGCCGACATAGCCGAACGACACCGCGGCGGCGCTGGCGCCGGCGACGACGAGCAGCAGCATGAGATCCCGCATGGTGCCGAGCGTCGGATTGAACCGCAGCGCCGGCTGCAGCAGCACCAGGAGGCCGAGCGCGTAGCCGCCGCCGATCACGGCCGCGGTCCGCAGCTCGACGGTCCACGGCAGCGGCAGATGCCGCACCAGGAGATCGGCGAGGACCGGGGCGACGAACAGCAGCGGGATGGTGCGCTGACCGTACAGCAGCACCAGGACGAAGCTCAGCCCGGTCGGCGGATTCCACGGCGTGATGCCGAACGGCGCGAACGGGTGCAGGTAGCTGACCCAGTCGAGCAGGACGTAGCCGGCGAGATACGCCAGCGCCAGCACGGGCCACGGCAGCGAGAGCACCTTCGAGAGCGACATCGGCAACGGGCGACGCGACGGATCGGGACGGGTGATCTGCACGGTCGTACCGCCGTTCCTCGCGCAATGCCGCTAAGGGTGGATACCTAGGGATGGACCCCTCAGCATAGCACCCTAGGCCGACGTCACGAATTGCCGCGCGACCGCCGCCGTCGCATGCCGGATGCGAGATGGGCGAACAGGCGGAGCGGATCATGACCGGCAATGGCGCAGACCGAGAGGGTGCGGACCGCGACGGCGGGATCGTGATCCTCTGCACAGACGAGGGGACCCGCGATGTCCTCGCCTTCTGGTTCGAGTCGGCCGGGCACTGCGTGACGGTCGCCCGCGACGGTCACCAGGCGAGCCGGGCGCTACGCGACGGGCGCGGCCGGCTCCTCGTCACCGACCGCGTGCTGCCGCCCTGGCCGGGGCTCGACACGTTCCTGGCGCTGCGGGCGCGCGACCCCGGCCTCGGCATCGCCGTGGTCGAGACGGGTGACCTCGACGATCGCATCCTCGCCCGGGTGACGGGCGCCACGGCCCTGCTGCGCAAGCCGCTGTCGCGCACCGCCGTGCTCGCGCTCGTGCCGACCGCGGCGGGGCTGCAGCCGGAGGCCGGCGCCGACGCACGTGCGCCGGCGGATCCGTCGCGATCCGGGCTGTCTGCAGCGCGTCTGCGCACCGAGGGCTGAGGCCCGCGATGACCGACGTCGCCCCCAGCACGGTCGAGCTGGTCGCGTCCGGGCTGTTCGGGCTGGCGCTCGTGCATACCTTCATGGCCAGCCGCTTCGAGCGCCTCGCCCACGGTCCCTCGCCGCATGCCGGCCTGTGGCACCTGCTCGGCGAGGTCGAGGTCGTGTTCGGCTTCTGGGCCATGGTGCTGCTCGTCTTCATGGCGGCGTGGACGACGCCGCACGCCGCGCTCACCTATCTGGAGAGCCGGGTCTTCACCGAGCCGGCCTTCATCTTCGTCATCATGGTGATGGCGGCGAGCCGCCCGATCCTCGATCTCGCCGGCGCGCTGCTCCTGTGGATCGGCTGCAAGCTGCCGCTGCCGCATTCGGCCGCTTACTATCTCGCCGTCATGGTGTTCGGGCCGTTGCTCGGCTCCTTCATCACCGAGCCGGCCGCCATGACGTTGTCGGCCATGCTGCTGCGCCAGCGCTATTTCGGGCCGCACAGCAGCGAAGCCTTCCGTTACGGCACGCTCGGCGTCCTGTTCGTCAACGTCTCGATCGGCGGGACGCTGACGCCGTTCGCGGCCCCGCCCGTCCTGATGGTCGCGGAGCGGTGGGGCTGGGACCTCTCCTTCATGCTCCTGAACTTCGGGTGGAAGGCGGCGATCGCCGTCGTCTGCAACGCGGTCGGGGCGGCGATCGTGTTCCGCGCCGACCTGCGGGCGATTCCGTTCGAGGAGACGGCGCTGGCCAAGCTCGAGGTGCCGCGCAGCGTCATCGCCGTGCATCTCGCCTTCCTGATCGGCGTCATCGTCACGGCACATCATCCCGTTGTGTTCCTGGCGCTGTTCCTGTTCTTCCTCGGCTTCACCGAGGCGTATCGGCGCCACCAGAGCCGGCTGATTCTTCGCGAGGGTCTGCTTGTCGGCTTCTTCCTGGCCGGGCTGGTGGTGCTCGGGGGGATGCAGCGCTGGTGGCTGCAGCCGCTGCTGGAGGTGCTGGATTCGACCGCGCTGTACTACGGCGCGACCGTGCTGACCGCCTTCACGGACAATGCCGCGCTCACCTATCTCGGCTCGCTCGTCGACACCCTCGACGACGACTCCAAATACGCGCTGGTCGCCGGGGCCGTGACGGGCGGCGGCCTGACCGTCATCGCCAACGCGCCGAACCCGGCCGGCTACTCGCTGCTCAAGGGGAGCTTTCCGGAGGGCGGCATCAGCCCGGTGCGGCTGGCGACCGCGGCTTCGGTGCCGACCCTGGTGGCGATCGCGGCGTTCCGCCTGCTGCCGTGAGGGCGCGGCCCGGCGCGTCTTTCGGGCGAGATCCGGCCACGATTCTGGTACACACCGGGGGTTCCCGGCGGCCGTCGCGGCCGCGTACCCGAAACGGACCCCCATGGCGCTGATCCTCTATCACATCGCTCCGTCCCGCTCGTCGATCGTCCGCTGGATGCTGGAGGAGATCGGCCAGCCCTACGCGCTGCGCGTCCTCTCGATGAGCAAGGGCGAGAATCGCGACCCCGCCTATCTCGCCGTCAATCCGATGGGCAAGGTGCCGGCGCTCGACCACGACGGCGTGGTGATCACCGAGGTGTCAGCGATCTGCTGCTATCTCGCCGACGCCTTCCCGCAGGCCGGCCTCGCGCCGCCGATCGGCGACAAGCGCCGCGGGCCGTATCTCAAATGGCTGTTCTTCGGGCCGAGCTGCATCGAGCCGGCGATCATCGACCGCACCTTCAAGCGGGCCCAGGAGGCGCCGCGCGGCACGCTCGGCTACGGCGACTTCGACACCGTGATGGACGTCGTCTCGGGCGCCCTGACGGCGGGTCCGTACCTGCTCGGCGACACCTTCACGGCGGCCGACATCGTGATCGGCTCGCAGCTCCGCTGGGGCATGATGTTCGGCCTGATCCCGCCGCGGCCCGAGTTCGTCTCCTATGTGGAGCGGCTGAACGCCCGGCCGGCCCTCCAGAAGGCGACCGCGCTGGACGCCGAGCTGAAGGACAAGGCCGGTTGAACCGGCCGCGGCCGCGGCGCGACGACATCGCCATGCACGCGCCGACGCCACCCGACCTGCCACACATCCCCGTCGTCGACCTGCGCGACGGCGGGCTCGCTGCGCATGTGCGGCTCGATCCGGAGCGGGCGAGGGGACTGCGCGACGACTGCCTCGGCTTCTTTCCGCCCGGTATCGGCCTCGCGATCCCGGCCGGCGACGCGCTGGCGCGCCGCTGGCTCGCCCGCTCCGCCTCGCCCTATGTCGACGAGATCGCCGCCATGGCCGCGACGCTCGGCGTCTCCGGCGTCTGGGTGCTCAACGCCTCGTACCAGTGGGCGTGCACGGCGCTGGCGCGCGAGGAGGGCGGGGCGCCGTGGCTCGCCCGCACGCTCGACTGGCCGTTCCCTGGGCTCGGGCGCCGGGTCACGGTGGCCCGGCTCCCGGGGGCGGCCGGGGATTACTGGAGCGTCGGCTGGCCGGGCTTCGCCGGTGTGCTGACCGGCCTCGCGCCGGGGCGCTTCGCCGCGTCCATCAACCAGGCGCCGATGCGCCGCCGCACCCTGCATCCGTGGCTGCGCCTGTACGACATGGCGGCGAACGCGCTCGCCGCCTGGCCGGTCCGCCACCTGCCGCCCGACCATCTGCTGCGCCGGGTGTTCGAGACCGCGGCTGACTACGCGGTTGCGCGAAGAATGCTGGAGAACGTGCCGGTGTCGCGGCCCGTGATCTACACGCTGGTCGGCCCGCGGCCGGGCGAGCGTTGCGTGATCGAGCGGACCGAGGAGGGCGCGGCGATCCGCACCGACGACACCACGGCGGCCAACGACTGGTCGCCGCCGCGGCCGGCCTGGGAGGCCCGCATGCCGGCGAACGCCTTCCTGACGCGCTCCTTCGCCGAGGCGGCGGCGATGAGCCGCGTCCGGCAGGACCAGATCGCCGACTTCGACGGCGCGATCTCGAAGGATTTCGACTGGGTGGTGCCGCCGGTGCTCAATCCCTACACGCGCATCGGCGTGGCGATGTCGCCGGCGACCGGCGTGCTGCGCGTCGTCGGCTACGAGGCCGACGGAGCTGCGCTGCCGCGGCCCGTGACGGCGGTGCGGGAGGTGATTTGCGAGAGCGCATGACATGGTCCCGTCATTGCGGGGCGCGGGGCGGAGCCCCGCGAACCCGGAATCTAGCGGTGAATGCCGAGCTTCGGGGCTGGATTCCGGGTTCGGCGCTGCGCGCCGCCCCGGAATGACCGAGACTTATCCCAGCCGCTCCAGAATCTCCTCGAACCGCTCGAGCACCAGGTCCGGCGTTTTCGCGCGCAGTGCTTTCACGTCCGCGTAGCCCCAGGCGACCGCGGCGCAGGCGAGGCCGGCGGCACGGGCCGCCTCGATGTCGCGGCCCTCGTCGCCGATCGCGAGCGCCGCGTCGGGCGCGACGCCGGCGCGCCTCACGACGTCGCGGAACTTCTTCGCCTTCCCGAACAGCGAGGCGCCGCAGGCGAAGTGCGAGATGCGCGCGACGTTCGCCGGCCCGAGCGAGCGGCGGACATTCGCCTCCACGTCCGACGAGACGATGGCGAGCGTGGCGCCACGCGCCTGAAGCGCGGCGAGCGTTTCGTCGACGCCCGGGAACAGCGGGATGCGGTCGAGCTGTGCCGCCTTCAGCGCACGCATGTGGCGGATGATCATCGGCAGCTTCCAACGCGGCACCGCGAGCCGGTCGAGGATCTCGGCCGTGCCGGCGTTGCGCATCGACGTGACCTCGTCCGGGGCGGTGCGACGAAACCCGTAGCGGTCGGCGACGTCGTTGAGCACCGAGAGGAACCACGGGAACGAGTCGAGCAGCGTGCCGTCGATGTCGAAGATGATCAGCTGATAGCGCACGGGCCAGCCGTAGCGCGGGCAGCCGAAGGCGTCAATGCGACGGGCCGCGGACGTGGCTCTCCATGGGCCACCGGGGTGCGGCCGGAACAGAGTCGTGGCCGGGACATGCCCCATAGGCGCTAAGATAAAGTTGGGCATTGGGTCATCTGGAGGCGTCGTCGGCGGGACGGCTCGGTCGATTGGCGTTGGCGGCTGCGGATGATGTCGAGGATGGTTTCGAGATCAGGCGGCGGCGCGACGATCGCGAGCACGACGGCGCTGACGAGCGTCACCGTGCACCACATCGAGAGCTGACGACGGAGGCTCTCCGGAGGGGGAAAGTGCGCCGACCGCGGCGATCATGTCATCGACCAGCAGCGCCAGCAGAAGATGCGCATGGAGCCATGCGCGGGCGAGGTCGGGATCTTTGGCCGGCAGCCGGTCGATATGCAGGATCGACTTCAACCGCTTGAAGGCGAGCTCGATCTGCCATC
>NZ_NHSK01000101.1 GCF_016653355.1 Rhodoplanes elegans | reverse complement strand
GGTTCGATGGAACGACGGGCGGGGCACCATGCTCACCCACGGCCTGACCTGGCCCAGGGGCTCCCGGGCTCCCGCCCGTCACCGCGGCCCGCAGACTACGCGAGTCGCGACAATCAGAGTTACAAGGCGGGACGAGGCGGGTTATCTTATCGCGAGGGCGGTCCCCCCTCACCCGCCGCGCTTCGCGCGTCGACCTCTCCCCGCCGGGGAGAGGTGAAACGAGGCCCGCCCGTCACTTGATCGACATCACCTGGATCGCGGCCGGTCCGAGAATCACGACGAACAGCACCGGCAGGAAGAACACGATCATCGGGACGGTGAGCTTCGGCGGCAGCGCGGCGGCCTTCTTCTCGGCCTCGGCCATGCGCATGTCGCGGTTCTCCTGCGCCATCACGCGCAGCGCGTGGCCCATCGGCGTGCCGTAGCGCTCCGACTGCTGCAGGGCCAGGCACACCGACTTGACCCCGTCGAGGGCGGTGCGCTTGGCGAGATTCTCGTAGGCCTGCTTGCGGTCGGGCAGATAGGAGAGCTCGGCGGTCGTCAGCGTGAACTCCTCGGCGAGCGGGACCGACTGGGCGCCGACCTCCTGACTCACCTTGCGCAGCGCCGCCTCGATCGACATGCCGGACTCGACGCAGATCAGCAGCAGATCGAGCGCGTCGGGAAACGCCCGCCGGATCGAGAGCTGACGCTTCTGGATCTTGTTCTTGAGAATCAAGGTCGGAAGCTGGATGCCGAAATACGTGGCCGCGATGCACATGCCGAGCTTGATCGTCGTCGGCTGGTCGAGATCGAGGATGAAGAAGACATAGAGGATCGACAGCGCCAGCATGACGATCGGCGCGACCGCGCGGAAGAACAGGAATCCCACATAGGGCGCCGAGCCGCGATAGCCGGCCTGGGTCAACAGCGCGCGCGCCTCCTCCTTCCCCAGCCACTTGGTGAGATTGAACTGCTCGACGACCCGCTGCATGTACTGCTTGGGCGTGGCGCGCAGCTTGGCGCGATCGCCGCGGGCGATCCGCTCTCGCTCGCGCTGGCGGATCTTCTCGCGCTCGATCGCCACCGCGTTCATGCGCTTCGAGAGCGTGTCGCCGGCGAGCAGCGGCATCGCGAGGGTGACGACCGTGGCCCCCGCCGCGATCGCGGCGAAGATCATCATCATCAGGCGGGAGTCGTGGAGAATGTCGGTGAGCATGGCCGCCTCAGAAATCGAAACTGATCATCTTCTTCATCACCAGCACGCCGGTCGCCATCCAGAACGCCGAGACGGCGAGCAGGACGTGTCCGGTCGGATGCGTCCACAGGAGCGAGATGTAATTCGGGCTGGTGATGTAGACGGTCAGCATCACGACCGGCGGCAGCGCCCCGATGATCGACGCCGAGGCCTTGGCCTCCATCGACATCGCCTGGATCTTCTCCTTCATCTTCTTGCGGTCGCGCAGCACCCGCGAGAGGTTGCCCAGCGCCTCCGACAGGTTGCCGCCGGCCTGCTGCTGGATGCCGACCACGATGCCGAAGAAGTTCGCCTCGGGCAGCGGGATCCGCTCGTAGAGCCGGCCGCACGCCTCGCCGAGCGGCATGCCGATGGTCTGCGTCTCGATGATGGCGCGGAACTCGCTGCGGATCGGCTCCTCGGAATCGGCGACGATCACCTTCATCGAATCGAACAGCGGCAGGCCGGCCTTGATGCCGCGCACGATCACGTCGACGGCGTCCGGGAAATGCTGGAGGAACCGCGCCTCGCGGCGCTTGCGCAGATACGACAGGAACCAGTTCGGCACGCCGACGCCGGCCGCGAAGCCGAGCCCGACGGCCGGAACGAGCTGACCGCTGGCCAGCAGGGCGACGACGAACACCGAGACGGCGAGCACCACCGACAGGATGATGAACTTGCGCTTCGACCAGTCGAGGCCGGCGCGGGTGATCCGCACGGCGAGCGACGGCCGGCGCGCCTTCTTGCCGCGCTCCTCGATCTCCTTGAGCGTGTCCTCGAGCTGGTCGCGCCGGGCCCGCTGGGGCGTGCGCGTCGGCGCCTTGCGGACCGGTCCGGGCCGCGCCACGCTGCCCAGGCGCTCCTCGGCGGCCTTCTCGCCGGAGAGGAGCGGGAACAGGAACACCCAGGCGATCCCGCCGACCGACATGGTCACCAGGAACGTGAGCGCGATCGTCTGCAGGGCCATGATCGTACTCCGCGTGCCGCCCCCCTCCCCTGCCGGAGACGCCGGGACGGCCCGTTACACAACGCGACACATGCGAGCCGGCGCGACGCGCCGGCCGAACTCTCACAAGACCGCCGCGGCCTCCGCCGCGTCGAGCGCCGCGGCGAGCCGCACGTCCTCGCCGAAGTAGCGCGCCCGCTCCCAGAACCGCGGACGCCCGATGCCGGTCGAGCGATGGCGGCCGATCAGCCGGCCGTTGGCGTCCTCTCCCATCAGATCGAAGACGAACAGATCCTGGGTGATGATCACGTCGCCTTCGAGCCCCATCACCTCGGTGATGTGGGTGATCCGGCGCGAGCCGTCGCGCAGGCGCGCCGCCTGGATGACGACGTCGACCGAGGCGCACACCATCTCGCGGATGGTGCGCGACGGCAGCGAGAAGCCGCCCATCGTGATCATCGACTCGAGGCGCGACAGCGCCTCGCGGGGATTGTTGGCGTGCAGCGTGCCCATCGAGCCGTCGTGGCCCGTGTTCATCGCCTGCAGCAGGTCGAACGCCTCGGGTCCGCGCACCTCGCCGACGATGATGCGTTCGGGCCGCATGCGCAGGCAGTTGCGCACGAGATCGCGCATCGTCACCTGACCCTCGCCCTCGAGGTTGGGCGGCCGCGTCTCCAGCCGGACGACATGCGGCTGCTGGAGCTGGAGCTCGGCGGCGTCCTCGCAGGTGATCACCCGCTCGTCGTCGTCGATGTAGCGGGTCAGGCAGTTGAGCAGCGTCGTCTTGCCCGAGCCGGTGCCGCCCGACACGATGGCGTTGACGCGGCAGCGTCCGATGATCTTCAGGATCTCGGCCCCCTCGGGGGAGATCGTGCCGTAGCGCACGAGCTGCTCGAGGGTGAGCTTGTCCTTCTTGAACTTGCGGATGGTCAGCGCCGGTCCGTCGATCGACAGCGGCGGCACGATGACGTTGACGCGCGAGCCGTCGGGGAGGCGGGCGTCGCAGATCGGCGAGGATTCGTCGACGCGCCGGCCGACCTGGCTGACGATGCGCTGGCAGATATTGAGGAGCTGCTGGTTGTCGCGGAACCGAATCCCGGTCTTCTGGATCTTGCCGGCGACCTCGATGTAGACCGTGCCGGCCCCGTTCACCATCACGTCGGCGATGTCGTCGCGCGCCAGCAGCGGCTCCAGCGGGCCGTAGCCGAGCACGTCGTTGCAGATGTCGTCGAGCAGCTCCTCCTGCTCGGCGATCGACATCACGATGTTCTTGATCGCGATGATCTCGTTGACGATGTCGCGGATCTCCTCGCGCGCCGATTCGGCGTCGAGGCGGGCCAGCTGGGCGAGGTCGATCGCCTCGATCAGCGCTCCGAAGATCGTGCCCTTGGTCTCGTAGTAGGACTCCGAGCGGCGCGAATCGACGGCGGTCGGCACCCGTTGCGGCGCCGCGGCCGGCTGGTCGTCGAGCGTCGGCACTCGCCCGCCGACCGTCTGGGGCGGCGGCACCATCGGGGCGGCCAGGCCCGTCGAGGGGAACGGGGCCGGGCCGTGCCCGCTGCGCTCGGGCGGCGGCGGGGCGACCGGCGCGGGCGTCATCCGCGGCGGTTCCCTCGCTTCCGTCGGCAGGCCGGACCGTCTTCCGAACACGTTCACACTCCGGAGGTCGTCGTCAGCGGGCGAACAGCTTCCCGAGCAGCGGCGGCAACCGGCCGGCGCGGGACTTCTTCGATTCGGCGCGCCCCGTCACGAGCTGGGCGAGATGCCGGAACGACTCGGCGATGCGGTGCGAGGCGGCGACCTCGGCGATCATCTGCCCGTTGTTGGCGGCCGTGCCGAAGAGCTGCGGCTCGAACGGGATGATCGCCACGGGCTCGTCCTCCAGCGCCTTGGCGAAATCCGGCGGCTTGATCTCGGGCCGCTTCGGCACGCCCACCTGGTTGAGACAGTAGAGCGGCCGCCGGTCGTTCGGCCGCGCCGCCTTCAGGAGGTCGATGATGTTCTTGGCGTTGCGCAGGCTGGCGAGGTCCGGCGTCGCCACCACCAGGATGTCGTCGGCGCCGACCAGCACGCGCTTCGTCCACGCCGCCCACACATGCGGCACGTCGAGCACGACGCAGGGCACGCTGGCGCGCAGCGCGTCGATCACCGGATCGAAGCTCTCGGCCGAGAAGTCGCAGAGGCGGTCCATGGTGGCCGGCGCGGCGAGCAGGCTCAGATGATCCGTGCACTTCGACAGGAGCCGGTCGACATAGGCGGTATCGACGCGCTCGGGCGAGTAGACGGCGTCGGCGATGCCCTGCGGCGGGTCCTGGTTGTAGTCGAGGCTCGCGGTGCCGAAGGCGAGGTCGAGATCCGAGATCACGGCGTCGAGCCCGAGATCGCGCGCCACCGCCCAGGCGACGTTGTGGGCGATCGTCGAGGCGCCGACGCCGCCTTTGGCGCCGACCACCGCGACGATGCGGCCGACCGGCTTGGCGCTCGGCGCGTGGAACAGGGTCGAGACCGCGCGCACGATGTCGACCGGGCTCACCGGCGTGATCAGATACTCGCTGATGCCGCGGCGGACGAGCTCGCGATAGAGCCCGACGTCGTTGCGATGACCGATGACGATCACCCGGGTGGCGGCGTCGCACACCTCGGCGAGCACGTCGAGCTCGGCGAGGATCTCCTCGCCGCCCGTGTCGGTCTCGAGCAGGATCACGTTCGGGGTCGGCGAGCTGCGATACGCCTCGGTGGCGGCCGCCATGCCGCCCATCTGGACCCGGACATGCGCCTTGATCATTCGCCGGTCACCGGCCGCCGCCTGCACGGCCGCGGCGGCTTCCGCGGTCTCGCAGAACGCCTGCACCGAGATGCGCGGCACCGGGGCGATGTAGTCGTCGGGATCGCCGGCGACGATCGTGTCGGGGCCCGCTGCGGGTTGCTGCTGATACGTGATCATTTGCCGACGTCGCTGATCTTGCCCTTGTCTTCCTTCGGATAGGTGCCGCCCGTGGCCTCACCCTTGCGGTACTTGTCGAGCACCACGGTGCGACGCCAGGTCGGGACCGGCGTCTCGCCGCGCGGCTGAACGAGGTCGTGCGGATCCTCCACCATCGCGGCGAGGTTGCGCTGCGTCGCGCATCCGAAGTTGTGATAAGGCTTGTTCGTCATGTAGCCGGGATTGGCGTAGTTCGGTCCGATGTCGTCCGGCCACAGTCCGCACGGCCCCGCCTCGGCGACCATGCGCGGATAGCGCAGCCGCATGGTGGCGATCTTGTTCGGGCCGTTCGGATGATAGGGCTGCACGTAGATGGCGTTCGGCGGCAGGCCACCGGCCTGCAGGATCGCCTGCACCTCGGGCAGCGCGTCGGCGGCGGCGCGCTCGTTCGGCGTCCCGGCCGGCAGTTCGATCACGATGCCGCCGGTCGCCTCGCGCGACCAGGTCCGGGCGAAGGAGGTCACCAGGGCGCGCTGATTGGGCGTGAGGCCGCCGCGGTTGGCGCCGATGAACAGCTCCGTCGTCTGATCGCCTTCCTGGATGGCAATCGGGTGACGCAGCCGGTAGTCGTTCGGAATGCTCGCGGTGACGTCGCGGTCGCGCGAGCCGAAGCACCCGCCGAGCGCGGTCGCGAGCAGAAGCGCGGCGGCGGCACGCAGGATCGGCGGCGCGGCGGCCGCGGCTCGCCGCGGGGGGCGGCGACTCCCCATCGGGTTGGTCGGGTCCGCTCGGGTCATCATGGTGTCCGGTCCCTGCCGCTCAGTCGAGAATGAAGCCGTACCGGCCGAAATAGGTCCGGTTCGGGTTGTTGGCGCCGGCGACCCCGTAGATGCGGTTCAGCCGCCCCATCAGCACCGAGGACGGATCGGAGATGTCGGCGTATCCGTCGTCCGGACGCGACAGGTTCTTCGGCGCGACCGCGCGGACCGTGTACGGCGTGACCATGATCATCAGCTCGCTCTGGCGGTTCACGTAGTCGCGGCTGCGGAACAGCGTGCCGAGCACCGGGACCTGCAGCAGCCCGGGCAGGCCGTTGATGGCCTGCTTGGTCTGCTCCTGGATCATCCCGGCCATGGCGAGCATGCCGCCCGACGGGATCTCGACGACGGTCTCGGCGCGCCGCGTGCGGATCGACGGGATCGTGATGGTCGGCCCGCCGATGGTCGGCTGCATCGTCATCGAGTTCTCGTTGGAGAGATCCGACACCTCGGTCATCACCTTGAGGCTGATCCGTCCCTCGCTCAGCACGATCGGCGTGAAGGCGAGGCCGATGCCGAACTTCTTGAACTCGACCGCGACCTGACAGTTGCGACCGGTCTGGTCGCAGGTGAGGCCGCCCGGGATCGGGAACTCGCCGCCGGCCAGGAAGGTCGCGCTCTCGCCCGAGATCGCGCTCAGATTCGGCTCGGCGAGCGTGCGGATGACGCCGGCGCGCTCCATCGCCTTGAGGGTCGCCTCGACGTTGCCGAACTTGGCGGTCAGCGCGGAGGGGCTCAGGCTCTGCCCGTAGGCCGAGAACGGATTGCTGGTGGCGAAATCGAGCACCGTGTTGCCGCCGCCGACCGTGCCGTTGAGATCGATGCCGAGCTGCTTGATGACGTCGCGCTGCACCTCGGCGACCGTCACCTTCAGCATCACCTGGTCGCGGCCCTTGATGGTGATCGCGTTGACGACCTTGGTCTCGGATCCGACCAGGCGGACGGCGAGCTCGTAGGCCTGCTGCGACTCGCCCGGGCTCGAGACCGCGCCGGTCAGCATCACGCTTTCGCCGACGCCCTCGATCGAGACGTCGGAGTTGGGGAACATGCGGCGCAGGCTGGTGCGCACGCCGTTGAGGTCGCGCGTCACGGCGATGTCGTAGCCGACGATCTGGGCGCCGTTCTCGTCGAAGAAGTAGATGCTGGTCTGGCCGACCTTGACGCCGATCAGATAGGCGCGCCGCGACGTGCGGATCACCGCGTTGGCGACCGCCGGGTCGGCGACCAGGACGTCCTTCACCTCGCGCGGCAGATCGATCACCACCGACTTGCCGATGCCGAGCTGGACCGGGATCGTGCCGGGCTCGCCCGGGCCGGGGTCCGGCACGACGACGGGCGCCGGCGCCGGACGCACCGGCGGCAGGCCGCGCGGATCGGCGGCGAGCGACGGCTGCACCAGGCCGAGCACGGCCCCGAGCATGCCTCCCAGCGCGGCGACCCGCATCCTCGCGCTCATGGACATCTGCGTCCCCTCCCGTCGCGGCTCGACAGCGGCGCCGCTCACTTCGCGATCGACGTCGAGGTCACGCCGAAGCGGACCATGTTGACCCGGTTTCCGGCGCGGTCGAGATCGACCACCTCGGGCTTGTCGCGGGTCGGATCGGAGTCGGCGAGGCTGCGCAGCGCCAGCGACATCGATCCCATCTGCTTGGACACCGCGAGCGTCTCGGCCTGGCGCGGCGTCAGCTCCAGCGTCGCGGTGCGGCCCACCACGACCTTCTGGCCGTTCTTGTCCTCGACCATCTGGTCGATGGCGAGCACCCGCACGTCGGTCAGCACGGTCTCGCTGACATGCGACTCGACGCCGGTCGCCCGCTCGGTCTCGCGGTCGCGGCGGGTCAGCAGCACGTCGACGCGATCGTTCGGAAGGATGAAGCCGCCGGCGCCGGTCTCGGGCGAAATCTCGGTCGACACCGCCCGCATGCCGGCCGGCAGGATCGCGGCGAGATAGCCGGAGCCCTTGACCCGGATCAGCTTGCTCTCGCTCACCGGCTCGCCGGCGGCGATCGGGGTGCGGGCGACGGCACCGACGAACTGGGCGACGGCGTCGGGGTTCTCGCTGCGCTTCAGGAACGCCGGGCCGACCGCGCCGGCCGGCCACGGCTGCCAGCCGATGTCGGAGTCCTTGAGCGACTGGCCGATGCCGATGTCGCTCTTGGCGACCAGCACGTCGACCGTGTCGAGCTTGGCGGCGGGGGGGGGCGGCGGAGCCGGATCGCGATCGATGCTGCCGGCCAGGAAGGCGGCGAGGCCACCGGCGGAGACCGCAATCCCGAGGACGATCAGACGCGCGGCTTTCATACGCTTCACTTTCCACGAAGACGCGACGGCACGGACGCCGTCCTGCCGGCATTTCAGCAGGCAATGGTCAATTCATGGTTAATGAGGGGTATCCGGAAGGTCGCGCCACGTCCCGGAGGCGCGACCGCGACGGTGCAACGCGACGGAAAGCCCCGTGCCGCAGCGGCTCGCGAAATTTGTTAACAGATGTTTCACGATCGCGGCGCGAGCCCGCACCGGAGACACCGGATGTCGCGATCACCCGATCGTCGTCATCCAGGGGGTCGACGGATAGATCAGCAGCGCCGCGGCGGCGAGCGCGATGCCGTAGGGAATGCCGCCGTCGCGCTGGTGCAGCCGCTCGATCCAGGCGCTCTCGGCGAAACGCTGCGGCAGCGCGTACTTGCGGAACTCGAGCAGCGCGAGCGTCAGCACGCCGCCGAGCAGCGAGGCGTAGAGCAGGTACTCGTAGAGAAAGCCGAAGCCGAGCCACAGCGCGGTCGCGGCCGCGAGCTTGGCGTCGCCGCCGCCGATCCAGCCCCGCGCGAAGAAGACGAAGCCGATCACCAGCGTGAGCATGGCGGCGCCGGCATGCATGCCGATCTCGGCGAGCGGCATCCCGCTCGCCACCGCGAGCGCGCCGAAGCCGAGCGCGAGCAGGATCGCGACGCGATTCGAGATCGTCATCGTGAACAGGTCGCTCGATGCGGCGAACGCCATCAGGGCCGGAAACACCAGGAGCCGCGCGGCATCGAGAAGCATGGCGTCAGTTCCCCGCGGTCGCGAGCTTGTTCGAGACGTCCTCGAACCGCCCCTTCATGCTCGTCCCCACAGTGTTCACGGCGACGATGATGGTGATGGAGATTCCGGCGGCGATCAGCGCGTACTCGATCGAGGTGGCGGCGCGCTCGTCTCGCACGAAGCGCTTCACTGTTCCGAACATGGCCGTCGCCTCCCTCGCGTTTCGCCGGAGATTACGATGGCATGGATTAAGCACGGGTAACTCGCGATACCGCGATCGCTCTATTTCCGACATGCGCGATCGTCGCGGGCCCCAAACGGCGAAGACCTCGGGCGCCGACCCGAGGTCCTCGCGAACAGCCGGTCGAATCGCGTCTTACTTGCCGAGCTGGCTCGACACGTTCGAGAAGGTCGTCTGCAGCTGGGTGCCGAGCGTGTTGACGACCGTGATGATGGCGACCGAGATGCCCGCGGCGATCAGGCCGTATTCGATGGCGGTGGCGCCGGACTGGTCGGCGAAGAAGCGACGGATGAGAGACATAGAAAGCTCCTGAACGAACTGGCCGGACTGAGCGGCGACGACGCAGTATCGCGCGAACGTTTGAGCGAGATAATAAGACACGTGCAGAAAATTGGTCTGTATAAGTGACTTAATTGCCGCCGATCGCGTGAACCTTTCGTTCACCATACGGAGGGTGTCGACGCACGCGAGAATGCCGGCGCCGACGGCCGTTCCGGCGCCTCGCGGCGGACGACGGCGATGGTGGTGGCGGCGACGAGGAAGGAAGCGCCGTGACGGCGCGGGAGCAGCAGGACCGGAGGCGTGGAGGAGAAGCAGAAGGAGAAGCGAGGGAGGAGGAGCGCAGGAGCCCCCGAAAAATACAGAAGGCCCCGGGCGGTCACCCGGGGCCTGCTGTCGTCGAATGATGGCCGTCGGCTTACTTGCCGAGCTGGCTCGACACGTTCGAGAACGTCGTCTTCAGCTGGGTGCCGAGCGTGTTCACGACCGTGATGATGGCGACGGAGATGCCGGCGGCGATGAGGCCGTACTCGATGGCGGTGGCGCCCGACTCGTCCTTCACGAAACGCTTCAGAGTGTTCATGGTCCTGCTCCTGCTTCCACGCATGCTGTCTGATCTGGCCCGCGGTCCCGTTGTGTCCCGGCCGATCCGAGCCATGGGCGAGACGCTAGCGCGGCGCCCTTGCATGCCGGTTAATTCCGCCGCAGAAACAGGCCTTCCGAGCGATCCTTCGACCCGTGGTTAACAGCGACTTTAGGGAATCGCGAAGATTCGCCCGAAATACCGATAAAATGGGCGTTTCCTGACACCACGGCGAGGTCGGCACATTGGGATTTCGTTCACCACTTCCGCGGCAAGGTCGAAAAGCGCGCCGCGCCGCCCCGCGGCGCCGGATCGGCAGCGTTGGAGTGGACCGATGAAGCGTTGTTCGCGGCGGCTCGGGGCCGCACTGGCCGGGCTCGCCTTCTGCCTGATCGCCGGCGCGGCGGCCGCCGAGCCGACCGCCCCCGCCGACCCGCTCGTCGTCGTGCTCGATCGCGCGAGGCTCGTCCGGATTCCTGATAACGTCGCCACGGTCGTGGTCGGAAACCCGCTGATCGCCGACGTCTCCGTGCAGTCCGGCGGGGTTCTGGTGATCACCGGCAAGGGCTACGGGATCACCAATCTGATCGCGCTCGACCGCGCCGGAAAGGTGCTGATGAGCGAAGCCGTGCAGGTGCAGGGACCGCCCGACGCCGTGGTCGTCTATCGCGGCATCCACCGCGAGTCCTACAGCTGCACGCCGGAATGCGACCGCCGCATCACGCTCGGCGACACGCCGGAGTTCTTCAACGAGACGATCACGCAGACCGGCGTGCGCAACCAGCGCGCCCAGTCCGGCACCGCCGCCGGCGCGACCGCCCGCTGACCCGTCGGCGGCGCTACGACGCGTCCGGAGGCCGAACCACCGCCGCGTGGTGAACGATCTCCTAACGCCGGGGGCGGGCGCGTCGACGTCCCGTGCAAGGGTTTCACAAGAGGCTTTTGCCTAAAATAGCTCGTTCGCGAGAGGTGCGCCCATGCTCGGACGACGCGGGGTGGTTTTCTGTTCGGCCATGGCCCGATGGACGGTTTCGACCGCGATGCGGATCGTGCCGGCGCGGCTGCGCGTCTTCGCCCGCCGCGAGGACGGTGCCGCCGCGGTCGAGTTCGGCATCGTGCTGTTTCCCTTCGTCGCGATCCTGCTGATGACGATGGAGACGGCGCTGGTCTTCTTCGCCCAGCAGAACCTCGAGACGGTCGCGGCCGATTCGTCCCGGCTGATCATGACCGGGCAAGCGAAGAATTTCAGCGAGGCGGACTTCAAGAAGGCCGTGTGCGACCGCGTCGTGGCGCTGTTCGACTGCGCCGACACGACCAAGATGTTCGTCGACGTGCAGACGGCCGAGACCTTTTCGGCGATCAGCACCGCGGTCCAGACCGATTCCAGCGGCAACCCGCAGACCAGCTTCAATCCGGGCGCCACGGGGAAGATCTCGGTCGTCCGCCTGATCTACAAGTGGCCGATCGTATCGCCGCTCACCCAGCCCTATCTCGCCGATACGAAAACCGGAACCACCCGCCTCCTGGTGGCGACGTCCGCCTTCCGCAACGAGCCGTTCTGAGGCCACCATGCCGCACGCCGTTTCGCTCCGTTCCGTGGCCCGCCTTCCGGCGACGATCGCCGATCGGTGCCGGCGCTTCGCCGGCGACGAGGGCGGCGTCTCCGCCGTGGAGTTCGCGCTGCTGCTGCCCGTGATGCTGACCCTCTATCTCGGCAGCGTCGAGGTGACGTCGGCGGTCAGCATCGATCGCAAGGTGACGCTGGTGTCGCGCACCGTCGCCGATCTGGTCGCCCGGACCAAGACGGTCACCAACTCCGACCTCACCGACGTGCTCAACGCGTCCAAGGCGGTCGCCGCACCCTACCCCACCGCGCCCCTGAAGGTGCGGGTGTCGAGCGTGACGATCGACACCGCCAAGAAGGCCAAGGTCACCTGGAGCTCGCATCTGAACTGGGCCGCGCGCGCCGCCGGGGAAGACGTCACGTCGCAGATCCCGCAGGCGCTGCGCGATCCTTGCGCCACCGCGCCGTCGCCCTGCACGGTGGTCTGGGGCGAGGCCAGCTACACCTACACGCCGATGGTCGGCCACGTCATCACCGGAGAGCTGACGCTCTCGGACCAGATCTTCATGAAGCCGCGGCTGGGCAACGAGGTGACGAAGAGCTGAGCGATTTCGCGGGGCGGCGCCGTGAACAGCACCGCCCCCTCACCGTCGCGGCGCGACCTCGCCGATCGGCAGAACCGTGGTCGACTTGATCCGCTCCATGGCGAAGCGCGACGTGACGTTCTTGAGCTGCACCGTGGCGATGAGCTGTTTGTAGAAGCGGTCGTAGGCGTGCATGTCGGGCACGACGACGCGCAGCATGTAGTCGACGTCGCCGGCCATCCGGTAGAACTCCATCACCTGCGGCATCGCGCCGACCGTCTGGGCGAAGCGGTCGAGCCACTCCTGCGAGTGGTCCGCCGTCTCTACCGAGACGAACACGGTGACGCCGAGCCCGACCTTGTCGGGATCGACGATGGCGACGCGCCGGGCGATGACGCCGGCCGCCTCGAGCTTCTGGATGCGCTTCCAGCACGGCGTCGAGGAGAGGCCGACCCGGTTGCCGATCTCCTGCACGGAGAGCGAGGCGTCCTCCTGCAGCAGCGCGAGGATCTTTCGGTCGATGGCGTCCATGCGGGCGGTGTCCCTGCGGCGCCGGACGGCCGCCGCGGCTCAGGCGGACGCGGGCCGGCCGAGGCCGCCCGCGGCGTCCTCGATCCAGCTCCGCATGATGAAATGGGCGATGGCGATCGGCGGCGGCGCGGTCAGCCCGTCGGGATGGCGCCGCTCCAGCATCGTGACGACCTCGTCGCGCGAGAACCAGCGCAGATCCTCGAGCTCGGTGCGGTCGATCACGAGATCGGTGTCGAGCGCCTCGGCGTAGCAGCCGATCATCAGCGACATCGGGAACGGCCACGGCTGCGAGGCGACGTAGTGGACGCGTCCGCAGCGGATGCCGGCCTCCTCCAGGGTCTCGCGCCGCACCGCCTCCTCGATGTTCTCGCCCGGCTCGACGAAGCCGGCGAGGCACGACCACATGCCGGGCGCGAAGCGCGCCTGGCGGCCGAGCAGGCAGCGGTCGCCGTCCACGGCCAGCATGATCACCACCGGGTCGGTGCGCGGGAAGTGCTCGGCCCCGCAGGACGGGCAGACGCGGCGCCAGCCGGCCTGGTCGGGCGCCGCGGGATGGCCGCAGGCCGAGCAGAAGCGGTGCCGGGCGTGCCACAGCAGCAGCGCCTTGGCCTCGGCGAGCGGCGGCAGGTGCTCGCCCGCCACCAGCCCCTGCACGGCGATCGAGCGCAGGTCGGTCACCAGGAGGTCGGGACGCTCCGCCAGCACCGGGGCGAGGGCGGCGTCGAGCCCGACGCCGAAGCGGCCCACGCCGCGATCGTGGCCGAGCCAGACGGTCTCGCGCACCGTGCCGAGGGTCGCCGCCTCGGCGAGCGTGAACAGCGGATCGGCGAGCGGGTCACCGCGCCGCATGATCACCATCTCGCCGGCCGTCACATAGGCGCGGGCGGCCGGATCGGCCGTGTAGGCGGCGAGGCGCTCCGGGTGGTGGCGGACGGCGGGATCGCGGTCGAGAAGGCTGCCGGTGTAGCCGAGCCGGGGCCGGTCGTCGGGATCAGGGGGGGTCAGCATGGCGGCACTAAAAGCGGGGGGCCTCGTCGGACGCAAGCCAAATCCGCTTTCGCAAGGCGCGGATGAACGCCTCGACCTCGCGCGGATCGTGCGCCACCGGGGCGACCGCCCCCCACACCGGCCGCGGCCAGGCGGCGTCGCTGGTCCGCCGCGCGATCACGTGGACGTGGAGCTGCGGCACCACATTGCCGAGCGCCGCGATGTTGAGCTTGTCGCATTCGGTGACCGCCTTGAGGGCGCGCCCGACCCGGGCGATCTCGGTCATCAGCTGGGCCTGCTCGACCTCGTCGAGATCGATGATCTCGGCGATCCCGGCGCGGCGCGGCACCAAGAGGAGCCAAGGATAATTGGCGTCCTGGATGACCAGCACCCGGCTGAGCGGCAGGTCGCCGATATTGATGGTGTCCTTGGCGAGCTGCGGGTGCAGCGTCCAGGCGGTGCTTTCGGGCATGGTGACGGGACTCGGCAGGGGCTCGGACGGCAGGAATCGGTCGCTCGGGAACCTACCACGCCGGCCTCCGCGGCGCTTGCCTCCGCGGCGCGAACGAACCGTCGAACGGACGCTTGCAATCGGCCGCGGTCCCCGCGATATAGGGGGCGGGAGGTTGGCGGTGGACGAGCCACTCGCCAACCGGGTCAGGTCCGGAAGGAAGCAGCCCTAACGAGCCCCGGTTCGGGTCGCGTGTCAGCCTCCCACTGAATTCCTTCGAATTTTCGGTTCTGCGAGGCCCGGCCGAGCGATGGACGACGCCGAGACACCCGGGCTTGCGCCGGCCGCCGGGCCGGCCGATCCGGCGACGCCCGCCCTGTTC
>NZ_NHSK01000100.1 GCF_016653355.1 Rhodoplanes elegans | reverse complement strand
CCGGCCCACACCGGCGCCCCCGGGGCGCCGGGGGCGAGCCCCTCGGTCGGCAGCACGAGAAGCCGCGGCGGCCGCGGGCCGGAGGGCGGCTGCGTCGTGTCGGCGAGGAACACCAGCGGCGCTTCGAGGCCCTTGGCGCCGTGCACGGTCATCACCCGCACCTCGTCGCGGCGGATCTCCATGTCGCGCTTGATCTCGCTCTCGGCGGCGCGCAGCCAGGCGACGAAGCCCTGCAGCGACGGCGTCTCGCGCCGCTCGTAGTCGAGGGCGAGCGCCAGGAACTCGTCGAGCGCATCGTTCGCCTCGTGCCCGAGCCGCGCGAGGATTTTCTTGCGGCCGCTCTCCGGGCCGAGCAGGCGGGCGAAGAAGTCGAACGGCCCGCACCGCCGCGCCGCCTCGGCGCAGCGTTCGAAGCGTGCCGCGGCGTTTGCGAAGGCGGGATCGTCGCCGGCCGCGGCGACGAGCGCCGCGTGCAGCGTGCCGCGGCGGCCGTGGGCGAGGCGGAACAGCATCTCCTCGTCGAGCCCGAACAGCGGGCTCTTCAGAGCGATCGCGAGCGCCAGATCGTCGGCCGGCAGCAGGATCGCGTCGGCGAGCGCCATCAGGTCGACGACGGCGACATGCTCGGTCAGCGTCAGCCGGTCGGCGCCGGCGACCGGCACGCGCGCCTCGCCGAGCGCCCGGATGATCGCCTCGAACATGGCCCCGCGCTGGCGCACCAGCACGAGCACGTCGCCGGCCCGCAGCGGCCGGTTCTCGTGGCCGGCGGGCGCGCCACGCTCGATCAGATCCCGGATCGTCTGCGCGATCTGTCGCGCGAGCTTCACTTGCGGGCTGGTCTCGATCGTCTCGTCGAACGGCGCCGCCCAGCCCTCCATCTCGTCGCGCGGATCGGGCGGGGTCAGCGGCCACACCTCGACGATGCCGGGCGCCGCATCGGGCAGCGCGATGTGCGGCGGAATCCCGTCGGCGTCGGACGTGATGCTGGCGAACATCTCGGGCGCCGCGAACACCGCATCGACGGCGCCGAGGATATTGGCGCCGGAGCGGAACGACACCTTGAAGTCGCGCCGGTGGAAGGTCAGGCCCGCCGCCTTGTGGGCGGTCTCGAAGTGTCGCCGCATGCGGGCGAACTCTTTCGGCACGGCGCCCTGGAACGAGAAGATCGACTGCTTCTCGTCGCCGACCGCGAAGACGGTGCGGCGGAACGGCCTCGCGCCGGCGCCGGCCGTGAACTCGGCGACCAGCAGGCGGATGATCTCCCACTGCTTCGGGCTCGTGTCCTGCGCCTCGTCGATCAGCACGTGATCGATGGCGCGGTCGAGCTTGTAATGCACCCAGCCGGGCGCGGTCTGCTGCAGCAGCGCGAGGGTGCGGTCGATCAGGTCGTCGTAGTCGAGGAAGCCGCGGCGGTTCTTCTCGGCGACGTAGCGGGCGATCACGGCGGCCGCGAGCGTCACCAGCGCGGCGGTGCGGTCGCGCGCCCCGACCGCATCGCGCCGCGCCACCAGCGCGACGACGCGCTCCTGTTCATCGATGAGCCGTTCGGCCAGCGCCGGATGCTTCTTGGCGATGCCAGAGGTGACGAGCGATTTGCGCCGCTCGCGCTTGCCGGTGAGAAAGACGTCCAGATAGGCCTCGATCTGCTCCGTCCCGCGCGCCGCCGCGGCGGCGGTGAAGCGGGCACACTGCTTCTGGTCGTTCGCCGTGCCGGCCTTGCAGACGGCGGCGACAGAGGCCCATTCGGATGCGGGCAGGATCGGCCCGTCGACGATCGCCTTGTCGATCGCCTCGACCGTGTCGTCGCTCGTGACGCCGAGCGATGTGGCGAGGTTCTCCAAGGCGCCCTGCAGGCCGCCATGCGCGTCGATCCAGGCGGTCAGCGCGTGACGGCGGAACACCGCCTCGCGGACGAGATCACGCAGCGTCTGGTCGGCCGCGGCGGCGAGCGCGGAGGTCAGCGCGCGGCCGGGCGGCGAGTTCGGCGCGGCGGTCGCGTCGAGCAGCACCGCCATGGTGGAGCGGTCGAGAAGCTCGTCGGTGGCGCGGTCGTCCAGCACGGAGAAATGCGCCGGCACGCCGGCCTCGAACGGGAAGCGCTGCAGGAGCCGCGTGCAGAAGGCGTGGATGGTCTCCACCTTCAGGCCGCCCGGCGTGTCGAGCGCCGCCGCGAACAGTTTTCGCGCCTGCTCGCGATCGCGGGACGTGATGGACTTGACGCCGAGGCCTTTCAGCTTCGCATCGAGGGCCGGATCATCGAGCGAGATCCAACCGGCGAGTTGCCCAAAGACGCGGTCCGCCATGTTGGCGGCCGCCGCCTTGGTGAAGGTGATGCAGAGAATCTTCGCCGGATCGACGCCGGCGAGCAGCAATCGGATCACCCGCTGCGCCAGCACGTGAGTCTTGCCCGAGCCGGCATTGGCCGACACGAACACCGAGGCGTCCGGATCCGCCGCCTCGGCCTGCACGGTCGTGACATCGACCGGAATTGTTTTCGGGCGGCTCATGCGTGGACCTGTTTTTGGATTCCAGAGAGGAGCCGGATATCGCTTTGGCCTCTCGGATCCTTCGTGCGTTTCGGCTCGTCATGGCCGCGCTCGTCGCGGCCATCCACGCCTTGCGAGTCGCGCAAAAGCAAGACCGTGGATGGCCGGGACAAGCCCGGCCATGACCAAGACTGTGGGTCGGCTGGAGCGAAGGTCGTCCTCACGCCTCCACCTATTCGGCCACGCTCTTGGGCTGCGGAACTGGCAGCCCGTCCTCTTCGAGGCCTTCGATGTGGAATCGGATGGCGTCTCGGATGTTCGTCTCGACCTCCGCCACCGTCTCTCCGGTCGCGATGCAGCCCGGCAGGTCCGGGACGTAAGCCGAATAGGTCTCGTTCACCTTCTCGATCACGACCGCGTAGCGCATTCACGGCTTCTCCTTGATCCTTAGTCACTCCCCGCCCCCCTCTCCGGTCGACCACTCCTTCACGCGGGCGAGGTCGTCGTAGGTGCCGTAGCGGCTCTTCCACATCGAGAGCACCAGCGAGCGGTAAGGCGTCTCGGGGTCGTCGAACTTCTTCACGAGGCCGATCAGCTTGCCGAGCGCCGCCTCGGCGGCGGCGTCCGCCGACTGCGTCTCGAGATCGACCGGGCAGCATTCGCCGGCCGGGTCGCCGCCGGTGAGGCGCACATAGGCGATCTCGGCGAGCCCGGCGCCGGGCGGCAGCCCGTCGAAGCCGCCGCCACGCAGGATCGCGCCTTCCAGGGTGAGCTGCGGCGAGAGGCCGAGCCGCACCTGCTTGGACGAGGGCGGCGCGCCGGTCTTGAAGTCGAGGATGGCGAAGGAACCATCTGGATGGCGCTCGATGCGATCGGCGCGGGCGCGCAGTCGGAAGGCGCGGCCCTCGCCGAGCGGGATGTCGAGCGCGCCCTTGATCTCGGCCGTCACGACCGTGCCGTCGGCGCGGCGCTCGCGCTCGAACCGCACGAACCAGCGGGCGATCTCGGTGAAGCGCGGCCACCAGAAGGCCCGCGCCTCCGGCGTGTCGTCGAGTTTTTCGAATTCCTGTCGGCCGATATCGAGGAGTGCTTCGAGCGGGTCGTCGGGCAACGCGGTGGCGTAACGCTCGCAGAACGTGCCGATGGCGGCGTGGATGGCGATGCCGCGGTCCTTGGCGCCGGGCGGCAGATCGACCGGATCGAGCGGCGCCAGCTTCAGAATGTGTTTCGCATAGATCGTGTAGGGATCGCGCAGCCAGTGCTCGATCTCGGTGACCGACAGCGACACGGGGCGCACGTCGCGCGGCGGCTTCGGCTCCGGCCGGGCGACGCGCTTCGGCGGCCCGGCCGGCCGATCCAGTTTTCGCGCGAAATCCAGATACGCCTCACCCCGTCTGACGACATCTTTCCACGCCGGACCGGCCACCGCGGCGAGCCGTTGCAGAAAACGCGAGGCCGCGACCGGGGCACCGCCGATCTTGCCGGGCCGCGTCATCACCACCTCGGGGGCGGAGCCGGCGAGCTGGGCGAAGTCGTGCGCCGAGAGGCCGATGCGGCGCTCCGGCAGGTCGAGGCCGAGCGCGTGGCGCATGCCGCGGCTGAGCCACGGGTCGCTCGCCGCGGCCGGCGGCCACACGCCCTCGGCGAGACCGCCCAGCACGAAGCGGTCGACCGTCACGAGGCGCGCTTCGAGGAGGCCGAGAATGTGCAGGCGAGCGCCCGCGACCGGCGGCGGCCGCACCACGCGGTCGGCGACGGCGGTGCGGAACAGCTCGGCATAGTCCTCGGTCGCGACCAGAAACGTCTCGGCCGCCGCCTCGTCGACGAGCGACTCGAAGGTGTCGAGGAGGGCGCCGCCGTCGGGCCCGGCGAAGGCGACGATCCCGTCGGCGCCGTCGTCGGACAGCGCCTCGACGACCTTGCGATGCGCCGCGGCGAGCGCCGCCAGCCCCTGCGGCTTTCGGTGGTCGAGCTTTTCCAGCGGCGCCACCGCCGCCGTCAGACGAGCGACCAGCGCGGCCGCGGCTTCCAGCTCGTGCGCCCGCAGCCGCGCCCGCGGATCGGCCGGGTGGAGGGCGGACGCCTGGCCGGCCTGCAGCTTCGCCACCTCGGTCGCGACGGTTTCCAGCGCGTGGGCGAGGCCGGCCGTGCCGGGGCGTGGCCGCGGCCCGCGCAGCACGGCCCGCTCCAGCGCCGCGACGGCGCGTGCATGCTCAGCGGCGTCGAATCCGAGCCGGGCGAGCGGGTGCTTGAGGAGCGCCAGCAGCGGCACCGGCGCGACCTCGCCCAGCGCCGCCTCGGCGGCGAGGCGGGCGAACACGCCGGCCGGGGCGTCGGCGAGCGGCTGGCCGCCGGTGTCCGACACGGTCACGCCCCAGCGGCCGAGCGCGGTGGCGACGCGGCGGGCCAACGCCCGGTCCGGGGTCGCGAGCGCCGCGGTTCGGCCGGGCTCTTCCAGCGCCTCGCGCAGCACCACGGCGATCGCGAGCGCCTCCTCCTCGGCATTGGCGGCTTCGATCACGGCGAGGCCCGGCAGGCCGTCGCGCACTGCGCCGGTGAAGTCGGCGGCGGCGAGGCGTTGCTGCCAGAGATGGGTGGTCGGGGCCGGCCGCAGCGCCTCGGAGAGCAGGACCGCGCGATCGTGCCGGGGCGGGGCGCCGAGCGGCACCACGTCGGCCCGCGTCAGCCCCATGCCGGCCAGCAGGCCATGCAGGGCGAATTGCGGGTGGCCGCACTCCGGCTCCGGCCCAAGGCCGGAGCGGCCCGGGGCGAGCCCGGACCCATCCGCCACGCCGTCGATCGCGGCCCAGGAGGCGTCGTCGAGGGCGGTGTCGAGGCCGGGCAGCACCACGGCGCCGTGCGGCAGCCGCGCGACGGTGGCGATGAAGCGGGCCGTCGCCGGCATCGAGCCGGTCGAGCCGGCGACGATCACCGGTCCCTCGGCCCGCGCCGCGATGCGGGCGGCCTCGGCGGCGATCAGCAGGTCGCGGCGGGCGGCCGGCTCGATCGTCTGGCGTTCGGCCAGCAGCGCCGGCCACGCCTCGCGGGCGACGCGCAGGAAGTCGAGCGTCAGGCCCCAGTAGCGGTCGTGCTCCTCCGGGACGAGCGTGTCGAGGGCCGTCCATGGGACGCCCCGGGTGGTCATGTCGTCGATCAGCCGGGCGAGCTGGTCGGCCATGGCGAGGGCCGCCGCCGGGGTGTCGACCACGACGGGCGCCTGCTCGGCGGTCTTCCGGCGCAGGGTCTTGGCCCAGGCGAGCACCAGGCGGGCGAGCAGCAGCCGGCGCGACAGGCCGGGCAGCGCGGGGGGCAGGTCGAGGGCCTCGGGCAGGGCGCCCGCGCCGCCGCCGTCACCGCCCGGCCCGAGGCCGGAGGCGGCCGAAAACGCCAGCTCGTCCTCGTCGATGTCGCCCAGCGCGACGATGCGGGGCAGCACGGCGCCGTCGCGCCCGACCGCCTCGAAAAAGATGTCCCGGGCGGTCCGGCAGGCCCGGCGGGTGGGCAGGTAGAGCGTCACGCCGGCGAGCGCCAGCGGGTCGGCGGCGGCCGAGAAGCCGGGCACCAGCCGCCCCTCCAGGAGGGCGGCCGCCAGCGTGGGCAGGAACGGCACGGCGGCCGGGATCGTGTAGACGCGGGGCATGGGCGGTATCGGTGACGCGGGCATAGCCGGAGCTTAACCGGATTCGTCCGCAGGAATGCGGGGGAGCGATTGCCTTTCTTGTGCGCCCCCGCGGTTCCGACTAGTGTGCCGGGTCGCCGGCCGAAGGGTCGGCACCAGTCCCGGAACGGTAGGCTTTCCAGAGATTTGGTCATGACCGGCCGGCCCGTCGCCGGCCCCGGCGGGGGATTTCGGCGCGCCGTCGCGCGCGGCCCCCTCAGGCAGTGAGGACACGTGCAGTACATCTCCACCCGCGGCGAGGCGCCGCCGCTCGGCTTCATGGACGTCACCCTCGCCGGCCTCGCCCGCGACGGCGGCCTCTACGTCCCCGAGACGTGGCCCGGGCTCGACACCGCGACCATCGCCGGCTTCGCCGGTCGCCCCTATGCGGAGGTGTTCACCGAGGTGGTGGCGCCCTTCGTCGGCGACACGCTGACGGCGACCGACCTCTCCCGCATGGCGCGCGAGGCCTATGCCGGCTTCCGCCATCCGGCCGTGGTGCCGCTCGTGCAGGTGGCGCCGGCGACCTTCGTGCTGGAGCTCTTCCACGGGCCGACGCTGGCCTTCAAGGATCTGGCCATGCAGGTGCTGTCGCGCCTGATGGACCATGCGCTGGCGGCGCGCGGCGAGCGCTCGACCATCGTGGTCGCCACCTCCGGCGACACCGGCGGCGCCGCCGTCGAGGCGTTCCGCGGCTCGGCCCAGGCGGACCTCTTCGTGCTCTATCCGCAGGGGCGCATCTCCGACGTGCAGCGCCGGATGATGACCACGGCCGGCGCCGACAACGTCCACGCGCTCGCCATCGAGGGCACGTTCGACGACTGCCAGGCGATCGTGAAGGGCCTGTTCAACGATCACCCGTTCCGCGACCGGGTGCGGCTCTCGGGCGTCAACTCGATCAACTTCGCCCGCCTCGTCGCGCAGGTCGTCTATTATTTCGCCGCCGCCGCGGCGCTCGGCGCGCCGCATCGAAAAGTCGCGTTCACGGTGCCGACCGGCAATTTCGGCGACGTGTTCTCGGGCTATGTGGCGGCCCGCATGGGCCTGCCGGTCGACAAGCTGCTGGTCGCGACCAACGTCAACGACATTCTCGCGCGCACGCTCGCCACCGGCACCTATCAGGTGCGCGACGTGGTGGCGACCACCTCGCCCTCGATGGACATCCAGGTGTCGTCGAACTTCGAGCGCCTGTTGTTCGAGGCCTGCGAGCGCGACGCCCGCGCGGTCCGCACCGCGATGGGCTCGCTGACGAAGAGCCACAGCTTCTCGATCCCGGCCCGCTCGCTCGGCGCCATGCGGACCCTGTTCGCGGCCGACCGCGCCGCCGAGGAGGAGGTCGCCGCGACCATCCGCACAGTGCGGCGCGAGGCCGGCTATCTGCTCGATCCGCACACCGCGGTCGCGATGGCGGTCGCCGAGAAGGAGCCGCGCGACCCGTCGGTGCCGATGGTCGTGCTCTCCACGGCGCATCCGGCCAAGTTCCCGGACGCCGTCGAGGCCGCCTGCGGCATCCGCCCGGGGCTGCCGGACTGGCTCGCCGATCTGTCCGGCCGGCGCGAGCATTCGACCGTTCTGCCGGCCGACCAGGCCGCCGTCGCCCGCCACATTCTCAGTCACAGCCGCGCGGCGAGCGCGGACGCAGGAGCAGCCGCATGACCGTCGAGGTGTCGCGTCTTCCGTCCGGCCTGATCGTCGTCACCGACGACATGCCGCATCTCGAGACCGCGTCCCTCGGCGTCTGGGTCAACTGCGGCAGCCGCCACGAGCGGTCGGACGAGCACGGCATCTCGCATTTCCTCGAGCACATGGCGTTCAAGGGCACGGCGACCCGCACGGCCCGCCAGATCGCCGAGGAGATCGAGGCGGTCGGCGGCGACCTCAACGCCGCGACCGGCGTCGAGGTGACGGCCTACTATGCCCGCATGCTGCGCGACGACGTGCCGCTCGCCCTCGAGGTGCTGGCCGACATCCTCTCCAATCCGCGCTTCGACGAGCACGAGATCGTCCGCGAGAAGAACGTCATCATCCAGGAGATCGGCGCCCTCGAGGACACGCCGGACGACCTGGTGTTCGACTATCTGCAGGCGACCGCCTATGCGGGCCAGCCGGTCGGGCGCTCGATTCTCGGCACGCCGGACACGGTGCGGGCGATCGACGCCGCCATGCTGCGCGACTATCTCGGCCGCAACTATCGCGGCCCCGGCACCGTGGTGGCGGCGGCCGGCGCCGTGAACCATCAGGTGGTCCTCGACAAGGTCGAGCGGCTGTTCGGCGGCTTCGCCGGCCCGTCGCCGGGGCGGCCCGAGCCGGCCCGCTTCCACGGCGGCGTGCATGTCGAGGCGCGCGACCTCGAGCAGGCGCATCTGGCGCTGGCGCTGGAAGGCGTGCCGCAGCGCGACCCCACCCTCTACAGCCTGCAGGTGTTCACCAACGTGCTCGGCGGCGGGATGTCGTCGCGGCTGTTCCAGGAGGTCCGCGAGACCCGCGGCCTGTGCTACTCGATCTACTGCTTCCACTCGCCCTATGCCGACACGGGCCTGTTCGGGCTGTACGCCGGAACGGATGCCTCGGACGCCAAGGAGCTGATGCGGGTCGTCGTCGCCGAGATGGAGGCGGCCGCCTACGGGCTCACCGAGGCCGAGGTCGCCCGCGCCAAGGCGCAGATGAAGTCCGGCCTTCTGATGGCGCTGGAGAGCTCCGGCGCCCGCGCCGAGCAGCTCGCCCGCCAGATGATCATCCACGACCGGGTGATGACCGTGGAGGAGATCGTCGCGCGGGTCGACGCCGTCACGGTGGACAGCGCGCGCGCCGCCGGCCGCGCGCTGCTCGCCCGCTCGCGCCCCGCCGTCGCCGCGCTCGGCCCCGGCGGGCTTGAATCGGCCGCTGCGATCGCCGAAAGTCTCCCCTCGAAGGCCGCGTGACGGCGCCGGCGCTCCGCCGGTCCCCCCGTCTCCGGCCGGACATTGCGACCCGGACCATGGCGTTCTTCCGCACCGTCAGTCTCGCCGAGCCGGCGGGCGCGATCGAGGGCAAGGGGGTGATGCTGCGGCCGCCCCAGATGTCCGATTTCGAGGAATGGGCGGCGTTGCGCGAGCGCAGCCGCGGCTTCCTGACGCCGTGGGAGCCGACCTGGCCGATGGACGACCTCACCCGCGGCGCCTTCCGCCGCCGGCTGAAGCGCTACGCCGAGGATCAGCGGACCGACCAGGCCTACGCCTACTTCATCTTCCGCAGCGCCGACCGGGCGCTGGTCGGCGGGCTCACCCTCGCCAATGTCCGGCGCGGCGTCGCCCAGGCGGGCAGCATCGGCTACTGGATGGGCGAGCCCTATGCCCGGCGCGGTTTCATGACCGAGGCGGTGCGGGCGCTCGCCCCCTATGCCTTCTCGGCGCTGCGGCTGCACCGGCTCGAGGCGGCCTGCATCCCGACCAACGCGCCGTCGATGCGGCTCCTCGAATCGTGCGGCTTCGTGCGCGAGGGCTACGCGCGGCAATATCTCTGCATCAACGGATTGTGGCAGGACCACCTGCTCTACGCCCGCCTGAAGGACGACCCGCCGGGGTGAGCATGGCGGACCGGCGCGCCCGTCCCGGACGGGCGGCGCCACGGGGCCGCCACGGTTGGGACCGACAAGGGCGCGGGGCGAGGCGCAGGAACGAGCGTACGGGGACATCATGGCTGAGCGAGGGATCGGAACGGCAGGCGTGATTCGGTCGCGTGTCGCGGCGCGCCGGGCCGCGGGCCGGGCAGCGGGCCTGACGGCCGCGCTGCTGCTCGCGGCGACGGTCGGAGCCTGCTCGTCGACCGACGAGTTCTTCAGCGGCCAGCCGACGCCGAGCGAGAAGTCCGGCTCGCCCGGCTTCGCCGACCGCTTCCGCAACCTGTTCGGCGCGGGCTCGGAGGCCAAGGCGGCGGCCGGCGGGACCGCCGAGGCCGGCCAGACGGGCGGCGCCTCGACCTTGTCGGCCCTCGAGGTGGACTGCCCTTCCGTCGATATCCGGCAGGGCGCCTCGACCCTGCAGATGAACGCGCCCGGCTCCGACCAGGCGCTCGGCCTGCGCTACCAGGCGAGCTTCGGCCGCACGGCGCGCCAGTGCGCCGTCAATGCCGGCACGCTGTCGATCAAGATCGGCGTGCAGGGGCGGCTGATCCTCGGTCCGGCCGGCGCGCCGGGCGAGACCCAGGTCCCGCTGCGCTACGCGCTGGTGCGCGAGGGGATCGAGCCGAAGACGATCTGGTCGAAGCTCTACATCCTGCCCGTGACCCTGCCGCCCGGTCAGCCCAACGTGCCGTTCACGCACGTCTCCGAGGATCTCGCCGTCCCGGTGCCGTCCCAGGCCGACCTCGACAAGTACGTCATCTATGTCGGCTTCGACCCGCAGGGCCTGCCGAGCGAGCGCAAGCCCGCCCGCAAGCCGCGGGGGTAGGGGCGGGCGCTCTCGTTCATCGCCGCTCGACCGACCACTGACGCGCCCCTCATGGTGAGGAGCGCGACGCAGTCGCGCGTCACGAACCATGCGGCCCCGACGAAGGGTGGCCGCATGGTTCGAGACGCGATGCTTCGCATCGCTCCTCACCATGAGGAGAGAGTTGGTCGAATCGCGCGCCGATATGCACCGTCATCCCGGGGCGTGAGCCGAAGGCTCACGAGCCCGGGATCCATACCCCCGGTGCCGGTGGCTCACGACAGACAGGGGATATGGGTCCCGGGCGCGGCGCCCCGGGACGACGGGTCTGCTTTGGTCGACTCCGCCCGTGCGTCGTAGGGCCTGATACCAACGGCCCTGAGCCCTGCCCCGTCATCCTGAGGTGCCCGGCGCAGCCGGGCCTCGAAGGATGCGGCCCCGGCCGTCGCCCTTCGAGGGCTGCGCTTCGCGCAGCCACCTCAGGGTGACGGTGAAAGTCAGTGCCGGAGGCCCTTGGTATGAAAACAAAAACGCCCGCGGATCCCGCGGGCGTTTTCGTATTGGATCGGCCGGCGCGCCGTCGGCTCAGTTCAGCTTTGCGGCCAGGCCCTTGATGCCGTCGCTGACGAGCTGGGCGGCGAGCTTGCCCTTGACCGTGTCGGTCAGCAGCGCCTCGGCGGCCGTGACCGCGGCGTCGGCGGCGGCGCTCTTCACCTCGGCGATCGCCTGGGCCTCGGCCTGGGCGATCTTGGTCTCCGCCATCTTGGTGCGGCGGGTCACGAACTCCTCGACCTTCGCCTTGCCCTCGGCCTGCAGGCGCTCGCCCTCGGCCTTGGCGTTGGCGACGATCTCGGCGGCCTCGCGCTCGGCCTCCTGGCGGCGGCGCTGATACTCGGCGAGCAGCGCCTCGGCCTCGGAGCGCAGCTTGCGCGCCTCGTCGAGCTCGGCCTGGACGCGGCGGCCGCGATCGTCGAGCGCGCCCGTGACGGTCTTGTGGGCCCCGAGCTTGATCAGCGCGAGGACGAGCAGCACGAAGGCGACGGCCACCCAGAATTCGGCTTCGTAGATCATCGCGGTGGTCCTCAGCGCGCGAGCGCGCGATCGACCGCGGCGGCGGTCGCGTCGGCGCTCGGCTCCTTGCCGATCAGCTGGGTCACGATCGCATGGGCGGCGTCGACCGCGATGCCGCGCACGTTGGTCATCGCCTGGCCCTTGGCGGCGGCGATCGACGTCTCGGCGGCGGCGAGCTTGTCGGCGAGCTCGGCCTCGACCGCCTTGCGGTGCGCCTCCGACTCGCGGGCGAGCCGCTCGCGCGTCTCGGTGGCGATCGCATGGGCGTTGTTGCGGGCGTCGGCGAGCGCCTTCTCGTAGGCCGCCACCGCCTTGTCGGCGTCGCCCTTCAGGCGGACCGCCTGGGAGAGGTCGCCGTCGATGCGGGCGCGCCGGTCGGTCAGGATGCCGGCCATCCGGGGCAGCGCCACCTTGGCCACCATCGCGTAGAGCACGACGAAGCAGAGCGCGAGCCAGAACAGCTGGGACGCGTAGGTCTCCGCCTTGAACGGCGGAAAGCCGCCGCCGTGCCCGGAGGCCGGGGCGTGTTCCGTCGTCGCGTGGGTGGGCTGGGCCATCGGCCCCTCCTTGTCGGAACTGTCGGAGTCGGAACTGTCGGAACCGGAACGTCGGCGCGTCGCGTGAAAAGATCACTCGCGCGAGGAACGATCACGCCGCGCGAGAGGTCGCGACGCGAGGTCGCGAAACAGCGTGTCGCGCGGACGCCGGGCGTCCGCGAGCCACGGCCGGCCGTCGATCAGACGGCGAACAGCAGCAGGAGCGCGATCAGCAGCGAGAAGATGCCGAGCGCTTCCGTGATGGCGAAGCCGAAGATCAGGTTGCCGAACTGGCCCTGGGCGGCGGACGGATTGCGCAGCGCGGCGGAGAGATAGCTGCCGAAGATCTGGCCGACGCCGAGCGCGGCGCCACCCATGCCGATGCAGGCGATGCCGGCGCCGATGTACTTCGCGGCGATCGGATCCATGTGGAAGCTCCTTTTTTCGTGCTGGACTGAGGATCGTTGGGTCGTGGTCGTGGGTCGTGAAGTCGGTCAGTGGCCCGGATGAAGGGCGTCGCTTAGGTAGATGCAGGTGAGAAGCGTGAACACGTAGGCCTGCAGGAACGCGACCAGGAGCTCGAGCGCGGTCAGCGCGGTCACCATGGTGAGCGGCAGGATGCCGCCGATCCAGCCGATCGCGCCGAGCGCGCCGCCGAGCCCGGCGACGAAGCCGGCGAACACCTTCAGCGTGATGTGGCCGGCCAGCATGTTGGCGAACAGACGCACGCTGTGGGAGATGGGCCGCGACAGGAACGACACGATCTCGATCAGCACCACGAAGGGCAGGATGTAGCCCGGAATGCCGTGCGGCACGAACAGGCTGAAGAACTTGAGCCCGTGCGCATAGAGGCCGTAGCCGATGACGGTGAAGAAGACGAGGAGCGCCAGCGTCGCCGTGACGACGATGTGGCTCGTCACCGTGAAGGTGTACGGGATGATGCCGATGATGTTGGCGAACAGGATGAAGGTGAACAGCGAGAACACCAGCGGGAAGAAGCGCATGCCTTCCTCGCCGGCCGTCGACCTGATCATGTCGGCGACGAACTCGTAGGTCACCTCGGCCATCGACTGCAGCCGGCCCGGCACGAGCTGGCGGCCCGCCGTGGTGCCGACCATCAGGAAGGCCGTGACGGCGACCGAGGCCATCATGAACACGGCCGAGTTGGTGAGCTGAATCTCGGTCGCACCGAGCTTCACGAGGGGAGCGATGTTGACGATCTCGAACTGATGAATCGGATCAGCCATGACCTCTCGGGTCCCCTTCCACTGTTGCCCGCCCCACCGGAGCGTCTCCGGCCTGCATGTCGCCGGCCCAGGCGTCGCCGGATGGCGTCACGGACGGCCGTCGCGTCGTTCCGTACTCTGTTCCGGCACCACGCCGGCGGCGCGCATCACGTTGACCACGCCGGCCGCGAAGCCGACCAGAAGAAACACGATCATTCCCCACGGCGCGATCCCGAGCCAATGGTCGAGCGACCAGCCGATCACGGCCCCGACCAGCACACCCGCCACCAGCTCGGAAGAGAGGCGAAAGCCGCGGGCGAACCCCGCGTAGCGCGTGCTCGATCGCGGTGCCGACGCATCACCCGACGGGGAACTCGTCCGTTGCCGGTCGAGCTGTTCGCCGAGACGCTGGAGCCTCGCGGAAAGATCGGCTTCCTCGGCCGGGCGGTCGTCCTTGTCGTGCGCGTTCGGGGCCATGATCTCGCCTCCCGCGCAACGACGTCCGGTCGGACGTCCACCCCCCGCCAAAGCCGCGCGGACCATACTGACCGCGTTTCGGCGAGTCAAGAATTCCACGGCTCGTTGTGGGCGCCGCAGCGAAGCCGCTAACCCCCTTGTCTCCTGCGGGGAATCCGGCGCCGACCGGGGCCTGAGCGCGGGCGCTGCCGCGGGTGCCGATTTGCCGCAATCGGCGTTAAGCTGGGAGCGACCGCACGGGCGGCCGGCGGCGGCCCCGGCCGCCGTACGCCCTGGACCCGAGAGGACCCCCGATGATTCGACATCCCCTGGCGGCGGCCGTGCTGGCCGCGTCCGTGACGGTCGTCGCCGGGACGACCGCCCCGGCCCAGAGTCCGCCGGCCCCGCCGAGCGCCGACGGCGACGCCGCCCGCTTCAGCTATCACCGCACCGAGGAGGGCTTCGCCCGGCTCGACCTGCGCACCGGCCAGGTGTCGCTGTGCAGCCTCAAGTCGTCCGGCTGGGCCTGCCAGGCGGTGCCCGACGACCGCACCGCCTTCGAGAGCGAGATCAGCCGGCTGCAGTCCGAGAACGTCGCGCTCAAGAAGGCGCTGCTCGACCGCGGCGTGCCGCTGCCCTCCGGGGTGAAGCCGGAGGCGGCGGCGCCGGCCGATCCCGGGCGCGGCAGCGCCGACGCCGAGCTCGACCGGGCGCTCAACTTCGTCGAGCGCGCCTGGCGGCGGCTGATCGAGATGATGACCAGCCTGCAGCGCGACCTCGGCAAGACGTGAGGGGTGTAGGCGCGAGCCGAGAGGAGTGAAAGCACAGCCTCTCGGTGGTCGTCGTCCGCGCAGGCGGACGACCCAGTATCCACTGGCCTCGGTTGTTTCAGTCGAATCGCTGCGGCGTACTGGGTGCTCCGCCTTCGCGGAGCACGACGGCGGAGAGGCTTCGGACCCGAATTCGACCCGTGCCCGCCTGCGCGGGCACGAGCGGAGTTTCGGGCCGGCGACGATGAGAATGACGAAGGAGAAAAAATGCCCGGAACGCTGAGCCCGGTTCGGACTGCCGCGGTGGCGACGGTCGCCACCGCGACCCTGACGGTCGCGACCAAGGGCGAGGGCTTCGTCGACATCACCGACGAGGCGCGGCGCTTCGTCGAAGGCGTCGGCGGCCGCCACGGCACGCTCCTCCTGTTCATGCGCCACACCTCGGCGTCGCTGACCATCCAGGAGAACGCCGATCCGGACGTCCGCACCGACCTCGTCACGGCGCTCGACCGGCTCGCTCCGCGCGATGCCGGCTGGGTGCACGAAGCCGAGGGGCCGGACGACATGCCGGCGCATGTGAAGACGCTGCTGACCGGCGTGTCGCTCGCCGTCCCGGTGGTCGGCGGCCGGCTCGCGCTCGGCACCTGGCAGGGGATCTACGTCGCCGAGCACCGGGCGCGGCCGCATCGACGCGAGGTCGTGCTGCAATTTCTGGGCGAGACGTCCTGAGCCGTCGCGGCTGGCGGCGCACGGCGCGAGACCGCGGCCACGGTGGTAGCCCGAGGCGTCAATTTGGCTTGACGATCGGCACAAGCCCCGATTGGGTGGTGCGTGCATTTGTCCTATGATGGCGTAAGCGGGCGGAGGCCGCGGGCCGGACGCACCGGTCGCGCCGCGCACGACACGCCCGGATCAAGGGGCAGGATTCGACTTGAGTGACATCACGTTCTACCGGCTGGTGATCGCCGACGACCATCCGCTCTTCCGGGGCGCCATGCGGGAGGCGGTCGCGGGGCTGTTCGAGAAGGTCGAGATCGCCGAGGCCGGATCGTTCGATCAGATCTCCGAGATCCTCGATCGCGGCGGTGACGTCGACCTGATCCTGCTCGATCTCGCGATGCCCGGGGTGCGCGGCTTCTCCGGCCTGCTCTATCTGCGCGCCCAGTATCCGAGCGTGCCGGTCGTGGTCGTTTCGGCGACCGACGACCCGAGCGTGATCCGCCGCTGCATGGATTTCGGCGCCGCCGGCTACATTCCCAAGACGCTCGGCGTCGACGTCATGCGCCAGGGCATCACGGCGGTGCTGCAGGGCGGCCTGTGGACGCCGCCCGACATCGACCTCGACGCCAGCGCCGACCCGGAGGCCTCGGCGGCGCTCGCCCGCTTCGCGACGCTGACGCCGCAGCAGGTGCGCGTCCTGATGATGCTGTCGGAGGGGCTGCTCAACAAGCAGATCGCCTACGAGCTGTCGGTGTCGGAGGCGACCGTGAAGGCGCATGTCTCGGCGATCCTGCAGAAGCTCGGGGTCGAGAGCCGCACCCAGGCCGTCATCGCCGCCTCCAAGATCGAGATTGGCCAGTGGCCCCCGGCCACGGCAGCCGCCCCGCATTGAGGGTCGGGCGGCTTCCCTCTCCCCGCTGGCGGGGAGAGGGTGGCTCGCCGCGCAGCGGCGAGTCGGGTGAGGGGGCGCCTCCGTAAAGCTCAAACCCGCGGCGACGCCCCCTCACCCGACATCCGCGCTGGACGCGCGAATGTCGACCTCTCCCCGCGCAGCGGGGAGAGGTGCAAGGAACGCCTCCATAACCCGCCTGATCACTCCGCCGCCGCGACCCGGAGCGCCTGCCACTGCGCGAGCTGGGCGCGCAGGGGGGCGGGGCGGACCGGCTTGTTGAGGATGCGGATGTCGAGCATCCGGGCGGTGTCGCGCACCTCGCGGGTGCGGTCGGCGGTGAGCAGCATGGCCGGCAGCGACTCCCCGTAGCGCCGGCGCAGCGCCACGATGGTGTCGATGCCGTTGCCGATGTCGAGGTGATAGTCGACCAGCAGCACGGTCGGTCGCCGGCCGCTGCGCTCCACCGCCGCGATGGCGCGGTCGAGATCGGGCGCCTTCAGCACCTCGCAGCCCCAGCCCGACAGCAGCGTCTCCATGCCGTCGAGGATCGCCGGCTCGTTGTCGATGCACAGCGCGATCGACCCGGCGAGGTGGCCCTGCGCCCGCACGGCCTGAGTCTCGGCCGGCTCCGGCATCGCCACGGCGGCGCGCGGCAGCGTCACCGAGAAATGCGAGCCGCGGCCGACCTCCGAGCGCAGCGCGATCTCGTGGTCGAGCACGCGGGCGATGCGCTCGACGATCGACAGGCCGAGCCCGAGGCCGCGCGCCACCATGGCGCCGCGCTCCAGCCGGTGGAACTCCTCGAAGATGGCGCGCTGGCTGGCGCTCGCGATGCCGATGCCGGTGTCGTAGACGTCGATGCGCACGGCGGCGCCCTGGCGCCGGCAGCCGACCAGCACGCGGCCGTGCTCGGTGTACTTGATCGCGTTGGAGACGAGGTTGCGCACCAGCCGGCGCAGCAGCCGGCGATCGGAGCGCACCACCAGGCGGCTGTGCACGAAGCGCAGCGACAGCGCCTTCTCGCGGGCGAGCGGGGCGAACTCCACCTCGAGCTGGCGGAACAGGTCGTCGACCGCGAAGGTCGTGATCTCGGTCTTCAGCACGCCGGTGTCGAGGCGCGAGATGTCGAGGAGCGCGCCGAGAATCTCCTCGACGGCCTCGAGCGAGGCGTCGACATGGCCGGCGAGCCGCGCCTCCTCGCCGGTCGGCTGGCGCTCGACCAGGCTGGTCACGTAGAGGCGCGCCGCGTTGAGCGGCTGCAGGATGTCGTGGCTCGCCGCGGCGAGGAAGCGGGTCTTCGAGAGGTTGGCGTTCTCGGCCGCCGCCTTGGCGTCGGCGAGCTCGGCATTGAGCCGCTCGAGCTCGGCGGTGCGCTCGCGCACCCGGTGCTCGAGCTCGTCGTTGGCCCGCGCCAGCGCCTCGGCCGCCTCGACGCTCGGGGTGATGTCGGTCAGCGTCACCACGACGCCGCCGCCCGGCATCTGCGCGACCCGCACCTCGATGATCAGGCTGCGGGCCGGGAAGCGCTCCAGGAACGGCTCGGCCAATGTGGCGTAGCGGCCGACCCGCTCGCGCACCAGCGTGTCGACCTCGCCCGGCCCGAACGCGCCCTTGGCGGCGTTGAAGCGCAGGACGTCGTCGAGCGTGGTGCCGACCCGCACCAGCGCCGGCGGCAGGTCGAGGATCTCGCCGAACTGCCGGTTCCAGCAGACCAGCGCCATCTCCTTGGAGAACACCGCGATGCCCTGGCGGACGTGATCGAGCGCGGTCTGCAGGATCTCGCGGTTGTAGTGGATCGCCGCGTTGGCGTCGTCGAGCAGCTTGAGCGCCGCCTTGGTCGACATCAGCCGCTTGCGCAGGAGGAGCGACAGCACGAGCCGCGACGAGGCGGCGCCGATCGCCGAGGCGAGCAGGAACTCGGCGTGCTGGAGGAGCTGGAAGTCCGCCTCCTGCTTGGGATCGAGCGGCATCCGGCGCGACGCCGCGAAGGTCTCGAAGGCCGTGCGGGTGCGCTCCTCGCCGATGTAGCGCGCGACCGTGGTGGTCAGCTCGCCGACCGTCACGGCCGAGCGCCACAGCCGGAAGCTCGGCGTCGTCGGGGTGAGCCGCGAGGGGACGAAGATGTCGGCCTGCAGCCGCTCGATCGCCGAAGGCGCCTGGCGCAGCGACACCGCCACGTAGGTGAGCACGTTGAGGACGAGGCTGACGACGACGCCGTGGACGAGCGGCGGCAGGTCGAGACCGAGCAGCGCCTCCGGGCGCAGCAGCGCGATGCCGAACGGCCCGTGGACCAGGATGTCGCGGTCGATCATGCCGGCGGCGACGAAGCTCGGCAGCAGCAGCGTCCAGGTCCACGCCGCGAAGCCCACCAGCATGCCGGCGACCGCGCCGCGCGCCGTCGCCCGCCGCCAGAACAGGCCGCCGAAGAAGGCCGGCGCGAGCTGGCTGATCGCCGCGAAGGACAGGAGGCCGATCGAGGCGAGCTGCGCCAGCCCGGCCGAGCGGTGGTACAGATAGGCGAGCAGCATGATCGCCAGGATCGCGAATCGGCGTCGACGAGCGCGGCATCGTGCTCACCTACAACAAGGCGTGCGAGCGCCTGTTCGGCTACACGGCGGTCGAGATGCTCGGCCGCAACGTCTCGACCATCATGCCGAACGATCACTCGCGGGCGCACGACGGCTACATCGGCAACTACATCGCGAGCGGTCACCGCAAGATCATCGGCATCGGCCGCGAGGTTCCGGCGCAGCATCGCGACGGCACCGTCATCCCGATCCACCTGTCGGTCGGCGAGGCGGTGACGTCGGCCGGACGCCAGTTCATCGGCATCATGCGCGACCTGCGGGCCCGCAACGAGAGCGAGCAGCGGCTCGCGCAGCTGCAGGCCAATCTGGTGCGCATGGCGCGCGTCTCGGCGGTCGACGAGATGGGGGCGGCGCTCGCCCACGAGCTCAACCAGCCGCTGACCGCCGTGATGCTCTATCTCCAGGCGGTGGAGCGCTCCTGCGCCAAGCAGGGCGCCGCCGGCGCCATCCCGACCAGCGTCATGGCGATTCTCGAGAAGGCGGTGCGCGAGGCCGAGCGGGCCGGCAGCATCATCCAGCGGATGCGCCAGTTCATCGAGAAGCGCGATCCGGTGCGCAAGAGCGTCGAGCTCAACCCGCTGATCGAGGACGCCCTGGAGCTCACCGTGCTGGGCAGCGCGCCCGGCACCCGCATCGTCCGCGACCTCGCGTCCGGCCTGCCGAACGTGATGGTCGACCCGGTCCAGATCCAGCAGGTCGTCGTCAATCTGGTGCGCAACGCGATCGAGGCGATCAAGGGTTGCGACGTCCAGGTGGTGCGGGTGTCGACCCGGCTGCGGCCCGACGGCGTCGGGCTGAGCGTGCTCGACAGCGGTCCCGGCATCCCTCCGGACGGCATTTCCGAATTGTTCAAGGCTTTTTCGTCCTCCAAGAGCCAAGGGCTCGGACTCGGCCTTGCCATTTCGAAATCTATCGCTCAGACCCACGGCGGCGATCTCATCGTCGATCCGGGAGGTCGGGGGCGGGGGGCCTGCTTCACCTTGCTCCTGCCGCTGCCGCTGCCGGACGAGGCGAGCTCGGGCGCGACGACAGCAACCAAGGACGGACACAATGGGTCAGAACGCCACCGCGGCTGGTGAGATCCACATCATCGACGACGATCCCGCGGTCCGCGACGCGCTTTCGGTCGTGCTGACCCTGGAAGGCTATCACGTCACCACGTTCGCGGACGGGCACTCCTTCCTGGCGGCGGTGCGCTCGCGGGCGCCGGCCTGCATCATCCTCGACGTCCACATGCCGGGGCGGTCCGGGCTCGACATCCTCAAGGAGCTCAACGCCAAGAACTACCCAGCGCCGGTGTTCATCATCTCCGGCCAGGGCGACATCCCGATGGCGGTGGAGGCGATCAAGAACGGCGCCTTCGACTTCATCGAGAAGCCGTTCGACGCCGAGACGGTGGTCAACCGGGTGCGCGACGCCATCGAGGCGGCGAGCCGGCGGCAGGCGCGTGCCGGCCTCGGCGAGACGCTGACCCAGTTCCCCGGCAGCGACCTCCTCACCGCGCGCGAACGCGAGGTGCTCAACCTCATCGCGGCGGGCGCCTCCAACAAGGAGGCCGGGCGCCAGCTCGGCATCAGCCCGCGCACCATCGAGGTCCACCGCGCCCGCATCATGGAGAAGCTCGGCGCCAAGAACGCCGCCGACCTCGTCCGCATCGTCCTGTCGGAGTCCCCCCGCAACGCCTGAGCGTCCCGCCTCGTCGCTCTGTCCCAGGCTCGCAGACCTCCTCTCGGAGCGCTAAGTAATATTGCTTAGCGTTGTACTACGAATTGAGCCCTTGGCGAGGTGCTCCGATGTTGAGAGGCAAGGCAGCTCGTGGGCTGGCTGCGAGCTGTTGGGTTCTGTCATGGCCGTGCATGTCGTCGAAGATGATCCGGGGGTGAGCGACTCGCTCGCCATCCTTCTGGAGCATTTGGGGTTCGAAGTCGTGTGCCACGCCGACGCGGAGGACTTCTTCCGCGCCGGCCCGCCGGCCGCCAAGGACATCGTCTTCGTCGATCTCATTCTCCCGGGCATCAGCGGCGCCGAGTTGATTCGCTGGCTGAACGGCCTGAAGGACCCGCCCCGAATCGTCGCGATGTCGGGCCAGTCGCAGAACACGATCGACCTGCAGCTCCGCGGCCTCGAAGGCGTCGGCGAGATGAGCATCATCCGCAAGCCGCTGTCGCACGGCGCCATCACCCAGCAGCTCGCCACCCTGCGCTCCTGACCCTGCGCTCCTCCTGACCGGCGCTCCCGCGCGGCGCGTGCGGCGAGATCGTCGGCCGCGGCCGCGCAGGCGAGGTTCTGCAACACTCGCTCGTCCCGCGGCGGCGCATCCGGATCGGCACCTTGAGCCGTTCGGGCACAGGCTTCGCACCGAACCCGGGCTCCATCCCGGAAGGACGAGTTCGTCGCCGAAGTCCGGATTCGCGCCTTCGACGCCTTCGACGCGCTCGGAATGACGATTTCTGCAAAGCTCCCGCCGTTTCGCAGTATGATGGATTGGAGCTTCGGCCCCGACCTCGGGACTAATCCAGCGCCGCAACGGCCGATCGAGACGCCCTCGGAAAGCCCCTCCGCACAAGTGCGTACGGCGAAAGTTCGAGACGTCGGGGCGGCGACCGAACGTAAGGCGCGCTTGACAGTCGTTGGGTGCGGTGCAATCTCAATCGCACGGTTGAAATCCACGTCTTCCAGATCGTCTCGAAGGCGCCCGAAACGCCCGTTTCGGGCCCTTCATCGTGCCGTGCAACATACTGAAACATAAGGGCTTTTTACGATAAGGGTTTCTCCGTAAGCATTCATGCCAGATTACGCCTCGGCGATCAGCTCCGGTAATGTCCCATTGCGCTGCCGAGCGTTTCAACCCCCGGCTCGTCCGGCGAGGACCCCCATGAAGCCAGCCATCGCACAGCGATCCATTTCCGTTGCGGTCGAGTCGCCCTGTCGGCTCCCGACGTCCCACCGCGCCGCGCCCGCTCCGGCCGCCAGCCGCCGCGACGAGGAACCCCACGGACAGCGCCAGCGCGTCGGTCAGCACGCCCACATCTTCCGCGAGGGCGACCGCGCCGACCGGATGTATCAGCTCGTCGACGGCGCCGTGATGCTCTACAAGCTCCTGCCCGACGGTCGCCGTCAGGTGGTCGAGCTGCTCTCCGCCGGCGACGTGTTCGGCCTGTCCGCGCTGCCCGTGTACGACTGCTCGGCCGAGACGCTGGTCACCTGCAACATCATCGCGTGGGAGCGCGCCGCGGTCGAGCACTCGCCCGAGCTGCTGCGTCGGCTCAGCGGCCACGTCCACGCCCAGCTCTGCGCCCTGCACGAGCATGCCGTGCTGCTCGGCCGCAAGTCGGCGCTGGAGCGGGTTGCCACCTTCGTCATGCATTGCGTGCCGGGCCGCGGCGGCTTCAACTGCTCGGGTCCGCGCTGCGGCGGCGACTCGGCCGTCGTTCGCCTCGGCATGACCCGCCAGGAGATCGCCGACTATCTCGGCCTCACGCTGGAAACCGTCTCGCGCGCCTTCTCGGAGCTGCGTCGTCGCGGCATCATCGCGATCGACAAGCAGGAAGAGGTGCGGGTCCACGACGTCTGCCGCATCTGTCAGCTCACCGGAGCGCACTGAACAAGGCGCACTGACGCGGGTGCCGCGACCGGCGTGACCGCGCCGGCGCGCAGCCAGGCCGGCGCCGGCCATCGCGCGCCGATCCGCCAAGCTTTCGGAGCGACCGTCCATCTCCTCCCCGGATGGTCCTCTTCAACTCGAAGCGCCGTACGATTCGTACGGCGCTTTTTTTTCGCGCCGTCTCGTGTTCGCGCTGTCTCGTGTTCGCGCGGCTGCGTGTTCGCGCCCTGCGCGTCGTGGCGATCGAGATCTCCACAACGTGGCGTCGCGCCGCGCCGACCTTGCGACATTCTCATAAGAACAGTTCGCACTCCGTCTGAAATGCTCTAAGAGAGCGGCGAGACGCAGGACCCCCATGCAGACGCGTTCGCCTGATCCCGTGCGCCCACCCTCGGGCTCGAAGTTCTCGCTCCGCGATTGTCGTAATCTCGCCGAGACATTCGCGATCGCGTCCGCCGGTGCGGGTCTGTTCTATCTCGCCAACATCCCGGCCGCCTTCCTGGCCGGCGCCATGGTGGCGGTCGCGGCCGCCGCGATCGCCGGCCGCCCGTGCGGCGTGCCGCGCCCGCTCGCGCGCGCCTGCTTCGTGATCGTCGGCCTGTCGCTCGGCAGCGTCGTCAACCCGGCCTCTCTGCGTGGCATCGCGGCCTGGCCGATCAGCATCGCGGCCGTCGTCGCGGCGTCGGCCTGCGTCACGGTCGCGACCACGTATTATCTGCGCAAGGTCCACGGCTGGGAGACGATGACCGCGATGTTCGCGGCCGTGCCCGGGGCGCTCTCCCAGGTGCTCGCGCACGCGGTCGAGGAGAAGTGCGACGTCCGCGGCATCGCCGTGGTGCAGTCGCTGCGGGTGGTGATTCTGACGGTCGGCGTGCCGGTGGCGCTCGCCGCGCTCGGCCACGGCGGACCGACGAGGCTCGCGGCGCCGCCGTCGAGCCTGTTCGCCGCTCCCGGCGAGCTCGCCGTGCTGGTCGCGACGGCGCTCGGGGTCGGGCTCCTCCTGATGCGCACCGGATTTCCGGGCGGCCTGCTGATCGGCCCGATGACGGTCTCGGCCGTGCTGCACGGCACCGAGCTGATCACCGTGACGCTGCCGGCCTGGGCGACGATCGGCGGCATGATCGGGCTCGGCGCGATCTCCGGATCGCGCTTCACCAACACGTCGACGGGTCTGCTGCTGACCTATCTGGGCGCCGGGCTCGGCGCCTTCGCCGTGGCGGTCGCGGTCACGGCGGCGTTCGTGCTGGCCCTCGTGCCGGTCCTGCACCTGCCGCTCGGCGACCTCACGGTCGCGTTCTCGCCCGGCGCCATCGACGCCATGATGGTGCTGTCGCTCGCCTTGCACATCGACCCGGTCTTCGTCGGCGCGCACCACATCGCGCGCTTCTTCGCCGTGTCGGTGACGCTGCCGGTGGTGATCCGATACGTCCGAAGACTGCGGAAGGACGGCGGAGACGACAGCATTGTCAAGTAAACTGGACAATCAAGTCGCTCTGACACTCGGTCCGATTGACTTTCATCAATGCGTGCAGCGCGAGCATCCTGACTAGTCCTGGACGCTCTTCAATTCAGCCCGATCTTGTAACGCCGCAACCCAAGGCCCCATCCATGGCTCAATCGACGGTTCGCAAGACCATGACATTCGGGGAAGGCGGACTCGCGTTCGTCTTCGCCGTGACGACACTGCTCTGTCTGATCGGAGCAGCCAAGGCGCAGGACGCGCCGTTCGCGTTTCATGCCTATCTGTCGGCGGCCGCGAGCGTCGCGGCCGTGTTCCTGATCTTCCGGGGCTATTTCAACCGTCCGTCCGTGCTGCCCGGCGAGGCGACCGACGACGGCCGCATCAACTACAACGACGGCCCGATCAAGTTCGCCACGGCGGCGGCGGTGTTCTGGGGCGTCGCCGGCTTCACGGTCGGCCTCTACGTGGCGCTCGAGCTCGCCTATCCGTGGCTGAACTTCGACCTCGCGTTCCTGAACTTCGGGCGCCTGCGGCCGCTGCACACCTCGGCCGTGATCTTCGCCTTCGGCGGCAACGTGCTGCTTGCGAGCTCCTTCTACGTGGTGCAGCGGACCTGCCGCACGCGGCTCGCCGGCCACATGGCGCCGTGGTTCGTGATTCTCGGCTACAACTTCTTCATCGTCATCGCCGGCACGGGCTATCTGCTCGGCGTCACCCAGGGCAAGGAATACGCCGAGCCCGAGTGGTACGCGGACCTGTGGCTGACGATCGTCTGGGTGGTCTATCTGCTCGTCTACCTGGCGACGATCATCAAGCGCAAAGAGCCGCACATCTACGTCGCCAACTGGTTCTATCTCGCCTTCATCGTCACCATCGCGGTGCTGCATCTCGGCAACAACGCGACGCTGCCCGTCTCGGTGTTCGGCTCGAAGTCCTACATCGTCTGGTCCGGCGTGCAGGACGCGATGTTCCAGTGGTGGTACGGCCACAACGCGGTGGGCTTCTTCCTCACCGCCGGCTTCCTCGGCATCATGTACTACTACGTGCCGAAGCAGGCCGAGCGGCCGGTCTACTCCTACCGGCTGTCGATCGTGCACTTCTGGGCCCTGATCTTCCTCTACATCTGGGCCGGCCCGCATCATCTCCACTACACGTCGCTGCCCGATTGGGCGCAGACGCTCGGCATGACCTTCTCGATCATGCTGTGGATGCCGTCCTGGGGCGGCATGATCAACGGCCTGATGACGCTGTCCGGGGCGTGGGACAAGCTGCGCACCGATCCGGTTCTGCGCATGATGGTCGTCTCGGTCGCCTTCTACGGCATGTCGACCTTCGAAGGGCCGATGATGTCCATCAAGGCCGTGAACTCGCTCAGCCACTACACCGACTGGACCGTCGGCCACGTCCATTCGGGCGCGCTCGGCTGGGTCGGCTTCGTCTCGTTCGGCGCCATCTACTGCATGGTGCCGTGGCTGTGGCACAAGAAGCAGCTTTACAGCCTCAAGGCCGTGAACTGGCACTTCTGGCTCGCCACCATCGGCATCGTGCTCTACGTCTCGGCCATGTGGGTGTCCGGCATCCTGCAGGGCCTCATGTGGCGCGCCTACACGTCGCTCGGCTTCCTCGAATACTCGTTCATCGAGACGGTCGAGGCGATGCATCCGTTCTACGCGACGCGTGCGCTGGGCGGCGCCCTGTTCGTCCTCGGCTCGCTGATCATGGCGTGGAACGTGTGGATGACGGTGCGGTCGGGCGAACCGGCCCCCGTCGCGCGGCCCGCCCTGCAGCCGGCCGAGTGAAGGAGGAACGACCATGTCGCTCATGGCCAAGCACGAGATCCTCGAGAAGAACTCGATTCTCCTCCTCATCGGCATCCTGCTGGTGATCTCGATCGGCGGTCTCGTCGAGATCGCCCCGCTCTTCTACCTGAAGAGCACCATCGAGAAGGTGGAGGGCATGCGGCCCTACACCCCGCTCGAGCTCGCCGGACGTGACATCTACGTCCGCGAGGGCTGCTACACCTGCCACTCGCAGCAGATCCGTCCGCTGCGCGACGAGGTGGAGCGCTACGGGCACTACTCGCTCGCCGCCGAGTCGATGTACGACCATCCGTTCCAGTGGGGCTCGAAGCGCACCGGGCCGGACCTGTCGCGGGTGGGCGGCAAGTACTCGGACGAGTGGCACGTCGCCCATCTGAAGAACCCGCGCGCCGTGGTGCCGCAGTCGGTCATGCCGGGCTATCCGTTCCTGGCGAAGACCGAGCTCGATCCCAAGGCGGTCGCCGCCCAGATGGAGACGCTGCGGATCGTCGGCGTGCCCTACACGGACGATCAGATCAAGAACGCCGCCAAGGACCTCAAGATCCAGGCGACGCTCGACGATCCGGCCGTCGCCGACCTCCAGGGCCGCTACCCGAAGAGCACGGCGCGCGACTACGACGGCAACCCGTCGCGCGTCACCGAGATGGACGCCCTCGTCGCCTATCTGCAGATGCTGGGCACGCTGGTCGATCTCAAGCTCTACGACGACAAAGCCAACCTGCGCTGAGAGGGGATCCATGAAACCGGAATTCGGACTGTCCCTGATCGGCCACCTCGTCGCCAACTGGTGGACGCCGTTCTTCGTCCTCCTGTTCGTGGCGGTGCTCGCCTACGCGCTGTGGCCGCACAATCGCGCGGCCTTCGACCACGCGGCCAAGATGCCTCTGCGGGAGGACTGAGAGACCATGGCGAAGCAAGACATCGACGCCGTCACCGGCATCGCGACCACGGGTCACGAGTGGGACGGCATCAAGGAGCTGAACAACCCGCTGCCGCGCTGGTGGCTGTGGACGTTCTATGCCTGCTGCATCTGGGCGTTCGGCTACTGGATCGTCTATCCGGCGTGGCCGCTGGTGTCGTCCTACACGGCGGGCGTGATCGGCTACTCGTCGCGCGCCAATGTCCGGGCCGACATGGTGGCGCTCCAGCAGCTCCGCGGCGAGAAGGCGGCGGCGCTCGCCAAGGCCGACCTCGCCGACATCGAGAAGGATCCGAACCTGCTCGCCTTCGCGCGGGCGCAGGGGCGGGCCGCGTTCGGTGACAACTGCGCGCCCTGCCACGGCACCGGCGCCACCGGCTCGAAGGGTTACCCGAACCTCAACGACGACGACTGGATCTGGGGCGGCACGCTCGACGCTCTCCACCAGACGCTCCAGTACGGCATCCGCTCCGGCCACGCCCAGGCGCGCGAGAACCAGATGCCGGCCTTCGGCAAGGACGGCACCCTGAAGAAGGACGAGATCGTCCAGGTGGCGAACTACGTCCGCTCGCTGTCGGGCCAGCCGACCCGGGCCGGCGTCGACCTCGCCGCCGGCAAGCAGCTGTTCGCCGACAACTGCGCGGTCTGCCACGGCGACGACGGCAAGGGCAACACCGAGCTCGGGGCGCCCAACCTCACCGACCGCATCTGGCTCTACGGCGGCGACGAGGCGAGCCTGATCGAGACGATCACCAATGCCCGCGCCGGCGTGATGCCGGCCTGGGTCGACCGCCTCGATCCGGTGACCATCAAGGCGCTCGCCGTCTACGTTCACACGCTCGGCGGCGGACGTTGACCGGGCGACGGTAAACGTATTCAAGATTGAGAATGATCAACCCCGCGTTCACGTCCGCGGCGTAAGACAGGACCGTCCCGGCCCGGGGCCGGGGCGGTCCATTTCTCGGAGCATCCTCCACGTGCGCAGGGTGCGCCACCGGAGCACAGGGTCCCCCGCCCATGAACATGCCCGTCAAGCCGCCCGTCGCCGCTCTCGCCGACGCCCCGCTCTACGTCGCGGCGAAGAAGAACTTTCCGCAGAGCGTCCACGGCCGCTTCCGCACCGTCAAATGGGTGCTGATGGCGGTGTTCCTCGGCATCTACTACCTGCTGCCCTTCGTGCGCTGGGATCGCGGCCCGAACTCGCCGAGCCAGGCCGTGCTGGTCGATCTGCCGAACCGGCGCTTCTACTTCTTCTTCATCGAGCTGTGGCCCCAGGAGGTCTACTACTTCACCGGCCTCCTGGTGATCGCCGCGATGGTGCTGTTCCTCCTGAACGCCGTCGCCGGCCGGGTCTGGTGCGGCTACGCCTGCCCGCAGACGGTGTGGACCGACCTGTTCTACGCGGTCGAGCGGTGGATCGAGGGCGACCGCCGCGAGCGCATGAAGAAGGACAAGGAGGGCCTCACGGCGCGCCGCGTCGGCGAGCTCACCCTCAAGCATTCGATCTGGCTGCTGATCGCCTGGTGGACGGGCGGCGCCTGGGTGCTCTACTTCGCCGACGCGCCGACGCTGGTGAAGGAGCTCGCCACCTTCCAGGCCCCGATGATCGCCTATGCGGCGATCGCCACGCTCACCTTCACGACCTACACGCTCGCCGGCCACATGCGCGAGCAGGTCTGCATCTACATGTGCCCGTGGCCGCGCATCCAGGCGGCGCTGACCGACGAGTGGGCCCTCAACGTCACCTATCGCTACGACCGCGGCGAGCCCCGCACCTCGATCAAGAAGGCGGTGGAGCTGCGGGCGATCGGCGAGAAGGCCGGCGACTGCGTCGACTGCCTGCAGTGCGTCGCGGTCTGCCCGACCGGCGTCGACATCCGCCACGGGTCGCAGCTCGGCTGCATCCAGTGCGGCCTGTGCATCGACGCCTGCGACAACGTCATGTCGAAGATCGGCCGGCCGACCGGCCTGATCGCCTACGACAACGACATCAACATCGGCCGGCGTCTGGCCGGCGAGGCGCCGGTCTATCGCTTCGTGCGCGCCCGCACCATCATCTACACCGGCATCATCGCGCTGGTCGGCGCCGTGATGCTCTACACGCTCTCCACCCGCACGCTGATCGACATCAACGTGCTGCACGACCGCAATCCCCTGTTCGTCAACCTGTCCGACGGCTCGGTGCGCAACGCCTACACGATCCGCTTCCTCAACAAGCGGTCCGATCTGCGCACCATCGAGCTCTCCGCCTCCGGCGTGCCGATCCCGGTCGTGCACGTCATCGGCGAGGAGCCGGCGAGCCGCACCATCGTGGCGGTCGGCCCCGACCAGACCCGCGAGGTGCGCGTGCTCGTCACGGTGCCGCCGGGCGCTCGCATCGGCGCGTCGAACCCGATCACCTTCACGGCGCGCGACGTCGACTCGGGCGACACCGCGACCGCGACCGATCACTTCTTCGGGCCGTGACGTCGAGCGCGCGCAGGGTCCAGGATGGACCGTGCCGGAACGAGCCGTGACAGGGCGAACGTGACAGGACAGGGAGCGTCGCGCATGGAGACCGAGACCGCGGAGACCGAGACCGCGAGCGGGGGCCGGCCGCTGACCGGCCGGCGGGTGGCGATCTACATCCTCGCCTTCTTCGGCGTGGTGATCGGCGTCAACGGCGTGATGATGAAGCTCGCCGTCGACACGCTGCCCGGCACCGTGGTCGACAGCGCCTATCGGGCGAGCCTCGCCTACAACAAGGAGATCGCCGCCGCGCACGAGCAGGTGTCGCGCGGCTGGCAGGTCGCCGCCCATGTCGAGCGCGTCGCCGAGCGCGACGGCGGCCACAAGGCGAGCGTGCGCATCGAGGCGCGCGACGCCACCGACAAGCCGGTGAGCGGGCTCGTCGTCACGGCGCGCCTCGCCCGGCCGACCGACCGTCGCGACGACCGCACCCTCGAGATCGCCGAGCGCGGCATCGGCATCTATCGCGGCGAGGCCGAGGACGTCGCCGCCGGCCAGTGGGACCTCGTCATCGAGGCGGCCCGCGGCGGCGACCGCGTCTATCTCTCGAAGAACCGCGTCGTGCTGCCCTGATTCTGTTCGGTGGCTCGGGACACGCGCGCTTGCCCTTCTCCCCGCGCGCGGGGAGAAGGTGGCGCGCCGCGAAGCGGCGTGCCGGATGAGGGGGCGTCTCGTCCCGCTCGAGACTCGCGGAGACGCCCCCTCACCCGGACTTCGCGCCTTCGGCGCGAACCCCGACCTCTCCCCGCGCGCGGGGAGAGGTGAAACTGCCGTCATCGTGCAGCCGTCATCGCATCAGAGACATGACGACATGACCGACACCCCCGATCTCACCCGGCCCGACTTCACCCATTTCGTCGAGACGCTCGACGACGGGCGCGCGCGGCTCGATCTCGCCGTCGACGGCATGACCTGTGCGGCCTGCATGTTCGAGATCGAGGGCGGGCTCGGGGTGCTGCCGGGCGTCACCCAGGCGCGCGCCAACCTGACCAGCGGCCGCGTCGCGGTCGAGTGGCAGGAGACCGAAGGGTCCGAAACGCTGGCGCCGGCGGCGATCGTCGGCCGTCTCGCCGAGCTCGGCTACAAGGCCTATCCGTTCGACCGCCACCGGATGGAATCGGAGGAGCATCAGGAGGCGCGCTTCCTGCTGCGCTGTCTCGGCGTCGCCGCCTTCGCGGCCATGAACGTGATGCTGCTGTCGGTCTCGGTGTGGTCCGGCAACGTCACCGACATCACGCCCGAGCAGCGCGACTTCTTCCACTGGCTCTCGGCCCTGATCGCGCTGCCGGCGGTCGCCTATGCGGGCCAGCCGTTCTTCCGCTCGGCGACCCGCGCCCTGATGGCCGGCCGGCTCAACATGGACGTGCCGATCACGCTCGGCGTGCTGCTCGCGCTCGGCCTGTCGGTGTTCGAGACCCTGCACCATGCCGAGCACGCCTATTTCGATTCGGCCGTGATGCTGCTCACCTTCCTGCTGGCCGGCCGCTGGCTCGACCAGAACATGCGCCGCCGCACCCGCGCGGTCGCCGCCAACCTCGCCGCCCTCAAGGCCGAGACGGCGACCAAGTTCGTCGGCGATGGCGAGATCAGCGAGGTGCCGGTGGCGGCGATAAGGCCCGGCGACCTCGTGCTGGTGCGGCCGGGCGAGCGCATCGCGGTCGACGGCGAGGTCGAGGACGGCCGCTCCGAGATCGACCAGAGCCTGGTCACCGGCGAGACCGCCCATGTGACGGCCGAGCGCGGCACCCTGGTCTATGCCGGCACCCTCAACGTCAACGGCACGCTGCGGGTGCGGGTCGGCGCCGCCGACCGCGGCACCCTGCTCGACGAGGTGACGCGGCTCCTCGACCGCGCCGTCGAGGCGCGCTCGCACTACGTCCGGCTGGCCGAGCGGGCGGCCCGGCTCTACGCTCCGGTCGTCCATCTCACGGCGCTCCTCACCGTGATCGGCTGGGTGCTGCTCGGCGCGAGCTGGCACTTCGCCATCGTCACGGCCGTGGCGGTGCTGATCATCACCTGCCCGTGCGCGCTCGGCCTCGCGATTCCCGCCGTCCAGGTGGTGGCCTCGGGCGCGCTGTTCCGCAGCGGCGTGCTCCTGTCGTCCGGCGACGCCATCGAGCGGCTGGCCGCGGTCGACACCATCGTGCTCGACAAGACCGGCACGCTGACGCTGCCCGAGCCGGAGCTCGCCGACGCGGGCCGGGTTCCGCCGGAGACGCTGGCGCTCGCCGGCCGGCTCGCGCTGACCAGCCGGCATCCGCTCGCCGCGGCGATCGCCAAGGCTGCCGGCGCCACGGTGCCGCTCGACGGCGCGCACGAGGAGCCGGGGCAGGGGGTGAGCGCCGTCCTCGACGGCGACGAACTGCGCCTCGGCCGCCCGTCCTGGTGCGGCGTCGAGGCGGAGGCGGCCCGGATCGCCGCCGCCGACCCGGAAGCCTCGGTGATCGCCTTCCGACACGGGACGCGCACCGCCGTCTTCGCCGTGCGCCAGCGGCTTCGCGAGGACGCGACCGCGGTGTTGGCGGCGCTTCGGATGAAAGGCTACGCGATCGAAATCCTCTCCGGCGACCGCGAGGCGGCCGTCGCCCATGTGGCGCGCCAGCTCGGCGTGACGACCGTGCGGGCCGGCGCGACCCCGGCCGACAAGATCGCCCATGTCGAGGCGCTGCGCGCTAGCGGCCGCAAGGTCCTGATGGTCGGCGATGGCATCAACGACGCTCCGGCGCTCGCCGCTGCCGACGTGTCGCTGTCGCCCGTCACGGCCGCCCATCTCACCCAGGCGGCGGCCGATGCCGTGTTCCTGGGCGATCGCCTCGCCCCCGTCGCGACCGCATTGGCCGTGACGCGCCGGGCGCGAAGAATCATGCACGAGAACCTGTGGCTCGCCGTGGTCTACAATGCCATCGCGGTGCCGGTGGCGATCATGGGCTACGCGACCCCGCTGATCGCGGCGCTCGCGATGTCGGGGTCCTCGGTGCTGGTGATCCTCAACGCGCTGCGCGCCAAGGGGGACGCCGGCGAGGCGGTGGTGAGCGACCGCGCCGAGGCGTCGCGACCCGGCGCCGGCGCGGACCCGAAGGCGCCGGCGGACGTTGTCGGGACGAATGGCGGTGCGTCGGCGCGGACCATCGCGCAAGCGCACCAGCCGACGCTCTAGGCAGGCCACGGAGAGGCGGCATGGAAGTCCTGGTCTATCTGGTGCCGCTCGCGCTGCTGCTCGGGCTGAGCGGGCTCGCCGCCTTCCTGTGGTCGCTGAAGTCCGGCCAGTACGACGACCTCGACGGCGCCGCCTGGCGGGCCATCCAGGACGACGACACGCTGCCGCCGCCGCCGCGGCGCGACGCAAAGGCGCCGCCGTCGCGGTGAGGCGGCTGGTCACGCCAAGTCCGGTCCCACGCCGTCATTCCGGGGCGCGGCGAAGCCGCGAACCCGGAATCCAGCGGCAAGCTCCGAATCGTTGGCTGGATTCCGGGTTCGGCGCTTTGCACCGCCCCGGAATGACAGCATCGAATCAATCGATCTCCACCTCCGCCTCGATCTCGACCGCGATGCCGAACGGCAGCTCCGCCACCCCGATCGCCGAGCGGGCGTGCTGGCCGCGCTCCGGCCCGTAGACGGCGAGGATCAGGTCCGAGAAGCCGTTGATCACGGCCGGCATCGCCTGGAAGCCCGGCGCGCTCGTCACCATGCCGAACGCCCGCACCCAGGCGGTCACGCGGTCGAGGCTGCCCAGCTCGCGCCGAAGGCTCGTGAGGATCGACAGGCCGGTGAGGCGCGCCGCCTCGCGGGCGTCGTCCAGCGACACGCCGTCGCCGACCCGTCCGGGCTGCGCCCACAGGCGGCCGTCCGGCAGCACCGGGCCATGGCCCGAGATCACGGCCCGGCGGCCGACGACGCGCACCGGGGCGAAGGGCAGCACGGTGCCGGGCGGCAGCGCCGGCGGCGGCGGCAGCACGAGCCCGAGCTCCTGCAGGCGGGATTCGATCGACATGGTGAAGAGATCCTTCTCAGAACGAACATCGACGCCGGAGGCGACGAGCCGCGCGGCCTCGGTTCCGCAGCGGTCGTCGTCCCGGGGCGGCGCGCGAGCGCCGAACCCGGGACCCATATGTGGACGGCCCCCGTGCAGCAAGAGATTTTCAGAACGGATCGGATCGCTTGCGTCCATATGTTCGGCCTGTCGGTGCGGCCACTCGCGGCCGCTGGCCAAGATGGTTTCCGCG